>NZ_JBFBJI010000061.1:0-40017 GCF_040702065.1 Streptomyces sp. NPDC086777 | reverse complement strand
CCCCGGCGGGGGCCGGGGCGCGCCCGGGTCCGCCCGCGGGGGCCGGCGCCCCCCCCCCCCCGGCCCCGCCCCCCCGCCCCCCACCCGGGCGCGGCCGGGCCGCGGCGAGGTGTGAGGCCGTGGCTCCGGCGCTGCAAGGTCAGCTGCCCTGCAGCGCCGCGAGGTTGATCCGGCCGCCCTGCAGCTGCGGGTGGTGCGGGGCGGCAAGCGAGGCGTCGGTGATGTACAGCTCGTGGCCGTGTACGGCGGTGGCGGTGGGGCCGGTCAGCCCGTCGGCCGCAGTGAGCACGGTGACCTTCGTGCCGTCTGGGTAGACCACGTCCACCGTGTTCTGCGTGTTCAGCGCGGTGAACACAATGTCGGAGCGGGCAGAGAGGAAGTTGAAGTCGTCAATGCCCACCTCACCACCGGTCACCTGGCGGATGCGGCCCGGCTTCCCGGCAGCGGTCACGGGAACCCGCAGCAGGGTGCTTTTGTTGAAGTTCGTGACCCATGCTGCCCCGTTGTGGTAGCGCAGCCCGTTGACGCCTATCGGTATCGAAGCCGTCGGGACCGGCGCGAGAGCCTGGTCGGTCAGCCACGTTCTGGCTTGGCCCCCTGCGACCGGGACGGCCCAGATCGTGCCCTTGTAGCTGTCGGAGACGTAGAGTATGTGTCCGGAAGGGTCGATCGCGAGTCCGTTCGGCAGGCCGTCCGCGGGCAGGGCCGCGAGGCGGCTGGGGTGGCCGCCCGGGGGCAGCTTCCACACTCCCGCGCGCGAGGCGTCCTTGGACCACACGTTGTAGTAGATGGTCCCGTCGCTGCCCCGGGTGTTCCCGGTGAAGCCGTCACCGAGGACGCCGGTCACCAGCCCGGTCCTGTGCTGCCCGTTGGCGCTCACCCGCACCAGCTCCGGCCGCTTGCCGGCGTAGCTGCCCAGCATGGAGACAGTGAACGTGCTGTCCGGGTTGACGGTGATGTTCTCCGGTACCTCCCCGGCGGACCAGTCGAACGGGGCCACGGTCTTGACGGCAGGGACGACGGGCTTGGGGTGTTCCCGCCCGGCGACGGCCGACGCGTAGGGGGCCGACACGAAGACGGCCGCTGCGGCAGCTACGGCCGCAGCGAGGTTGAGTTTCTTGCTCATGGGTCGGGTTCTTTCTCTTCGCTGCTGTGCTGCGCCGCGCGGTGCTGTGCGGTGCTGTGCGCGGCGGGTGGAGGGGCCGCAAGCCAGGTCACCGCAGGGGTGAGGCCGGGGTGGGGACCACGCGGGTGGCGACGGGCTTCTCGGGGATCAGCAGGTCGTGGACGACCGGGCCGATCTCGTTCTTCCAGCGGTCGTGCTCGTACACGGCTGTGTAGAGGGCCTCGCTCTGGGCCTCGTCCTCGAACCCGCGGATCCACACGTAGCCGTCCTCGTCCTCGGCGTCGACGAAGGAGGCGGTCACGTCCATGCCCAGCGAGGCCTGGAACGGGATGACCACGTCCTCCATGTAGCGCACCCACTCCTCGCGGCGCCCGGGCTGCGCCTGGTAGCGGCGGATCTCGTAGTACACGGTGCTGCTCCTGACTGTCTGCAGGGAAGGTCAGTCGGTCACGGTGAGGACGACCTTGCCGCGGGTGCGGCCGGCCTCGACGTGGGCGTGGGCCGTGCCGACCTGCTCCAGCGGGAAGATCTCCTCCACCTCGACGGCGACCTCACCGGCGTCGATCAGGCCTGCGATCGTGGTCAGCGCGGGACCGTCCGGCTCGACCAGGTACGCAGTGACGCGCACCCCGGCCTCCTCGGCAGCCTGGGCCAGGTCCGGGGAGACACCGGCCGGGATGGCGACCAGCAGGCCACCGGGGCGCAGGACCTTCAGCGAGCGGGTGCTGGTCTGGTCGTGGGCGCAGCCGAACCTGTGGCGAGACTTTCTATCCTGGCCTGATGGCGACACCAGATTTCATCCTCGCGCTGCGAGAGAAGATCGGTAACGACCCGCTGTGGCTGTCAGGAGTGACCGCGGTAGTCCTCAGGGACGGAGATGTCCTACTGGCGAAACGTGCGGACAGCGGCGAGTGGGCCGCGGTGACCGGCATCATCGATCCTGGAGAGCAGCCGGCGGACGCCGCGGTCCGGGAAGTGCTGGAGGAGACCGGCGTCGACGCGGTTCCTGAGCGCCTGGTGATGGTGCACGTCACGGAAGCGGTGGTCTATGACAACGGAGACCAGGCGCAGTATCTCGACCTGGTGTTCCGGCTCGGTTGGCAGTCCGGTGATCCGCATCCGGCCGACGGTGAGAACACTGCCGCCCGCTGGTTCCCGCTGGATGCGCTGCCTCCCATGGCAGACGACATGATCGCTCGCATCGCCGCCGCTGCTGCGACCGATGACATCGCCGCCCGGTTCGTCGTCTCCCCGCGGTCCGAGCATGCTCACCCCGTAGGGGAGTCGGCGGCAACCGGCTGATCGGCGCCCGTCGGCCATAGTTGACGTTGTGTCCGGTCAGACCGCCGTACGAGAAGGGGCGTGCACCGCATCCCCAGGAGGAACCAGTGTCATACCCGCACCTGCGTACCCCCGAGGAGAAGCTCGCCGATGCGAAGAAGCTGTTGAGTCTCCCGCGTATCGTCGTGATCTGCGGCTCCACCCGCTTCATGACCGAGATGAACGAGGCGGATCTGCGGGAGACCAAAGCCGGGAGGATCGTCGTCAAACCGGCCTGTGACATGAAGTCGCCGCACGAACTCTGGTCCGATCCGGTCGAGGCCGAGACGCTGAGGGTGCGACTCGGCGATCTGCACCGGGCGAAGATCCGGCTCGCTGACGAGGTGCTGGTGGTCGGCGGCTACGTCGGAGACAGCACCCGGGCCGAGATCGCCTACGCCCGGTCGCTGGGCAAGCCCGTGCGGTTCACGCACCCCGAAGTCGACCCCGACGCCTGAGGATCCTCCGCAGGCCTCCCTTGGAATCGATCAACTCACGCTCGGCGGTCTGCGCACGGCAGCCGTACGGCGCCGGAAAGCATGCGATGGAGGTGCGGCCGGCGCTGGTTGCGTGCGGTGGGGTGTGGCTCGGCGGTGGTGACTCTCGCCGCGCGACGGGAGCGGGTCAGGTCGTCGAGCCGGTGGCGCCGTCCTCCCCGGCTGTGGGGGAGAGCCCGTAGAACGCGGTCGCGGTGCCGGCGAGGAGCGCGTGGACGTCGTCTTCGCTCCAGCCGGTGAGCAGTTCGTGCACGGTGGCGGCCCACCGGTTCCAGCCGCCCGCCAGGTTGGCGACCGGCCAGTCCGAGCCGAACATCAGCCGTTCGGGGCCGAAGGAGGAGAGCAGCACGTCCCAGACGGGACGGATGTCGGCGGTGATCCACCGCGCGTGGTCGGCCTCGGTGATCAGCCCCGAGACCTTGCACACCACGTGCGGGTGCCCGGCCAGCAACCGCATCCGGCGTTCCCACTCCGCGATGTCCCGCCGGGCGATGGCCGGCTTGCCCGCGTGGTCGAGCACCTGGGGCAGGTCGGGGAAGCGTTGCGCGAGCCGGATCGCCTGATCGAGCTGGTGGTCGCGGACGAGCACGTCGTAGCGCAGCCCGCGAGCCCGGGCCGCCCTCAAACCGCGTTCCACATCAGGGCGTTGCAGCCAGTCGGGGTCCGTCTCCCCCTGGACGAGGTGCCGCAGGGAGCGCAGGTACCCCCCGCCCGGCCCGGCGATCAGCTGGTCGAGCACGTCACCGATCGCCGGGGACCCCAGGTCGGCCCAGCCGACCACGGCCTGGATCAGCGGCTCCTGCTCGGCGAGCGCGAGCAGGTCCTCGGTCTCGGCGACCTCCGCGACGCACTGGACGACCACGGTGCCGTGCAGCCGCCGGCCCATGACGGGGTGGGTGGCGGTGGAGCGCAGGTCCTCGGCGGTGAAGGTGCGGCGGATCGACGCCACTTCGGGGTCGTCGAGCCAGGGTTGCGGACGGTGGGCCAGGTCCCACAGGTGGTGGTGGGCGTCGACGAGCACGGGTACGTTCACGAGGAGATCCAAGTCGGGTTCGGCTGGTGCGGGCCGGGTCAGGCGGTGGCGTCGTCGCCGGGCGGGCTCAGGTGCCAGATCTCGGGGAGCTCGCTCCACTGACGGCCCTCGCCCCGGTCGGGCCAGGGCTCCTGGCACGGGTCGGTCAGCTTCCACCAGCGCTGGGTCTCGGGGTGGGCCTCGATGGACGCCATGTCGGCCTCGAAGTCCTCGCCGTGGTACTCCAGGTAGGCGAACAGCACGTCGCCGTGGCGGAAGATGCTGTAGTTGCGGATGTTCGCCCGGTGCAGGGCGGCTTCGACACCGGGCCACACCGCGGAGTGGAGCCGGAGGTACTCCTCGCGGTGGTCGGGGCGGAGCCTGATGGTCTGGGCGATGCGCTTCATGCCGAATCCCCTGTCGTGTCGGCCGAGTTGGTCGGGTCGGCCGTGGTGTCGAACGGCGTGCGGTAGCTGGGCGTGCGGGTGCGCAGCCCCAGTCGCAGGGTGAGCCGGATGCGGGTGGACGCGGGCAGACGGACCGTCAGAAAGGGTCCGTCGCACTGGACTTCGACCTCGGACACCACCGGCTCGGTGTGTCCGTAGTCGTACATGTCGCCGATCCAGCCGTCGTCCGCGCAGGTGGTGTACCGGACCCCGGCGATGGTGTGCTCGGCGAACGCGCCCGCCTGGACGATGACCGTGCGGTCGGTGTCGGGCGAGAGGTTGACGAGCTCGACGGTGGTCGCCTCGGGTGCGATGGAGGTGACCAGCGCGGCGACGTCGGTGGGCAGGCCCGGCCGGCGGGCGTCGGCGTCGTGGTAGCGGAGCCGCGCCTGCTGCAGACCGCCCTGGTACATCACCTGGGGGCCGCCCCAGGTCAGCTGCACGAGGGCCTCGGTGGCCACCGGGTTGCACTGCTGCCAGACGTGGATGTCGGCCTCGGGCACGTCCAGGTCGCGGTAGCGGTCGATGCGCCGCAGACGGTGGCGGACCTGGGCCTGGGCGGCGGCGAGGATCCGCTCCGGGTAGCCGGGGTCGTCGCCGGCGAGGAAGGCGAACCACGCCTTCTCGTGACCGGACTCCTCCTTGGCGCGGAACGGCCGCACGGTGCGCCAGTCGATGCCGTCGGCCTCGCGCAGCCGCTCCAGCCGGGCCCGGTCGGCCTCCGAGAAGGTGTGGTGCCACAGAGCCACCGGCACGGGGGGCGTCGACGGGTTGTAGTCGAACCAGCCGGAGTCGTTGTGCCGGTGCGGCAGATGGAGTGTGGGCGTGTGGCGGTCCGGGCCGAGTTCCGCCACCCACTTGGACGGCAGGCTGGAGTCCGCCTCCGTGTTCGGCATGACCTTGCCGCGGTCGATGAGGGCGTCGAGCGAGGTCGCCACCATGGAGAGGTAGTCGTCGTCCCCGGTGACCGTCGCCGCCGCAAGCGCGGCCACGCAGGCCGCGTGACCGACGCTGTGCCAGCCGTGGGGCCAGGACCAGCCGTAGTGGCCGCCGTACCAGCGGCCTTCCAGGAGGCTGCCGACGACGCCGTCCGGGCCGACGTTGTCCGGGATCAGGCCGCCCTGTTCCCGGGTGCGCTCGCGCCAGGCGCCCACGTACTCGACGATCCAGTCGCGGTAGCGCTCCTCGCCGGACAGGATCCAGGCGTTGAGGACCAGTCCGGCCGCGGCGAGGTTGAGCGCGGTGTCGCCCACGCCCATCCGGTCCCGCATCTGGTCACCCAGCCGCGGGTCCGCCGAGAGCGGGAAGGGGCCGTCGGCGGCCTCGGGCAGCCAGTCGAGCGGGAAGCCGTAGGTCTCCGCCTCCTTGGGCAGCCAGGGGTATGCGTCGCCGTCGAACAGGCCGGTGCGCTCAGGGTCGCTGCCGTTGTGCGGGCGGGTGATGATGCGCCGCTCGGGGTCGTAGTTGCCCTTGGCCGGGTCGACGTACAACTCGGCGAAACGCAAAGCGCGTTCGGCCCAGCGGCCGGGGGCGGCCATGCACAGGAAGTAGAGCAGCAGCAGGCTCTCGCCCTGGTGGAACCAGTCGTAGCCGCGCTCGTACTCGTCGCGCAGCATGTCCAGTTCGGTCAGTTGCCTGGTGACGCCCTCCCAGTGCCTCTCGCTGGCGGGCAGGAGGTCGTCGGAACCGCCGAGGAGGTACAGCTGGGGCCAGTTGAAGAAGACCTCGTAGAAGTCGTCGACACCGTCCCGGCTGGTCAGCCGGTCGTGGTAGGTCAGCCGGCCGTCGGGGCCGGTGAAGTTGCGCTCGAAACGGCGCCACGCGTGGTCGAGCAGGTCGAACAGGGCGCGCTGGGCGACGGCCCAGCCGGGAGGTTCGAGCAGCGGCACCGCGGCCTGGACGTCGGGTGCGGGAGCGGGCCGGCCGGAGGGCGGGGTGTCGTCGCCGGAGGCGTTGGGGTGAGGGTTGAAGGGCATGAGAGCGGTCACTCCTTGGTGGCGCCGGCGAGCATTCCGCTGACCAGGAAGCGCTGGGCGAACAGGAACACGACGAGTACCGGTGTGATGGCCACCAGTGTCGCCAGTGCCAGTTGCGGGCGTTGGATCGCGAGGGCGCCGACGGTCGGGTTGAACGACGGCACATTGCTGAGCAGACTGCCGACGCCCACCTGGATCGGCATCTGGTCGCTCTCGGGGAGCATCACGTACGGGAGGAAGTAGTTCGTCCAGTTGGCGACGAAGCTGAAGAAGCCCACCAGCGCGATGACCGGCGTCGCCAGCGGCAGGGCCACATGGCGGAAGACACCGAACTCGGAGCAGCCGTCCATCCGCGCCGCGGCCAGGAGGTCCTTGGGCACGGCGGTGGTGAAGTAGATGTACGTCAGGTACACGCCGAACGGGTAGAACGAGTACGGCAGGATGATCGACCACATCGTGCCGATCAGATGCACCGCGTTGATCTCCAGGAACAGCGGCACCACCAGTGTGGCGTTCGGCATCAGCATCACGACCAGAGTCGCGACCAGCAGCGTGCGCCGGCCGCGGAACTCGGTCATCGCCAGGGCGTACCCGGCCGGAACGGCCAGGCAGAGTGTGATGACCAGCGAGATCGCCGCGTAGAGGGCGGAGTTGCGCAACCACACCAGGACGGCGTCGTCCTGGAAGGCCGTGAGCGCGTGCCAGTTGGCCGTGAGCGCGTGCCAGGACCCGAAGGACAGGGGGTTGTCGTGGACCAGTTGCTGGTCGGTCTTGGTCGCCGCGAGCAGCAGCCACACCACCGGCAGCACGAAGAACACCACGAAGACGGTCAGCACCGACCCCGCCAGCAGCCGGGATGTCACGTGCCGAGGCGCCCGGCGGCGCTGCCGAGGTTCCCCGCGCCGGCTGCGGCCCATGGCGTTGCGATCCCGTCCGGTGCGTGGGGCGCCGAGGGGAGAGGAACGTGTGTCAGTCGGCATCGAAGAACCCCGATCGTGCGACGAAGACACCGGCGACCGACACGCTGACGACCAGGAGCTCCACCGAGACCGCGGCGGCGCCGTTGATGTTGTTCATCTGGAAGGCGAAGTCGTAGGTCAGCTGGTTGAGCGAGTAGTCGCGGCCGGCCACGCCCGTGCTGGCGAGGGAGAGGAGCTGCGGCTCGACGAAGAGCTGGGCGCCGCCCGCGAAGGCCAGGATCACCATGTACACGATCCACTTGCGGAGCATGGGGATCTGCACCCGCCAGGCGGTCTGCCAGCCGTTCGCGCCGTCGATGCGCGCGGCCTCCATGAGGTCCTTGGGGATGTTGTTGAGCGCGCCGTACATGACGACGATCCAGCCGCCCGCGCCCGTCCAGAACGCGATGACCGTGAACAGCAGCGCCAGGTTGCCGGGCGCGATGACCTCGCCGAAGGTGTGGAAGCCCAGTGTCTCCAGCAGGGAGCTGACCGGGCTGACCGTCGGGTCGAGCATGAACAGCCACACCAGGACGCTCGCGGCGCCGGCGAGGGCTCCGGGGATGTAGTAGAGGAAGCGCAGCGCCTGGCTGACCGGACCGGAGGACAGCCGGTGCAGGAGCAGCGCCAGGACGACCACGAACACCACGAGCGACACGAGCCAGAAGGCCAGGTACAGGGCCACGTGCCCCAGGGAGTCGACGAAGCGGAAGTCCTGTGCCGTGGTGAGGAAGTTGGCGAGGCCGGTGAAGGTGCCTCCGGCGTCCGTGAACGCGAAGTAGACCGCGTAACAGGTCGGAAGGACACCGAAGGCGATCAGCAGCAGTACGTAGCCGGCGACGAATGCCACGCCGGCCCGGCTCTGCCTGGAGACGCCGCGAGGGCGCCCTCGGACAGAGCCGGCCGAGGAGGGAACGAGGGTCACTGGGAGACCTTGTATCCGTCGGCCTCGGCGTACTTGGCGATCGAGTCCTGCCAGGCGGGCAGCATGGATTCGATGGTCTTGCCCTGTGTCAGGCCGGGCTTGACGGTGGCGGCCCAGATGGCCTCCTGGCTGAACTGGCCCGAACCCCAGTCGGACCACACCTGCGAGGAGGCGTCCTTGAGGGCGGTGAGGTCACCGGCGAAGTACCCGGACGCGGCCTGGGTCTTGAGCCAGTTCTCGGTGGCGGGCGCGTACGCCGGGAAGCCGGGGGCCTTCTCGCCCTGGTAGGCGTTGTCGGTGGTGACCCACGTCAGGAAGTCGGTGGCCGCCTTGATGTGGGCGGAATGCTTGGACAGCAGCCAGGTGCCGCCGCCGACGTTGCCGGTGGACGGCGCGGTGTCGCCCTGCCACTGAGGTATGGGGGCCACCGCGATCTGCTTGGCCGGGGTCTTGAGGCCGTCCTTGAAGACCGCGCCGCCGTACCACGCCGGACCGGGCATGAGCAGGATCTTGCCGGCCTCGTTCTTGGCGAAGTCGGTGCTGAAGACGCCGCTGATGGACATCGACTTGTTCTTGATCAGTACGTCCATCAGCTTGGCCATCTTGGTGCAGGATTCGCTGGTGGTGTTCACGGACACGGCCTTGGGGCCGGTGATGTGGTTGGCGCCGCACTTGCTCGCCCACAGGTAGATCTCAGGGGTGAAGGAGTCACCCGCGTCGCCGACCAGGTAGCCGGGGTGCTCCGTGGCGACCTTCTCGCCGAGTGCCTGGTACTCCTCCCAGGTCGTCGGGAGCGGGTAGCCGAACTTCTTCAGCAGCGGCGCGTTGTACCAGAGCACCGCCTGGGAGAGGTCGTTGCGCAGGCAGTAGAGGGTGCCGTCGACGGTGCAGACGTCGTTGGCGCCCTTGGCGAACCCGCTCAGGGTGGCGTCCGGGATCAGGCCCTTGTCCAGCGGCGCCGCGAAGCCCGCGTCGACGGCCCAGCTCGCCTCGTTGTTCTGGGAGCTGAAGACGACGTCCGGCCAGCCCTTGCCCGTGCGGTTGAACAACTGGACCTTGGTCTGGAGGTAGTTGGACCCGTTGGCGTCGCCGTCATAGCTGACGATGTCCATCTTCACCCCCGGGTGCAGCGCCTGGTACTGCTTCGCGGCGTCCATGCGCGTCGCGTCCACCCAGACGGTCAACGCCCCGTCGTTCTGGGCGGCCTGCGCGAATCCGTCCTTGGTCGTGCCGGTGGTGCCGCCACCGCCGCCACAGGCGGTCACCGTGAGCAGCACGGTGGCGGCACAGCCGGCCAGCAACGCGGTACGTCTCCTGCTGGTCCCTGTCTCCTGGTCGGCCGGAGGCTTGTAGATGGACATGAGCGACTCCACTGGGTGTCCATGAGGCTGCTGACGGCTCCGTCGTTGTGCCGCCGCGGATGAAATTAGCCGCCACATCGAGTGACGAGTCAAGGGGCGTGCGCGCCCTTTTCGGAGCTTCAGGCGCACGATAAGGCGGCTTTAGCGGCATCGGATCAGGCGAAGTGCTTATGAAAGGTGCACATCGCATCCGTAGTCATGATCGAAGTCACCTCAGATAAGTACGACTCATTTTCTCCTGAGGTACGATGAGAGCGGCTTCAGGGCCCATCAGTCATCGCCGCAGCAGTCACCCGGAGGCAGGACACATGAAGGACACGCCCGCCGTGGAAGCAGTGGTGAACGGCGTGGACGAACAGCGTGACTACCGGCCCGGATACGAGGTCGTGGCGGAGCGGATCCTCGAGTTCATCGCCGAGGCGCGCCTGGTCCCCGGCGACCGGATGCCCACCGAGAACGACCTGGCCCAGCAGCTGGACACCAGCCGAGCAGTGGTGCGGGAAGCCGTGAAGATCCTCTCGGCGCTCGGCCGGGTCCGGGCGCACAAGGGACGCGGGCTGTTCGTCGCGGACGACGACGGCATGCTGATCACCGGCCGCTGGGGCGGCTTCTTCCGGCCCGTGGACCTCGATCACGTGCTCATGCTGTTCGAGTTCCGCAGGGTGCAGGAGATGGCCGCCGTGAGGCTGGCGGCCACCCGCGCCACGCCCGCCGAACTGCGCACCATCGAGGTCGCCATGCAGCAGTGCCGGTACGGGTACGTCCACGGTGAGGTCGACGTCTTCAACCAGGCGGACGACGACTTCCACGCGGCGGTGGCCGTGGCCTCGCACAACACGTTTCTCGGCAGCGCGGTGCGTGACGCCCGCCGGCTGCAGCGCCAGTCCAGCGCGATCGGCATACACGACACCTTCAACGAGGGCACCGCGGCCGCGGTCGAGGAGCACGAGGCGATCTACCGCGCCATCCGCGACGGCCGACCCGACGAGGCCGCCGAGGCCACTGCCGTACACCTCGACCGCACGCTGGAGGACTACCGGCGCGAGATCCAGCGCCGCCTGTTCGGCTGACCTTCCCGCCAGGACGCGGCGAAGCGCCGGTACGCGACGCCTCGCCGTCGAAAGGCATGCTGGTCCTGGACGTCGTGGACGGCCGGATCATGTTCGTCGAGATACCCGACCGGCCGCCCATGCACCGTCAGGGCGCGCAGCCATGCCCCCTGAGCCGCAGCCAGGTCGCTCCGGGTCCGCGGTGGGTCACCGCAGGACTGGGCGGTTGGCGGACGTGTACTCGTCCGCGACGTTGAAGACGCTGCCGCAGTGCGGGCATTCCGCTTCACCGAAGAGGCGGGCGATTCCGTGGGCGAGCGCCTCCTGCCCGTCGCGGACAGTGATCCGATGCATCCATCGGCCGGTGCCGGTCAGTTCCCCGGCATCCGCAGGCCTCAGGTCCCGCCGTACCTCCTCACCTCCCTCCCACATCTGCGAGTAGCACCCGAAGTCGCCGATGGCGATCGTCACCCCCGCGCCGCAGTGAGGGCAGTCCACGCCGTTGATGTCGTCCGTAAAGCCCTCCAGGACGTTCGCCCAGTGGTACTCCTCTTCGACGGCGAGCAGGGCGCGGAAGGAGACGAGGTAGTCAGCCGGCCGCGACCGCAGGTGCCGGTCCAGCACCTCACGGAACTCGGCGATCGTGCCGTCGCAGGCCGCCAGCAGGTCGTCGCAGCCGTGCCGCCCGGCCGCGCGCTCCAGGATCCTCCCGGCCAGGCCGCGCGCCTGCGCGCTGCGTGGCGCGAGGCGCACCAGGCGTGGCAGGGCGGCGAAACCGGCCGGGGACACCAGGTCATGCTCAAGGACGAGCCGCCACCCCAGCTCCTTCCAGGCCTCAGCATCATCGTCCTGACGCTCCACCCGCTCCAAGAGCTCGGGAACCCGATCGACGCCGAACCAGCAGTCGCGCATCTGCGCCCAGTTCACCACCCGGGCATCGAACCCTCTCGAGGCGGCCAGGGGCGACTCGGCATTTCCACCTGTGGCACGCCCGACCGAGCTGTCGGACAGGCCGTCGTAGGGCGACGGAGGCCGCGCATCGCCGGACCGGCACCCGCCCGCGTCGCCCCGGCGGCCGCCAGGTGCTCAGGCGGTCCGGAGAGCGGTGAGTACCTGCTTGGCCGCGCTGACGCTGGACTGCGGGTTCTGGCCCGTGATCAGGTTCCCGTCGACGACCACGGTGTCCGACCAGGGGGAGCCGGTCTTCAGCAGCGCGCCGCGCTCCGCGAGGCGGCTCTCCACCAGCCACGGCGCCGCGTCGCCGAGCCCACCCTGGCGCTCCTCCTCGTCGGTGAAGCCGGTGAGGGTACGGCCCGCGAAGACGAACGTGCCGTCCGCGCGTTCGGCGCTGAGAAGGGCGGCGACACCGTGGCACAGGGCGGCAACGGTGCCGCCCCGGCCGTCCGCCTCGACCAGCAGGGCGCCGAGGTCGACGCTGGTGGCCAGGTCGGACATCGGGGCATGGCCGCCGGGCAGGAAGAGGGCGTCGTAGTCGGTGCCGCGGACGGCCGCCAGATCGAGCGGGGCCGCCAGATCCGCGTCGATGGACTCCAGGTACGCCCGGAAGGCGGCGCCGTCGGCCGGATCCACCCCACCGCGCTCGTCCAGGGACACCGGGTCGACCGTCGGCCGGACACCACCGGGGGTGGCGATGTCGACCCGGTGGCCGGCCTCGACGAGCACGCGGTGCGAGGCGGCGACCTCCTCGGCCCAGTAGCCCGTGGGGTGGGTGCTGCCGTCGGCCAGGACCAGGGCGTCGGAAGCCGAGATGACCATCAAAATCTTCGCCATGGGAAACGGACCTCTTCTCGGACGGGGACGCGGTTCGGGTACGTCCCTCGGTCGGTGACGCCGTCCAGCCTCCATCAGATCCGCTCTGCCATCACATCCGATCCATAAGCATGCTTATGTATCGTGCTTGCGTGAACGAGCTCGATCTACTGACCACCTTCCTGGAGATCTACCGTCGGGGCTCACTGACGGCGGCCGCAGGTGCGCTGGGCGTCTCGCAGCCGGCCGTCAGCGGACAGCTCGCCCGCCTGGAGGAGCGACTCGGCGACGGCCTGTTCGTCCGGTCCCGCAACGGCGCCCACCCCACCGACCGGGCGCACGAGCTTGCCCGCCGGATCGGCCCCCACCTGGACGGCCTGCGCGAGGCGCTGGCCGCGGACGCCGGTGAACAGGCCTGCCAAGGCACCGTACGGATCGGTGCGCCCGGCGAGTTCACCCAGGCCCGGCTGCTGCCCGCGCTCGCCCCGCTCAGCCGCCGGGGGCTGGTCCTGCACATCGCCCTCGGCCTCTCCGAGCCGCTGCTCGCCTCCCTCGCCGACGGCGGGCTGGACCTGGTGGCGTCGTCCGTCCGGCCGCCGGCGAAGCTGCGCGCACTGACCGCGACGCCTTACGTGGACGAGGAGTTCCTGCTCGTGGGCACCCCGACGGCGGCGCGCTCCGTCGACCCGCGGCGGCTCGCCGAGGACCCCGTCGCGGCCCTCGCGCATCTGCCGCTGGTGACCTACGCGGAGGAACTGCCCATCATCCGCCGGTACTGGCGCAGTGAGTTCCGGCGCCGGCCGCCCAACCCCGTGTCCGTGGTGGTGCCCGACCTGCGGGCCGTCCTCACGGCCGTGATCGCCGACGCGGGGATCTCGGTCCTTCCCCGCTACCTGGCCGAACCGGCGCTCAACGCGGGGTCCCTGGAGCAGTTGCACCGCACCCCGGTGCCGCCGCTCAACACCCTTTACCTCGTCACCCGTGCTGAACCCGCCGCTCCCGCCGTCGACCTCGTCCGGCGCCACCTCCTCGAACACGCCGCCGCCTGGGGACCACTGTGACCACCGGGCGGCCGTACGGCATGCCGGGACGCGCCCCGAGGAACGCGGCCGGGCATCGGGCAGGCGGTGGGGAGAGCACGGTCGGGCAGCGCGCCGGCGAAGAAGCTGGTTCCAGGAAGTCCGATGCCCGCGAGCCCCGCCGTAGCGCGTCATCGACACGGTGGGCGCGACGTGCGCCCGTGCGACGCGCGAGCGGCACGGCTCGCGGGGGTGACCGGGGTGGGGTCAGCCGGCCTGCCTCACGGCGTGCAGGGAGCCGGTGAGGGTGCCCTCCTGTTGTTCGTAGTGGGAGAGCGCCAGTCCGAGGCCGATGAAGGTGGGTGCCCATTCACCCACGAAAATGCCCCATCGGTCGGCCCGCTCGATGCCGGCCTTTTCGGCCTTCATGCTGGCGACCCAGGAGGCGACGCTGAGGCCGATGGAGGTGATGCCCGCGAGGTAGGCGTGTTCGCTGCGGATGCCCATGTCGTGCATCGTCTTGATCACCATGAGGGCTCTCCGATCTGTAGCGGTTACCGGTGGAGTACCACCTCACATTCCACCCATGCGTACCTTGTACATGCATTTGGGATGAGGGTTCTGGCTGATCACGCTCGGACTCGGCGTCGTGCCCCTCCCGGTCGGCAGCCGGTGGGTGCCGGTGCGGCTGGACCCCACTCGTGCGAGGCAGGCCACCCGGATCATTCCCCGAAGCCGAATTGCCGGGTTGTCACAGGGCGAGGTCGGTGAGGACCAGCACGCGTTCGTAGGTGTAGTCATCCATGGCGAACTTCACTCCTTCGCGGCCGACACCGGACTGCTTGACGCCGCCGTAGGGCATCTGGTCGGCGCGGTAGGAGGGCACATCACCGACTACGACACCGCCGACCTCCAGAGCCCGGTGAGCTCGGAACGCCGCCTGCAGGTCGTGCGTGAACACTCCCGTCTGCAGGCCGTACTTGGAGTCGTTCACTGCCGCGAAGGCCTCGGCCTCGCCGGAGACCTTGAGCACCGTGAGAACCGGTCCGAAGACCTCCTCGCAGGCCAGCGTGGTGTCAGCGGGAACATCCGCGAGAACGGTGGGCGCATACGAGGCACCGTCGCGCTTGCCACCCGTGTGGAGCGTGGCACCGGCGACAACGGCTTCGTCGACCCACGACTCGACGCGGCACGCGGCGTCCTCGTTGACGAGCGGGCCCACATCGGTCGTGTCGTCCGAGGGGTCCCCGGTGACCTGTGCCTCGACTGCCGCGACGATGCGCGGGAGCAGGCGGTCGTACACCGCGGCGTCGGCGATGACGCGCTGCACGGAGATGCAGGACTGCCCGCCCTGGTAGTTGGAGAACAGGGCGATCCGGTCGGCGGCCCGGTCGAGGTCCTCGTCGCTGGCGAAGTCGCCCAGGACGACGGCCGCACCGTTCCCGCCGAGCTCCAGCGTGCAGTGCTTCCTGGGTACCGAGTCCATGATCGCGTAGCCGACCCTCTCGGAACCGGTGAACGAGATCACGGGCAGGCGCTCGTCCTGTACCAGCGCAGGCATCCGGTCGTTGGCGACCGGCAGGATGCTCCACGCGCCTTCCGGCAGGTCGGTCTCGGCGAGCAGGTCCCCGAGGAACAGGGCGGAGAGAGGGGTGTTCGGCGCCGGCTTCAGGATGATCGGGGCGCCGGCCGCGATGGCGGGGGCGACCTTGTGGGCGCATTGATTGAGCGGGAAGTTGAAGGGCGTGATGCCCAGCACGACCCCCTTGGGGAAGCGGCGGGTGAGCGCGAGGCGGCCCTGGCCCGCCACGTCCGTGTCCAGCCGCTGAGCCTCCCCGCTGTTGAAGCGGCGGGCTTCCTCGGCGGCGAACCGGAACACGGACACCGAGCGGCGTACCTCACCGCGGGCCCACTTGATCGGTTTGCCGTTCTCCGCGGAGATGAGCTGTGCGATTTCCTCGGCGCGCTCCACGAGTCGCTTGCTCACATGGTCGAGAGCGGCGGCACGCTGGTGGGCGGGGGTGGCTGCGAACTCCTCGCGGGCGGCGTACGCGGCGGCCACCGCCGTCTCGACCTGATCGTCGGTCGGCACGCTGACCTGGCCGACCAGTTGGCCGGTCCAGGGCGAGGTCACGGCCAGTGCGGTCATGCTGCTGGCCTGACCGCCGGCGAGCCAGAAGGAGCGGGGGGAAGTCATGTCCGGTCACGGCCCTTACGTTCGGGGGAGGGGGACTGACGTGTTTCCGTCAGCGGGTCTCACCGTAGGACCGTCCCGGTCAGTGGCGACTTGTACAGAACGTAGCGATCTCGGGCGTGCAGACGCCGGAAAGCTGGTTTCCTTCCGGCCGCTCCTTTCGCTACTACCCGTCCGTCCCGCTACCGCGGTAGGCGTGCCGTTGCCGCAGGAATTCTTCAGATCGTCATGCGACTTCCGTGCTCCATGCGACTGCGTGCGGTCGATTCCACACGCATGGTTCCCGTCGGCAGCCGACTTCCCCTCCGCGAACAGGCGGTTCTCGAACATTTCCTGGTGAACGCCTGAGACCTTCGATCCGACTGCCCGCAGGAGCGTCGCCTCGCGTCGGCTGCCTGTGGAAGCGATGATCGCTGGGGGAGACGTCACGGCAGCACCCCTGGCGGGGTGGTCACGGAACGGAGTATGTCCTTGACCGGCCGCAGGTATCTGGTGGCGCCAAATCTCTTCGGCATCAGTTTTGGTGCGGCAGGTCTGGCTCAGGCGTGGACAGTGGCGCACAACCTGGCGCGGACGCCCGAACGGCCGGGAGTCGTTCTGTGGTCGGGAGCCGGTCTTCTGTGGCTCCTGACCGTGACGGCCTACGCGGTGAATATCCGCTCTCGGGGACATCTGGGTAAGGAATTCACGCATCCGGTCACTGGCCCGTTCATCTCACTGGCGTCGATTGTTCCCATGCTTTTCGGGGTCGCGCTGAGGCCTCATGTGGATACGGTCGGTAAATGCGTCTACCTCGTCGCCTTTGTCGTCACGGTTATTCGGGGCGGATTTCTGACCGGTGTATGGATCCGCGTCGACATGAAACTTGTGGACTGGCACCCGGGCTACTTCCTGCCCACCGTTGCCGGCGGTCTGCCGGCGGTGGGTGGGGCGGCAGCACGGCACCTTTCGGGCCGCCTTACTGGGCGTTCGCCTTCACCTCACTTGCCGCACGCACGGTGAAGGGCATGGTTCCCGAGTACCCTGCCGCACGCTGACCCGACCGGGCTCCGGTGAAACGGCGTGAAGGCGGTCACGCGGGCGAAGTCCTGCTTCCCGGGCCCGCCTGCCGCGCGCCGCACCAGTGGGCCAACGCATGGCGGGTGGCGTCGATGCGGCGTTCAGGTGACTCGTCCGAGACGGCCCACGCGATGTAGGCGTCAGGCCGGATCAGCACGCTCTTCTTCGTCGAGCCTCTTGCGGACACGATCTCCACTTCGTCGGACCACTCGCTGATCAGCGAGGAGAGCTGGGGGGTGTCGTCGGGGACGACAAGCACGAACCGTCGGGCGCGAAGTGCCTCGTAGAGCCGGCGCCCGTCGCTCAGAGGGACATCGGGTGCCCGCTTTCCAGCCAGAGGATGTGCGCCCGCCCCAGCGGCGTACGCGATGTCGAGGCCCGAGATCGCCCCGGCCAGCCGTCTGGCCACCCACGGTGTCTTGAGTACCGTCCGCGCCGAGAGATCACGGAGCCCGCACAGTGCCCGCGGCGTGGTCAGGACTCCGCGCAGCAGTGCACCGCTCATCCGCAGGACCCTGCGTCCCACGGGGTGCCGTTCACTCTCATAGGTGTCGAGCAGCGAGTCCGGTGCCCGGCCGCGCTGAACAGCTGTCAGCTTCCAGCTGAGATTCGCCGAGTCCTGGAGGCTGGTGTTGAGGCCCATACCGCCGGCAGGGGAGTGGACGTGCGCGGCGTCACCGACGAGGAACACCCGGCCCACCCGATAACGCGGCGACTGGCGCTCGTCGCTGTGGAAACGTGAGAGCCAGCGCGGGTCGTGCATGGCGAAGTCACTGCCCAGTGCCCGACGGGCGACCTCACGGATTTCCTCCAGATCGACCGGCGCATCGTCTGACATCGGGTGACGGCGATTCCACGCCATCACCCTGAACCAGCTGTCACCGAAGGGCACGACAATGGCGAAGGCGTCTCCGATCGCTCCCACCGTGGGCGGTTTCCTCGGTGGTTCAGCCAGGCGCACGTCCGCGAGCATCATCGAGCGAACCGCGGAACGACCCGGGAAGGGCAGGCCGAGCGAGCGGCGCACACAACTGTTGCGTCCGTCTGCGCCGACCACGAAGTCCGCGCGCAGGCTTTGCTCAGCTCCGTCTGGCGCCCGCACCGCTACGTCGACGCCGGTTTCGTCCTGCTGGACACCGGTCGCTTCGTAGCCCCGCATGATGGTCACGCCATGCGCCTGGGCACGAGAAAGGAGCAGGCGCTCGGTGTTGTACTGCGGTGTCACCAGCACATGGGGGTAGCGACTCGGCAGCCGAGACAGATCGATCCGCAGAAACTGCAGAACCGGGTTGCGGATCCCGGTCAGAAGCAATTCGTCGGCGAGGCCTCGGGCGTCCAACTGCTCCATCGTCCGAGCGTGCACGGCAAACGCACGCGTCAGCTCGGACTCCCCTTCTCGCCGCTCTACGACGGTGCAGCGAAGCCCTGCCTCGGCCAAGTCGCCCGCGAGCAGCAAACCCGCTGGACCGGCTCCGACAACCAGTACGTCGATGTCTGACCCCATGCTTTTCCTCAGCTGATCCCGTTGCGGATAGCGTGATCGTCCGTCTCGTCCGTCTCGTCCGTCATCCCAGGCCTGTCCGGGCGGGATTTCACGCGCCCTCAAGCTGCACGCTTCCACCGACACGAGGCGGCTGCGCATATCTGACAGCTCCCGGAGTCCACCCATTCGGCGCCGACTTGGAGCGGGGCGGTCGTGGAAATGCCGACGACGCCTTACAGTCCACCACGCGCAGCGGGCCTCTGCACCTTGTCAGGCCTTGCCGGTCCGCTCGAAGTCGGTGCGGTGCTTTCCGGCGTGCCGAAACGGTGCTTCGTGAATAGGGTGACCTACATGCCTCCTCCCGTCACAGCCCGCGCGGCGTGAAACAGGGAGCGGCGAGCGAGCTGCGAGAGGAACGCACACCATGCCCTTCGCCACTGCCAAGGACGGCACTCAGATCTTCTACAAGGACTGGGGCTCCGGCCAACCCGTTGTCTTCTCCCACGGCTGGCCCCTCACGGCCGACGCCTGGGACCCCCAGATGAAGCTCATGGCGGACAACGGGTTCCGCGCCATCGCCCATGACCGGCGGGGCGGCGGCCGCTCAGGACAGCCGTGGAACGGCAACAACCTCGACACGTACGCCGACGACCTGGCCGCTGTCATCGAGGCCGAAGACCTCCACGACGTCATCCTGGTGGGCCACTCCACCGGCGGCGGCGAGGTCACTCGCTACATCGGCCGCCACGGTACGTCTCGGGTCGCCAAGCTGGTCCTGCTCGGCGCGATCCCCCCGCTGATGCTGAAGACGGAAGCCAACCCCGAGGGCCTGCCGATCGAGGTGTTCGACGAGATCCGCCAGGGTGTGCTCACGGACCGCTCCCAGTACTACAAGGACCTCAGCGCACCGTTCTACGGTGCAAACCGTGAGGGCTCGACCGTCTCCCAGGGAACGCGGGACGAGTTCTGGCTCTGGAGCATGACGGTCGGGATCAAGGGCGCCTACGACTGCATCAAGGCGTTCTCCGAGACGGACACCACCGAGGACCTGAAGAAGGTCGATGTGCCGACACTGATCGTGCACGGCGACGACGACCAGATCGTGCCCATCGTCGCCGCCGGCGACAAATCATCCAAGATCGTCAAGGGCGCGCAGTACAAGGTCTACGAGGGTGCGCCGCACGGCCTCGCGATGGTGCCCAAGTACGCCGAGATCTTCAACAAGGACCTGCTCGAGTTCGCGCGCGGCTAGCGCCGGGACGCCGGGGCGTCTGCCGCCGGCGGTGCTCACGAAGCACCGCCGGATGCCGGCGCCCCCAGCCGTGCCGACAGCGCTCGGGCACGGCCGGGTCGACGGCGGGGCGGGGGGTGCGCGCGCACGCCTGGAACGTCAGACGAGGGTCTTGAGCGCGGCGTGGGCGATCTGCAGGAGGGCCGCGTCGTCCATGCCTGTTTTGGCGAGGAACTCGATGCCCTGCATCACGGCAAGGATCAGGCGCCCGAGTTCCTGGGGGTCGGCGCTCGGTTCGATGGCTCCGTCCTGCTGGGCTTCCTTCACGCATGCGATCAGAAGGTCCTCGACCGCCTGGTACGAGGTCCTGGCCCGCGAGACGACATCGGGCTCGTTGCTGTGCAGCTCGGACGTGCTGTTGACCAACAGACACCCACGCCGCACCGGGTCTTCGGCAAATCCCTTGGCCACGCCCTCCACGAGCAGAGTCAGGCGTTCGATGGCGGTACCAGGGCCGGTGAGTACCGCCCGGACGCCCTCCAGCTGCTCGGTGCGGTACCTGTCAAGCACGTGCAGGAACAGTTGCCGCTTGTCACCGAAGGCGCCGTAGAGGCTTCCCTTGCCCAGTCCGGTGGCGTCCGTCAGATCCTGCAGCGACGTAGCGCTGTAGCCCTGATTCCAGAACTGCTCGCGTACGGACTCCAGGACCTGGTTCTCGTCGAAATTCCGAGGGCGTCCCATGGGGAGAGCCTACGTCCTTCTTGACCCCTCGGTCCAGATCGATGGCCGCGGAGAGGCTGACGCGGGTCCAGCCCTGCCGTCGACGGGGGCGTCGCGGGTGATGTACGTCGCGCCATTGTTTTTGCCCGTGCGGTCCATAACTCCGTTCTTTACCGTACAGTCCATAAGTGAGCCCGCCGATCGTGCGGGCTGTGAGACGCCAGTGACGCTTGGTGTACGGACGAGGTCCGCGCCGGACAGGAGTAATGATCATGGGACAGCTGGACGGGAAAACGGCCGTCGTCACCGGGGGCAACAGCGGCATCGGCCTGGCCACTGCCAAGCGGTTCGTGCGCGAAGGTGCCCACGTGTTCATCACCGGCCGCCGCCAGGAGGCCCTCGACGTCGCCCTGGCCGAGATCGGTGACGGGGCCACCGCGGTCAGGGGCGATGTCGCCGACCTCGGGGACATCGACCGCCTCTACGCGGCCGTCGCCGAGCGGGGGCGGACCATCGACGTGCTGTTCGCCAATGCGGGTGGCGGTGAATTCGCCTCGCTGGAACAGGTCACCGAGGAACACTTCGACGCGACGTTCAACATCAACGTCAGGGGCATGCTCTTCACCGTCCAGAAGGCCATCCCGTTCCTCAGCGACGGCGCGTCGGTGATCCTGACCGGATCGACCGCAGCGACTTCGGGCGAGGCCGCCTTCGGCGTGTACGCCGCATCCAAGGCCGCCGTCCGGTCCTTCTCCCGCACCTGGGCCAACGAACTCAGGGGTCGGGCCATCCGGGTGAACACCCTGGTACCCGGGCCGATCGTCACGCCGGGTATCAACGGACTGGCCCCCGACGCCGCCGCGGCCGCAACGATGCGGGACGTCTTCGCCGGTCAGGTACCTCTGGGCCGGATGGGGCAGCCCGAGGAGGCCGCTGCCGCCGCCCTGTTCCTCGCCAGCAGTGAAAGCAGCTTCGTCACCGGATCGGAGCTCTTCGTGGACGGCGGACTCAACCAGATCTGACCGCATCACCGGCGGCCCGTTCGGTCCGCCGAGGGATCCCGTCCTGTTCCGCCAGGACGGGAATCCTGACCGCAGCCGCGAACGGCCGTGACGGCGACCTGCCCGACAGGTTCACCCAGCTGAGAGCGATCTGGCGGTCGTACGTCACGGCCCCGGAAATCAGTAGTGACAGAGCAGGTCGACGACGACCGCTTCGGCGTGGAGGCCGTCGAGGTAGTCGTTGGCCTGTTCCCAGTAGCCGTCGCGGTCCGCGTCCATCCACACACCGTCGAGGGTGACCAGGGCAAAGCCGGGCACGGCACACTGGACCGCGGACCGTCGGGCCTCCTCGTGCTCCTGCGCGAAGTACGCGACCGGATCGTTGAAGAGGAACGATGTGTCGAAGTGCGGGTCGCCCGAGACGGCCCGCTGCGCCACGTCCTGCACCAGCGGCTGGGCCAGGTGCTCTCTCTTGGCGTCCGCCAATGAGTAGCCGCCGGGATCGGACTCGTGGCGGGAGACGAAGTCGGACAGCGGGCTGGCCGGCGGATGCAGCGCGGTCAGTTCCTCCCAGGCGGCGAGCCTGGCGTCGTGCCTTGTCGCCGCTCGCCGCCGCATGGCGTCGAAATCGAGCAGTCCCCGGGGGCCGCCGTAGCACTCCAGCGGCCCGAGGGCTTCGAGCTCGGCCTTCCTGCGGGGGACGGTGGAGGTCGTGACGAGCCTGCGATCGCCGTCGTACGCGGGCCGCGTGAGGTAGGGGCTCTCCGTGGCGGAGTGGATGACCCACCAGTCCCACTGGCCGACCGGGTTCCAGTCGTCGGTGAGGTTGGCGTCATACGGTGCCATGACGGCCGCTATCGCTTCCGGAAGCTTCCGTGGCTTGGTCGGCGGCAGACACACCGTGACGAGAAACTTGCTCATACGCGTGATCGTAGAACCGAGGTGCTGGTCGAAGCGCAACGCCCTCGACATGCTGGACGCCCGCGGAACTGATCAGTCTGGGGCGTGCCTGCGCCCGGCCGGCAGGGCGCGCAGCGGTCGGCGAGGTGTCAGGGTGTGATGTCCACCAGGACTTTGCCGACCGTGCCGTTCTCGACCGCTCGGTGTGCGTCGGCGGTGCGGGCGAGGGGAAAGCGGAGCAGTGGCAGGCCGTGCTCCTCGCCGACCGGCAGTGCGCCGTCGCGCAGTGCGGCGGCGACGTCCTGGGCGGCCGCGGCGCGTGCCTGCGGACCGGCGGTGAAGAGCACCAGGAACTGCAGGCGTGTGTTCAGCACCATGTTCTGCAGCACGTTCAGTTCGACCGGTCTGCCACCGTCGTTGGCGTAGGTCGAGATCGTGCCGCGGGTGCGCAGCACGGCCAGGTCCAGTGCGAGGTTCGTGCCCAGTGCCACCTCTGCGACGATGTCGACGCCGTCCGGGGCGATCCTGCGGATCTCGGCGGCCGGGTCGCCCTCGCGGTAGTTGATGACATGGTGGGCTCCGGCAGCGCCGGCCAAACGGGCTTTGTCCGGGCTGCTGACCGTGCTGATCACGGTGGCGCCGGCCCACCGGGCGAGCTGGATCACCGCGTGCCCGACCGCTCCGGCCTCGCCCGCGGCGAGTACCACCTGCCCGTCGAGTGCCCCGGGCCGCAGCCGACGCGGCCCGTCCTCGGCGACGGTGAGCGCGCGGTGCGCGGTCAGCGCGGGCACTCCGAGTGCGGCGCCGACGTCGAAGCCGGCCTCAGCGGGCAGCGGCACGGCCTGTTCGGCGGGTACGACGGTGTACTCGGCGGCGGTGCCGGTGGGCCGTCCGGCGGCGGCCAGGAACACCCAGACCCGCTGGCCGACCCGGCTCCCGTCGACACCCTCACCGACGGCGTCGATCGTGCCCGCGCCGTCCAGGTGCGGGGTGATCTCGGCGAAGTGCTTGGCGTGGCCGGCGCCGGAGCGCGCCTGCCAGTCGGTCGGGTTGACCCCGGACACGGCGACCCGGACGCGAACCTCACCGGGGCCGGGCGTCGGCAGGTCACGGTCGACGAACTGCAGAACGTCGGGGGTACCGTTGTCGCGGTAGATGATGGCCTTCATGATCCGTCCTTGGAGCGTGGTGGAGCGAGGTTTCCCAGTTGGCCTGGTGGTTCGTCAGGTTGTCCGGCGCGGGCCGTGACGGTCGCGGCCGGGGCCGCGCCGGCTCCGGTCAGCCGATGGGGACTTCGTCGGAGCGGGACTCGATGCCGTCGAGGGCGGCGAGGGCCGCCGCGTCGAAGGTGATCTCGCCGACCGTGACGTTGGCCTCAAGATGGGCGGCATCGGCGGTGCCAGGAATGAGCAGCACGTTGGGGGCGTGGTGCAGCAGCCAGGCGAGGCCGACCTGCGAGGGTGTGATGCCCAGGGACTCGGCCACCGCGAGCACCGTCGGCTCGTCGGTGACCTTGGGCAGGCCGGGGAAGGCCCCGCCGAGCGGGAAGAACGGCACCCAGGCGATGCCCTCGGACACGCAGAGCCGCAGCATCTCCTCGTCCGCGCGGGAGACGAGACTGTAGGCGTTCTGCACGCAGACGACGCCGGCGGGCAGGGCACGGCGCAGAACGTCGAGCGAAACGCTGCTCAGACCGATCGCGCCGATCTTGCCCTCGTCGCGCAAGGCGGTCATCACCGCGAGCTGGTCGTCCAGTTCGACGACCTGATCCCCCTCGGGACGCAGTCCGGGCCCGGTCTCCAGGCGGCGCAGATTGACGACATCGAGCCGGTCGACGCCGAGACTGCGCAGGTTGTCCTCGACGCTGGCGCGCAGCTGCTCGGGTCGCTGGGCCAGACGCAACGGCACCTGCCCGCTCGGATTGGGGTCTGCCCCCACCTTCGTGACGACCAGGACACCGTCCTCGGGGCGTAGTGCCTGCCGGATCACGTCGTTGGCGAAACCGAAGCCGTAGAACTCGGCGGTGTCCACGTGGTCGACCCCAAGCTCCGCCGCGCGCCGCAGCAACGCCACGGCCTCGCTGCGCCGGTCCTGCAGTCGTGCGAGCTGTAACGCGCCGTATCCGATCCTGAAGACGGTGCGGGTGGCGAACGCAGCGGTCGTGGTGGTCATGACGTCGTCTCCTCGGTCGGCGTTCGCAAGGCGGCGTACAGCAGTTCGGCCTGGTAGAGCGCCATGAGCCGATGGGCCATGGGGGCGGCGCGCTCCTGGGCCTCGGCGGGCTCGTGGCACTCGACCTTGATGAGCCAGGCCGTGACGCAGTCGTGCAGCATCGTGCGCATCCGGTCGGTCATGTCGACGACGATGTCGCGGATGGCGGGGTCGATGGTCGCCTCACCCCAGGTCTGCACACCCACCCGTGCCTCGGCGGGGTCGATCGCCGCGACCAGACGGGAGAGCAACTCCTCGGGGCCGGGTGGATCGTCGGCCGCCGCGTACTCGCTGAGGACGTCGGCACGTTTGGCGAGCACCTCGCGGGCGGCGGCGCGCACCACATCGGCCTTGTTCCGGTAGTGCGCGTAGATCGAGCCGGCCGAGAGGCCGGATTCGGCGGTGATGTCGGCGATCGAGGTGCGTTCGAGACCGTTGCGGCTGAAGCAGCGGACGGCGGCCTCGGCGATCTGAGTACGTCGGAGTTCCTTGCGCGCGTCGGTCAGCCGAGGCATCGCACCTCCGGCAAAAAGAATGGTGATGCTTCTTGTGAGGGGACCTTAGCAGAATCATCATCTTGTTTGGTCCATGGGGCGTGTGATCCTGGCTCGATGACCGATCAACGCAAAGCCGTCATCGTCCGCTGGCCGGGTCAGGACGCCTCCGTGGAGACCGGGCCGGCCGCGTTGTTGGCCGCCTACCATCTGCGGACAGAGGCCGAGAAGGGCCGAGCCGTCGCCGAAGTGGACGGGTTGCCAGAGCGCTACCGGGCCGAGGTCCTGGACCCGGCGACCGCATTCTCGGACGCCGTCGTGCTGCTCGCACTCAGCGAGGACACCGCCGTGGGCTGTCTGGTGGTGACCGCCCCTGTTGGCGGCCGGTCGGAGCTCAAGAGACTCTGGACGGACCCGGCCCTCAGGGGCAGGGGTATCGCGTCCGGCCTGGTCAGGGCCGCACTTGCGCATTGCGCGGAGAACGGCGTCAGCACGGTACGGCTGTCGGTGTGGAAGTGGCGGACAGCTGCCCTCGCCCTGTACGAACGGCTCGGCTTCACCGTCACCGAGTCATGGGACGAGCGGGATCAGCTGGTGTGCATGGAGCATGCAGTGTGAGTGGTCCGCGATACGGACCCTTCCGGACACTCGGCTGAGGCGGGCGCGGCCGTCACCGCCCGGACGAGTCCGGCTCCGCCTGCGGGGCGGGGGCGGTCGGGCCGTGGGCGGGGTGCCGGGAGCAGACTGCGCCCGCCAGGCTTCGGCCAGGCTGCCGTGGACGGGGAACACGCCTTCGGCGCCGGTGACGCTCAGCAGGCGCATCATGCGCGGGGGCGGTGCGGCCAGGACGAGCCGCCGTCCGCCGGCGTCACGGGCACGGCGACGCGGGCGGATCAGGGTGTTGAGGCCGGAGGAGTCGCAGAACGTGACACCGGTCAGGTCCCGGATCACCGTGCGGTGGTCATCGAGGACCTCGCCCACCTGATGTTCCAGGACGGGGACGGTGAACAGGTCCAGGTCCCCGGTCACCGCGAGGGCACTGGTCTGCCCACGGATGTCCGCCGTGTTGACGCGCAGGGTGGAGCTGTCGTCGGCACCCCGTGCCGCGGTGATGCCGTCACGTAGATGAGCACGTCGGTGAAACCCGCAGCCCGGGCACGGTCACGGGCCTTCTGCGGCAACGCGTCGAGGGGCATCGGATGACTGGCGTCCAGCAGACCGGCGAGCATGGCCCGCCCACCCGCCTCACGGTCCCCATCCACGGCTCCTCACTTCCTCCGCTCCATGAACGGGCGGGATCCCCTTCGCACTCGGTGCTCACATCGACCGCAGCGCGGGAGGACCGCGAGTGTCCTGCCGCCCGCTGAGCCATGAAGCCGACCGCGAAGAAGAAGGCCGCGGCAAGTCGGACGCCGGGACGCCGTCAGCGCACTGCCGGGACCTTCCGCCGCTGCCGGCCGAAGACCCGCGCCACGGTCCGCTTCGGCTCCGGGATCGTGCGCATGAGCCATCGCAGGTGGCGGATGCCTCTGCGTGACCTGTACGCCTCGTCGCCGCTGAGGGAGCGGGGCCGTGTGCGCGGGTGTCCGGCCCTGCGGACGGCACCGCCTTCATCTGCGAGGTGAATCCCGCAGGCCGGGGCGGTCCGTACCATGGTCGGCTATTCGCCGGTCGCGCCGTCGACGGCCTCGCGGAGGAGGTCGGCGTGGCCGAGGTGCCGGGCATACTCCTCGATCACGTGCTGCAGGACGAACCGTACGTCGGTGGCGCCGAACTCCGGGTTCGGCACGACGCGTGCGGGGTCGGCGGTCACCGTCGCGAACACCTGCCGTGACTCCTCGCACGCCCTCAGGTAGTCGTCGTAGACGTCTTCGGCCGGCGTGGTGTCCGATTCGTCGTACCATTCGCCGCCGTCGGCGGCGGCGTAGGTACGGTAGGGAGGGAAGCAGGGCATTGCGCCTGCGAGCGTTCGCTGGAACCAGGCACGCTCGACTCCCTGCAGGTGGCGCATGAGCCCCAGCAGGGTCAGTGCCGACGGCCGCACGGCACGCAGCCGCAGTTGTTCGTCCGAGAGGCCCTCGCACTTCCACAGGAAGGCCGCCCGGTGGTAGTCGAGGTTCGAGGCGATCACCTCCAGCCACGGGCCCGCAACGATGCGCCGGGGCCGGACGATGTTCTGGACCACGATGTCGCTCATACCGGGATCTCCTCAAAAGTCGTCAGGGCTGGACAAGTGCGTATGCGCCCGCGTTCCGGAGGACCGGCCGGCACCTGAGCCGCCCTCGCGAGCATGTCCGTCCGGGGAAGACCTCTCCTCGTTCCGCAACTCATCGTTCGGTGTGCGGTACCGGTCGTGGGCTGCTTCGCCTCAAGGCCATCTGCGGCGCTGGTCGGCCCCCTCCGCACCACCCGACGGCAGCCCGTGCGGCATGGCCGTTCTGACCGCCGCCTCGTCGGCGATGCGCAGGACGGAACGCAAAGGGCCCGCGGTGATGGAGTGGTGGTGCAGCTCGCGTCCCAACTGGCGGAACGGGACGAGGCTGACGGAACGGGCACCCTAGACTCGGCCTCCGCCTGCGGCCCGGAGACCAAGCGCGTGTCGCCCTCAGGAAGGAACCAGTACGGTGAGCACAACGGCGCGAAGCGACGCCCCGATCTACGAACGGCTCATACGCGAACGTGGCGACGTGGCCGCCGATGCGCGCGTGACTGCGGAGGCGACCTGGCGAGAGGTCGGCCGGGCCATGGATTTCCGTCTCCCGCACACGATCACCACGCACGACGCAACCCGTCGCTGAGGAAATCGCAGCCGAGTCGGTTGCAAGCCCTGCTTCAAGGGCGCGCCGGGTTCGTCCCCGCGTCGTCGACGAGGGCGCGCTCAGCAGACCCAAGGGCCAGGGAGCACAGCACGAATGGTTTCGAGATCGGAAGGCGTGCGTCCACGCACGTGAACCCAGGACTGGTCCTTGAGGCCGTCCCGTCGTATGAGGCGGCCCGGTGCCGCGTACCAGCGCACTGGCGAGTCGTCCTCGTCGGCCCACATGGGATGGTCAGGCAGGGTCCACCCGCGCATAGCCGGCGTGGAGGCTCGGCACCAGCGCGTCCGGGAGCTCGCAGGCGTCGTAGAGACTGTCCGCTCCGAACAGCGACTCACTCAGCACGAGTTCCACCCGGGCCGAAGACATCCGATCGAGGAACGGAATCCAGCCCTCGCGTGCTTCCGGTGCAGGGACGAGGCACCCGAGGCGGAACCGACCAGGTCCGCGGCCTCCTTGCGCAGCCGCGCCAGATATCCGCACCGCGCCCTGATCCGGGACCGCTCCTGGGGCGTGCGGGGTTCCGCGTCGGTCACCCGGGATTCGATCAGCCCCACGAAGTCGGCGGCGAGCAGTTCCGCGGAGGAGACCTTCATCGCGGCCTCGGCGAACTGGAGATGCGTCACCGGGGCCTCGTGCTGGCGCTCGTAGAAGGTGTACGTGATCCCGCGCTGGTGGATGCGTTCGCCGAACTCCGTCAGAGCCGCCCGTGCCAGATCGAGCGCGTTCGCGGCCGTCCAGGCGCAGAACAGCAACAGCACCGGCATGTGGTAGAAGGAGTCGGCACCGTGGCGCTGTGACGGGAACGCGCCCGCCAGCAAAGGCCCGACCGGCAGTACGCTCTGGGCGGGTACGTGAACCTCCTGTGCGACGACCGTGTTGCTGCCGCTCCGGGTCAGGGCGGAGACGTTCCAGTCGTCCAGGACCGTGAGGTCGGTCATCGGGATCGCCAGCCACAGCATCTCCGGCGGCCCCTGTCCGGTGTCCGCCGAGGCGGTCAGCAGATGCCAGTCGGCGTCCTGGCAGCCGGTCGCGAAGGGGGAGTTCCCGCTCACCAGGCAACCGCCGTCCACCGCAACGGCCTTCGAGCCTGGGACGAGCGTGCCACCCACCCGTACATCGGGATGGGTGAAGATCTCGTCCTGTGCCTCGTCGGGGAACAGGGCCGCGATGAACGCGCACCCGGCCTGGATCAGCGCCATGAACCCGGCCGACCCGCAGGCGGCGGAGACCTCGCTCAGCGCGTCGACCTGCGTCCGCAGCGAGCTCTGGTAACCGCCATGGCGGCGCGGGACGTTCATGCGGTGGATCCCGGCGCCCGCGAGAGCCTCGACGACCTCCGCGGTGACCCGCACTTGCCGCTCCGCACGCAAGGCGTGCGAGCGGACGAGCGGTTGGAGCGCGTGTACGCGTTCGACGAGATCGGTGTCCGAGCGAGGGGCTGACGAACCGGTCAAGTGACGGCCTCCGCTCTCCGGACCCGACAGGAACCCTCGCCGTCGCGCCGATCCCGTCCGCTGTCAACGCGGCGTGGTGGCAACCAAGTTGATCCGGCTTGTTCTGAAGTCACCAGGAGTTCCCGTCGGCTCAAGCGGACTGCCCGATCGGCCTCCCGGCCGGTCAAGGGCGCAGCAAGGTGCCGGCGACCTCCTCCAGGAGGGCGACGGCGAGAAGTTCGCCGTTCACAGGTCCGAAGCGTTCCAGGGCCCGCCGGTGGAGGTGCAGCACCGTGTCCGCGATCGCGTGCGGGGTGCCGAGGTCGCGGGCCTCACCCGTGATGACCTCGAGCTGGTCGTGGATGCGGTCGAGTCCGTAGGAAGCGAGGTAGTCCCCGGCGAACAGGGCCGACAGGTCCCTGCGGATGAAGTCGCTCCCGGCCGCGCTGCCGGCCAGTGTGTCGCGCAGGACACCGAGGTCGATGCCCGCTCGCCGGCCCAGCAGAAGGGCCTCGGCGGTCGCCGCGGCCTGCCCGAACCAGAGCAGGTTGATGAGGAGTTTCGTCGTGTAGCCGGTTCCCGGACCGCCCATGTGACTGATCCGGTCCGAAGTCGTCACGGCCTCCAACACGGGCCTGTACCGGTCGAGCACCTCGGGCGAACCGCCCACGAACAGCCTGAGACGCCCCTGTTCGGCGTCGGCCGGGCTGCCGCCGACGGGTGCTTCGAGGACATCGACGCCGTGGGTGCGCGCTCGATCCCGCAACACCTCGGCCACCGCCGGGGCGTTGCTCGTCATGTCTATCCATACCGCCCCGGAAGCCAGGACGGAGAACACGGCGTCCTGAAGTGCTGCCTCGGCCTCGTCGGGCCCCGGCACGACGGTGACCAGCACGTCCGCCCCGGCCGCGGCCGCCGTCACGGACGACGCCCAGTCGGCGCCCAACGCGCGCACCGCTTCCTCCCGCTCGGGACGCAGATCGAAGGCGGTGACCGTGTGCCCCGCCGAAACGAGGCGTCCGCACAGAGGCGTCCCCATACGGCCGACGCCGACGAGGGCTACACGCGAGGGCACAGAATCACCGCCATGTCGGTCGTTGCGTCCGTCGTTTCGCTCCGGCCCGTCCGCAAGGCCGAGACGGCTGTCCGGCCGGCTGGAGGTCTTCGGGATCACCCAGAGGATCACTGCGAGCATCGTAGGTCTGTCCCGGCGCCCCGCATCGAGCCGGGTGCGCAGCCGGCTGCCCCGCGATTCGTCACGGTGTGGCCACGAGACGATCCGCGGCCGGCCGGGACACGGCCTCCGGAAGGTAACGTGCCGCAGTGAGCACACAATCGAACACTCCTGACCCCAAGGTCAGTCGTCAGGTACAGCAGCAGGCCGGGATCACCCCGAGCGGTCCCGGCGGCGGCACCCTCTTCACCGAACCGGTGCTGGTCGTGAACCAGAAGGCCAAACTCATAGAGCTGACCAACGAGTACAAGGTCATGGACCAGCACGGCAACCAGCTCGGGGCCGTGGCCGAGGTCGGGCAGAGCGCGCTGCGCAAGGTCGTACGCTTCATCAGCGACTGGGACCAGTACTTCACCCACAAGCTGGAGATCCGGGACGCCCAGGGGCAGCCGGTGCTGCGGCTGACCCGTCCCGCGAAGATATTCAAGTCCCGCGTGATCGTGACCCGTCCGGACGGGGAGCCGGTGGGCGAGTTGGTCCAGCAGAACGTCTTCGGGAAGATCAACTTCGCCATCAACGCCGGCGGGACCCAGATCGGCGCCATCAAGGGAGAGAACTGGCGCGCCTGGAACTTCGCCGTCGTCGACCAGGCAGGCACCGAGGTGGCCCGGATCACCAAGACCTGGGAGGGCCTCGCCAAGACCATGTTCACCACGGCGGACAACTACGTCCTCCAGATCCACCAGCAACTCCCCGAGCCGTTGCGGAGCCTGGTCGTCGCCACGGCGTTGACGGTCGACACGGCTCTGAAGCAGGACGCCCGCGGACTGGGGTGACGACGAGCCGCGTCGAGCGGCGCAGGATGCACATGTCGGGGCAGCGGCGCCTGCCCCGACCTCGTCCACACGGCATCACCTTGCTCTCCCTCGCGTCGTCCGCTCCGGGAACAGCGACCGCCCTCTACGCGTCGTCCGATCCGCGGCCGCGGCCGTGACCCGACGCGTCGTCCGAGCCGCCGTGGCTCCGGTGCCCGGACGTGCTGTCGTCCGAGCCGTCGTGCCCCCGGTGGCCGGGCGCGCTGTCGTCCGGGCCACCGCCGGACCGGTCGTCGCGGGCGTCAGGGCGGGACGGGGCGTCCTCGTCGGCGTGCCGGCCGGGACGGTCCTCGGGCACGGCGTGCCGGACCCCGGTGTCGTCCGCGCCCCGGGCCGTCGGGTGGTCGTCCGTGCCGAGGCGGCCCCGATCCTCGGCCCTGCCGTCGCCGGAGTGGTCGTGACGGTGGAGCTCACCGCCGGTGCGTACGGCGCCGACCTTCCCGGAGCCGCTGACGACGGTCACCTCGTGCCCGGTCCCGTCCGTGCCCGCGATCCCCACCTGCCAGACGGCCGAGGGTCCCCCGTCGTCGTCGATTTCGACGGACGTGACGGAGCCCGGAACCCGGGTGAGCGCCGTCCGCACCGCCGCGGCCAGACCCGTGCGGGCGGACCGGGCGAGGGCGGCCTCGCCGCGCACGTCGGCGCCGTCCGGCCTGTTGCCGGTGACCGTGGCGTCGGCGGCGTCGACAGTCAACTCGTGGCGGGCGTGCGCCGCGGTGACGATCTCGACCCTCCAGACGGCCAGGCCGCGGTGGTGGTCGAGTTCGACGGCGGTGACCGTGCCCGGCAGCGACGCCACCCCCGCGGCGGCGGCACGCGCGGGGTCGACCACCGTACCCGTGACGGCGCCGTGTCGGGAGCCGGCCGCGGAGTCGTCCGCCCCGCCCCGGTGGCGGGCCCGCACGGTGTCCGACGACGCGCCGTCGGGGACGCCGTCGTCGGCGACGGCCACCGCGGTGACCGCTCCCACCCCGCCCAGCACCGCGGTGGCCGCGAGCACGGCCGTGATGGTCCGCCGACGGCCCGCCGTGGAACTCCGGAAAGCGTGCATGATGTGTGGTCCTTTCGCTCGGTTGCGGCCGGTCACGCCCTCAAGGAGCGTGACCGGCCCGACGTCGACCACCCTGCGGGAGCGACCCTGAAGCCACGCTGAAGCTTCCTGAAGACCGCTTCAGGAACGGTCTGCGACCCTGTGGGCATGCGCCTGCTGATCGTGGAGGACGAGAGACGCCTCGCCGCCGCCCTCGCCCGTGGCCTGTCCGCCGAGGGGTTCGTCGTGGACGTGGCCCACGACGGGATCGGCGGTCTGCACCTGGCACAGGAGCGGGACTACGACCTGATCGTGCTGGACATCATGCTGCCCGGCCTCAACGGCTACCGGATCTGCGACCGGTTGAGGGCGGCGGGCGACGACACCCCGATCCTGGTCCTCACCGCGAAGGACGGCGAGTACGACGAGGCGGAGGGCCTCGACACCGGAGCCGACGACTACCTCACCAAGCCGTTCTCCTACGTCGTCCTGCAAGCCCGCATCCGCGCACTGCTGCGCCGCCGCAACCGCGCGGGCGCCGCCCCCGTGCTGCGCTTCGGAGACCTCGCCGTCGACCAGGGAGCCCGCCGCGTCGCACGGGCGGGAACCGACATAGCGCTGACCGCCCGGGAGTTCGCGGTCCTGGAGCACCTCGCCCTGCGCGCCGGACAGGTGGTCTCGAAGACCGACATCCTCGCCCACGTCTGGGACTTCGCCTACGACGGCGACCCCAACGTCGTCGAGGTCCACGTCAGCGCCCTGCGCCGCAAGCTCGACGCCCCCTTCGGCCGACGCACCATCACGACCGTACGGGGCGCCGGATACCGCCTGGAGGCCGACGGGGGCCCCGTTGCCTAGGCCGCTCGCCTCCGTCCGTGCCCGCGCCGCGTTCGCCGCGACCCTGGTCGTCGCCGTGGCCCTGGTCGTCACCGGCGTCGCCGTGATCGCCGTACTGCGTCACAACCTCACCGACCGGGCGGCCCTGGAGTCCGAGGTCGCCGCCCGTACGGTGGCCGGCGCCCAGGCGGCGCTCACCGGGGACTTCACCGCCCTCGACCTGCCCGGCGACCGGGACCGGCTGGTCCAGGTCGTCGACTCCGGCGGTCGGGTGCTCGCCTCCGGGGAGGCGCTGCGCGGACGCGGCGCGCTCACGGACTTCGCCCCTGCCCCCGCGCCGACCGGCACACCGAGCGCCGCCTCCGCCAGTCCCAGCACCCCCACCGCCTCCGGCAGTTCAGCCGATGACGACGACAGCGGTGACCACCACGGCGGCGCGCGGGGGAGTGGCCGCGCGAGCGGGCAGGAGAGCGGCCGGGGAAGCGGTCGGGGGAGCGGTCGTGCAGGCGAGAGGGACGACGACACCTACGTCAGTACCCCGGCCCGTGGCAAGGTGAGCACCGACGTGGACCGCGAGACACTGGCCGTGCGGTTCGGCGACCGGACCCACGACTACGGCTTCGCCGCCGTCCAGGGAACGACGTACGACGGCCGCACCTACACCGTCTACGCCGGCACCTCCCTCGCGGACGAACAGGCCACCCTCGACCAGGTCTCCCGCGCCATGCTCGCCGCCCTGCCGTTCCTGGTCCTGGTCGTGGCCGGCGTGACCTTGCTGGTCACCCGGCGCGCACTGCGCCCGGTCGAGGGCATCCGGGCCGAGATGGCCGCGATCACCGGCAGCGGTGACCTGGCCCGGCGGGTCCCGGTGCCCCGTTCCCGCGACGAGATCGCCCGCCTCGCCCGCACCACCAACGAGACACTGGCCGCGCTGGAGCAGTCCGTCGAACGCCAGCACCGGTTCGTCGCCGACGCCTCCCACGAACTCCGCAGCCCCATCGCCTCGTTGCGCACCCAGATCGAGGTGGCCGACCTGCACCCCGGTCTCCTCGACACCGGGGACCTCCACCACGACGTCGTACGCCTCCAGCACCTCGCCGCGGATCTGTTGCTGCTCGCCCGGCTCGACGCGGGCGAACAGCCCGGCCACGCCCGCCTCGACCTGACCGCGCTGGTGCGGGAGGAGGTCGCCCGCCGCGCCACCTCGGACCCGGTGACCCCCCACCTACGGGCCGACGAGGACGTGCCGCAGGTCCGGGGCAGCCGCAGCCAGCTGGTCCGCGTCCTCGGGAACCTCCTGGACAACGCCCAGCGGCACACGACCATCGCGATCACCGTGACCCTGGCCCGCGCGGGCGACGAGGTCGTGCTCACCGTCGCCGACGACGGTCACGGCATCGCAGCCGCCGACCGCGCCCGCGTCTTCGAGCGCTTCGTCCGCCTCGACGAGGCACGCAGCCGCGACGACGGCGGGGCCGGGCTCGGGCTGGCCATCGCGCGGGACGTCGTACGCAACCACGGCGGGGACCTCACCGTCACCGACGCGCCCGGCGGCGGCGCCGCCTTCCTGGTCACCCTGCCGCGGGCACGGCTCGACGCCGGCGGCGACCGCGTCTGACCGCACCACACGCCGCGGCCGAACGCCATCCGGCCCGGCCAGGGCGCGGCACGAGTCGGGTGCGACGGCTTGATATCGTCACGGTGTCGGACCGCCCAGCGCCGTCGCGGTCCGCGGAACCATGGCATTCCCAGCCGGTGACACGGGCCTTCGACCCGTCAGCCCGGCCCCAGTCGCCAGGACCACGCGCGTCCGAGGCGGGGCGTGTCTCCCGTCCAGAAGCAGGCCGTCATGCGCAAGTTCCCGGCAGACTCCCACCGCGCCGCCCTCCCCTGGGCCGCCGCTGTCGCCGTCGTCCTGGCCACAGCCTCCCTCACCGCAGGCTGCTCCAGCACCACCACCGAAACGGGCGCCACCCCCGAATCGGACACCACCGCCGAAACGGGCAGCGCCTCGAAAGCCCCGACATCGAAGGTCTCCACACCGCCCGTCCACGCCGGCGTCGACTACCAGCTCGGCGGCGCCTACACCCCGCCGAAGGGTGTCTCCGTGGTCTCCCGCGACCACACGGAGTCGCCCGCCGCGGGCCTCTACAACATCTGCTACGTCAACGCGTTCCAGGCCCAGCCCGACGCGGAGAAGGAATGGGACGCCGACCTCCTGCTGCGGGACGCCTCCGGGAAGGTCGTCATGGACGAGGACTGGGGCGAGGCGATGCTCGACATCAGAACCCCGGCCAAGCGCGCGCGGATCGCGCAGAAGGTGGACGACTGGATCGACGAGTGCGCCGACAAGGGATTCGACGCCGTCGAGCCGGACAACTACGACACCTACACCCGCGCCCCGCACGGACTGCTGACCGCGGCCGACGCCGAGGCGTTCCAGACCCTGCTCGCCCGCCACGCACACTCCCGGCACCTTGCCATCGCCCAGAAGAACACCCTCGAACTCGCCAAGGACCGCAAGCGCGTCGGCCTCGACTTCGCGGTGGTGGAGGAATGCGGGCAGTACGACGAATGCGGCTCCTACGTCGAGGCGTTCGGCGACCACGTCATCGTCGTCGAATACACCGAGAAGGGCCTGAGCAAGGCCTGCGCGGGCTGGGGCGACCGGCTCGGCATCGTCCGGCGTGACCTCGACGTCACTCCGGCCGGCCACGACGGCTACCTGCGCGAGACGTGCGACCGTCACTGAGCAGGTTTCCTTGGTCCCCGGCCGTGAAGTGTGCGGGGGCTACGGTCTTGGTCATGCCTACCACCGCGGTCATCTTCGACTTCTTCGGGACCCTCACCCCCAGCACGCCCGCGCACGTCTGGGACGACCATGCCGCACGGAGCGCGGCCCCCCTCGGCATCCCCACCCGCACATGGCGTACGGCCTTGGACACGTCGTTTCCCGAACGGGCGACCGGGGCCCTGGGCGATCTGGCGGCGACCTTTCGCACGCTTGCCCTCCGCAGTGGAGCCGAGCCGGACGACGAAGCCCTCGAAGCCGCCTGCAGCGCACGGTTGGCCGCGCAGCGTGAACTGTTCGGCCTGCGCGACGACGCCGTCCCCACACTGACCGCACTGCGCGCCCGGGGGCTGCGCGTGGGTGTGCTGAGCGACTGCACCGCAGAACTGGCCCAGACCTGGGCACAGTTGCCGTTGGCCGAGTTGGTCGACGCACGGGTCCTCTCCTGCGAGGAAGGCCGGCGCAAGCCCGATCCGGAACTCTTCCGCCTGATCGCGCGTCACCTTGACGCCGTCCCCCAGGACTGCCTCTACGTCGGCGACGGCGGAGGGCACGAACTCACCGGCGCCTCGGGCTGCGGCATGCGCGCGTTCATGCTCCGGGCCACGGACTGGACCGGCAATGACGCTCACGCGCGCGAGGACGATTGGCCCGGCCCGTACCTGTCCACGCTGACCGACGTTCTGACACTCGTGGAACCGTCGCCGGCAGCTACTGATCCGCTCTGATATCCCGCGACGGCCTCTCCCACGGACCCGAACCCGGAACCGGACCCGGAACCGTACGACGACGCCAGGGGGGGAGCACCCGCCCGTTCACCCAGTCGGCGGCTGGATGTAGTCCTCCAGACGGGCGACGGCGAAGCCCTGTTCATGGATGTGCCGGAGCAGGTTGGCGAACATGTGCGTCATCGTGGTGCCCTTGAGCTCGGACGGCCCGCGGAAGTGGGCCAGGATGATGTCTCCGGGGCGCAGCTTCTTGTCTGCTGACTGGTACTGCATGTTGCGGATCTGCATGGACTCCCGCCACCACACGATCGCGCGGGGTCCGCACGCCCCGACCGCGATCTTGGTGTTGGTGTTGTACGCGCCGTAGGGCGGGCGGAAGAGCAGCGGCGCGGTGCCGTACTCCTTGGTGAGGATCTTCTGGTCGCCGCACACCTCCTCCTTCTGGCGGGCCAGCGGGAGGGAGCTCATCACGGGGTGGTGCAGGGTGTGGTTCTGGATGTGGTTGCCCAGTGCCTGCAGCGGCCTGAAGTACCCGTAGTCCGACTTGACGGCGTCGTTCATCAGGAACATCGTGATCGGGACCCTCAGGTCCCGCAGCATCCGGATGAACGCGGGGTCCTTCTCCTGTCCGTCGTCCACGGTGATGAAGACGACCTTCTGCGTGGTCGGTATGCGGGTGAAGACAGGAACGGGTCCGGTCGCCGAGAGCCGCACCGGCTTGTCGGCCGGCGGCCGCGGGGCAGCGGGCAGCGGAGTCAGACCCCACTTGCGCCAGGTCGCCGCGGAGTCGGACACGGCGGGCGCGGTACTCGCGGCGCCGTCCGGTACGGCGGGCCGGGAGGCGTGGGAGGCACCACCGGTAGCGCCACCGGCCCCGCAACCGCCGACCGCCAGGCCCACCGCGACCGCCCCCGTCACCGACCGGTACAGCCCGCCCCGGTTCCTGCGCTTCTTCACCGTGTCCGTCCTTCAGCTGACGTCGATCTTGATCAACCGAAAGGTAATCGAGCAACACTAAAAACGGATCAACAGTCAGGTGTGAGTCCACCAGGTCTAGTCCTTCCCTACCGGAGAAGCGCGTCTTACCGACGCTCGGTCCTGACCGGGGCAGGTGGTCAGGCGACCAGATCACGCCCACCCACGGCCGGCAGACTGTCGCGCACGCCCGTCGGCTGCGGATGCCGGAACAAAGATCAACCGCTACCCGGACGTTCAGGCCCGCTCCGCCGAGGTGAGTGGAGAAGACCCTTGCCCACGCAGGCCTGTGACGTGCCGGCCCAAGCGCCCCCGTGACCGTAGGGAGGCGTGGTCGTGATCTCGACTTGGCAGGGTGGCCGCATGGACACTCCGCGGCGCGAGCCTCGCCTTCGAGGGAGCCAGAGGCGGGAAACGAACCGGGTGGTTCGTGCCTGCAAGGCGGCCGTCGGCCTCCTGCTCACGCTGGTCACCATGACGTCCGTCCTCACGGGGTGCTCCGTGAGCGACGGACCAGACGTGAAGCTGGTCGTTCCCTCGGTCTTCTACGTTTCCCGCGATCCGCAACAGCCCGTGTCGGACCTGCGGGTCGAAGAGAGGGTCGGCGCGGGGACGGCCGGATTACGGGTGACCTTCGACGCCGGTGATCTGAAGGGCATCGTCACGGTCAAGCGGGCACTGGACAACTGTGTCGTCCACCTGCCCGCCTATCACTGCGACACGCAGGCGGGTGCGACCGGGTCAGGCGGTGTCCAGGCCTTCCACCTGAGTCCCGCGAACGGCGCGAAGGCGGGCGACTCCGCGGTGCTGCGCTACCGCGTGACCGCGCCCGGCCTGGAGCCCGTCAGTGGTCACTCCCTCATCGTGGTCGGCAGACCGAAGCTGCTCGTCGCGCTGCACCGGGATCCGGGCCCGGTGAAACCCGGTGGGAGCCTGGCGGTCCGACTGACGCTGCGCAACGTCGGCGACGTGCCCGCCCGCGGCCTGGCGCTGCGCATGGAGGCGCACGACGGCATCATCCTGAGCGACCGGCACCGCAACTGCCGCTACCGAGGCGATACGTCGGCATGGTGCCGACTTCCCGCGGACGACATCGTCATTCCGCCCGGCCGGTCGTACGGCCTGGACGCGCGCGAACATCTGCGGGCCACGAAGGACGCCACATACCCGACCGTCGACTTCGGTGCTGACGCCGTCGGGACCGACTACGTACCCCCGGACGCGATCGCATCGACGTACCGGCCGGGTGACGGGCCTCCACTGCGTTTCGTTCCGGCCTCCCGTGCCGGGGCCGGTGTGACGCGCACGGGCAGCGACGATCCGCAGGTGCTCCGTGTGACCGTGGCCAACAAGAGCGAGCCGGCCGCGGTCGCCGGCACGGTGCACGGTCCTCTCGGCAGCCTCGCCACGGTGCGGATCGGCGCGCGGAACGACGGGCCCGGTACGCTCACGGCGGCGGTCAATGTCCTCTTCACGGTGCCGGAGGGCACCACTGTCGTGGCGTCGCCGTACCGTTTCGAACGTGACGAGGAGTTGATCGCGCAGGACTGCCGAGCCATCGCCGCTGACGGCACTCCACTTGCCGAAGCCTCCGCCAGGCAGCCGAGTGCGAGACGTTACGTCTGCACGGCGCGCGTCGACGCGGTGGGGGCCTCCATGACGTTTCCGTTCACCCTGCGCATCGACAAGGACAGCGCCGGGGGGAGCGGCCGGGTCACGGTCTCGGACGACGACCCACGACACCGCAGCGGAGACACCGAGCCGACCGACGACACGGCGGACGTCGTTGTGTCCGTGTGGCCGGGGCCGGCCTGGGCCACCCCAGGTTTCTACATCGCCGTTGCCGTCGGCGTTGCGTTGTTCACTCTCGCTGTGGCGCTGTACGTCGTGGCGGCGAAGGCTGTCCGCCGCCACGACGGGATGACCTCGCGGGAAGAGGGGCCGAAGCACCACCGGAGGACCTGACGACGGGCCGCACGACGGGACCCGGTGCGGCGGTTCTGGACATCGACCTGCACGGCGATGCCGACCGGGATGGACCCGAGGCCTCCTCCGTCCGGGCCGGCGACTCGGGCGAGGCCGCCCGCAAGGTCCGTCGCGCTCGTGCGGCTCGCACCGTCGCACCGCGTGACGGCAGGACCGGGACCGCATGACCGTCCCGAGTGCACATCGCACCGGGCCGGGCGCTCGGCGCCCGGCCCGGTGCGATGTCCGGTTGCCCGCGCGGACGGCCGCAGCGGTCTCAGATCCCTTGCCAGTCCGGCTTGTTGACGAAGGTGTGCTGGAAGTAGTCGGCGAGCTTCAGCTTGGACGCGGCGGCGTCGTCGACGACAACGGTGGCGTGCCGGTGCAGTTGCAGCGCGGATGCCGGGCACACCGCGGCGACCGGTCCCTCCACCGTCGCCGCGACCGCGTCGGCCTTGCCCTCGCCCGTGGCCAGCAGCACCAGGTGGCGTGCCTCCAGGATGGTGCCGATGCCCTGGGTGATGACGTGGTGCGGTACCTGCGTGATGTCCCCGTCGAAGAACCGCGCGTTGTCGACGCGTGTCTGCTCGGTCAGCGTCTTGATCCGGGTCCGCGAGGCCAGCGACGAGCAGGGCTC
>NZ_JBFBJI010000060.1:38661-40787 GCF_040702065.1 Streptomyces sp. NPDC086777 | reverse complement strand
ACAACTGGACCCTCCTGTCCTGACACCCCCCGCCCCGGGGGGGGCCGCGCCCACGGCGCACCCGCCGTGGCCGCGTCCCACGTGTGCGTCGGGACCGGCACCCCGGTGCCGTCCGGACGGCGGGAGGCGGGGCAGGCGTCGGCGCCGTTCACCTTAGGTTGCAGGTCCAAGGGCATCTCCGCGGGCGGCACGTCGGTATACGGTCCGAAGCGCTTGCCCCGACAGAAGTGGCTCACGTCAACGGAGATTCCGGCCGAACCCGCCGCGCAGGCGCCGCGCGGACGGCAGCCGGGACCGCCCTGACCCGGCTCCCGCTGTCGGCCCGGCGGCAGAGCCGCGGTGCACCCGTCGATCGGGAGTCGACAGGCCACCCAGCGCCGCCCCCGCACGTCGCCCTGTCACTCCACTGCCCCGAGGTGCGCCGTGGCCATGCCTTCTCCTGCCTCGTCCCCGTCGTCCGCGCCGCCCGACACCGGCACCCGGCACATCACGGCCACCATCGTGCTGGCCTGCCTCGGCGTGTTCGTCTCCTACCTGCCCGTCGTCGGCGTCTCCGTCGCGCTGCCGGTCATGCAACAGGCCCTCGACGCCTCCACCGAGGGCCTGCAGTGGATCACCGACGCCTTCATCCTGCCGACCGCGGCACTGCTCCTGACCTGCGGCATGGTGGGCGACCTGTTCGGCCGGAAGAAGACCTACCTCGCCGGGCTCGCGCTGTTCTGCCTCGGCTGCCTGGTCTGCCTGACCGCCGGCAGCGTCGTCCAGGTCTGCGTGGGCCAGGCCCTCACCGGCGTCGGCACCGCCGCGCTCCTGCCTTCCACGCTCGCCCTCATCGGCCACGTCATCCCGGACCCCCGCGCCCGCGCCCGCGCGATAGCCCTCCTGTGGACGGCCGCCCTCGGCCTCGGGCTCACCCTCGGCCCGGTGGTCAACGGCCTGATCGTGGCACACACGAGCTGGCGCTGGATCTTCCTGCCCTCGCTGGTCCTCGCCGTGGTCACGGCCGTGATCGGTGCCGCCGTCCTCACCGACTCCCGTTCGGACCGCGAACGCCACCTGGACGTCCCGGGCCAGCTGCTGGCCGTCGTCGCCGTCACCGGCCTGGTCTACGGCGTCATCGAGGGCGGCAGCGCCGGCTGGTCCTCGGCCCGGGTCGTCGTCGCCTTCGTGGCCGCGGCCCTCGCCGCGACCGGCTTCGTCCTCGTGGAGCTCCGCTCCTCCTGCCCGATGCTGGACATGCGCCTGTTCAGGGCGCGGGCGTTCTCCGGCGCGGCGCTCGTCATGGCCGTCACCCTGTTCGCCCAGGTCGGCCTGGTCTTCGCGCTGAGCGAGTACTTCGGGCTCGTCCACCACGCCGCGACGCTGGACATCGGCATCCGCCTCATCGCCATCAACGGCTTCACGGTGGTGCTCGGCCCGCTGGTCGGGCGGCTGATGAACCGGGCCACGCCCGGACTGCTCCTGGTCACCGGGCTCGTCGTCGGCGGCATCGGCGCCCTGCTCATGAACGTCTTCCGGGCCGGCACCGGCACCGGCGAGGCCGCCCTGGTCATCGGCGTCCTCGGCATCGGCATCGCACTCGCCATGGCGCCGATCACCACCATCGCCATGGACGCCCTGCCGCACCGGCTCGGCGGGACCGCCGCCGCGGCCAACAGCGCGCTCCGCCAGATCGGCAGCGCCCTCGGCCCCGCCGTCTTCGGCGTCGTCCTCACCCACCGCACCCTGGCCACCCTGCCCGGCCACCTCGCCTCGTCCGGGCTGAGCCCCGCCGACCAGGGCCAGGTGAGCGGCCTGGTCTCCGACGTCGGCATCCAGGCGGGCGCGTTCCTGCACCTGAAGACCCCGGCGAGCACCGGCCAGGCACAGGCCGCCTACGGCGCGAGCTTCACCGACGCCCTGCACACCTGCGCGCTCGTCGGCGGCATCGGGATGCTGGGGGCCGCGGTGATCGCCGTGGCCCTCATCGGGATCCGCCCGGCGCGCGCCCCGCAGGCGGCACCGGAGGCGGCGGCGCACCCCGCCGGAGCCGCGAGCTGACACCCCGACGCACAGCGCAGAGCGGCCGGCCGACTGGTACCGGTAGTTCGGGTCCTTGACCAGGGCCTTCAGGACGATGGCGTCCA
>NZ_JBFBJI010000060.1:0-38651 GCF_040702065.1 Streptomyces sp. NPDC086777 | reverse complement strand
CCCCGGACACACCGCCGCACCCCCCGGCAAAACCCCCCACCCCCCGCCAACCCCCCCCCCCCCCGGGGCCGCCCCCCCCCCCCCCGCGCCGCCCCACCCCCGTGTGCCCCGCCGCTCTGCACCGGTCGACACCCTTTAACGCGCGAGCAGTTCGAGCGTGTCGATCACCCGGTTCGAGAAGCCCCACTCGTTGTCGTACCAGGCGACCACCTTGACGTGGCGGCCGTCGACGCGGGTCAGGGCTGAGTCGAAGATCGACGAGGCGGGGTTGCCCGTGATGTCCGACGAGACCAGCGGGTCCTCCGAGTACTCGAGGACGCCCGCGAGCGGCCCCTCGGCCGCCGCGCGGTACGCGGCCAGCACCTCGTCGCGCGTCACGTCGCGCGACACGGTCGTGTTCAGCTCGACGATCGAGCCAACCGGCACCGGCACCCGGATGGAGTCGCCGGACAGCTTCCCGTCGAGGTTCGGCAGCACCAGACCGATCGCCTTGGCGGCGCCCGTCGTGGTCGGCACGATGTTGACACCGGCGGCACGGGCGCGCCGGGGGTCGCGGTGCGGGCCGTCCTGCAGGTTCTGCTCCTGCGTATAGGCGTGCACCGTGGTCATGAACCCGTGCTCGATCCCGGCGAGCTCGTCGAGGACCGCGGCCAGCGGCGCGAGCGCGTTGGTCGTGCACGAGGCGTTGGAGACGATCGTGTGCAGCTCCGCGTCGTACACGTCGGTGTTCACGCCGTACGCCAGCGTCACGTCGGCACCGTCCGACGGCGCGCTGACGAGAACCTTCCGGGCGCCCGCGTCGAGGTGGGCGCGAGCCGCCTTCGCCGAGGTGAAGCGGCCGGTCGACTCCAGCACGATGTCCACGCCGAGCTCGGCCCACGGCAGCTGCGCCGGCTCGCGCTCCGCGAGGACCTTGATGCGGCGGCCGTCGACGACGAGGACGTCCCCGTCGACGCTCACCGGGCGGCCGAGGCGGCCGGCCGTGGAGTCGAAGGCCAGCAGCCGCGCGAGGGCGGCCGGCTCCGTGAGGTCGTTGACGGCGACGACCTCCAGGGTGCTGTCCCGCTCCAGCAGGGCGCGCAGCACGTTGCGTCCGATGCGGCCGAATCCGTTGACGGCGATACGAGTCATAAGTGGTGTCCCTTCGCTACACCACCAGGGTCGCGGCCGGTCGGCGGCCGGGACAGCGGCGAGAACGCCACGGTTCGAAAGGATCCCGCCAGGGTGTCGCCCGGGCGGTCTACTCGCCCTTGGTGAAGGTGCGCCGGTAGTCGCTCGGGGTCGTGCCGAGGATCCGCTGGAAGTGCAGCCGCAGGTTCGCCCCGGTGCCCAGACCGACGTCGCCGGCGATCTGCTCGACGCTGCGCTCCGACCGTTCCAGGAGTTCGCGGGCCAGGTCGATCCGGGCGCGCATCACCCACTGCATCGGCGTGTACCCGGTGTCCTCCACGAACCGCCGCGAGAACGTCCGCGCCGACACCCCCGCGTGCCGGGCCAGCACGTCGAGGCCGAGCGGTTCGCCGAGCCGGTGCAGCGCCCACTCGCGGGTCGCGGCGAACCGCTCACCGAGCGGCTCGGGCACACTGCGCGGCACGTACTGCGCCTGGCCGCCGCTGCGGTAGGGGGCGGCCACCAGCCGCCGGGCCGCGTGGTTGGCGGCGGCCACTCCGAGGTCGCCGCGGAGGATGTGCAGGCACAGGTCGATCCCCGAGGCCGCACCGGCCGACGTCAGGACGCTGCCCTCGTCGACGAACAGCACGTTCTCGTCCACCTTGACCAGCGGATGCTTCTCGGCGAGGGCGCGCGTGTAGTGCCAGTGCGTGGTGGCGCGCCTGCCGTCGAGCAGCCCGGTCGCGGCCAGCGCGAAGGCCCCCGTCGAGATGGCCGCGAGCCGCGTGCCCCGCCGGTGCGCGCCGAGCAGCGCCTCGACGACGGCCGGCGGCGGGTCCTCCCGGTCCGGGAACCGGTACCCGGGCACGAACACGATCTCCGCCCACTCCAGCGCGTCGAGACCGTCGGCGACGTGGTACGACAGCCCGTCGCCGCCGGTGACCAGACCGGGCGCGGCACCGCACACCCGGACCTCGTACGGCATGCTCGCCCGGGTCGTGAACACCTGTGCCGGGATACCGACGTCCAGGGGTTTCGCCCCCTCCAGCACGAGGACGGCGACGCGATGCAGAGGGACGGCAGGCACATCGAACAGGGTACGAGGACCCGGGCCGTGCCCGGTGCGCCCCGCCCACCGGCCGTGGGCCGGGTGGTCGGAGTTCCTCCTCCATCCGGATCGCCCTGCACAGCTCCTCGGCGGCCTCCTGCGGGCGCTCGCACTCGCGCCGGCCGAGCAGCACGGCGGCGATGCTGTCGAGCTTGCGCCGGACGGCGTGCTCCGCGTGGCGCTCGGAGTTCTTCAGCAGGGCGAGCAGCAGCACGTTCACGGAGGTCGTCACGGTCCCGTGCCGGGTACCCACCGCCCCCCTTCATCCGCAGCCGGCCGGCCGGCCGAGCCACCGCCCCCGCCACGCGGGCGGGAACCCGTTCGGGTGGATGCCCGTGGCCGGCGGCGGCGGGCGGTCGCCGGGGCCCGATGATGGAGCCATGCCTGGAGCGGACGCGGAGGTGCCGGTGCTGATCGTCGGCGGGGGGCCGGTCGGGCTCACCGCGCGGGCGCTGCTGGAGCGCTGGGGGCTGCGGTCCCTGCTGGTCGAGAAGCGCCGGGAACTCTCCCCGTTTCCGCGCTCCCGCCTGGTCAACGTGCGGTCCATGGAGATCTTCCGCCGGCTCGGGGTCGCCGGCCGGATCACGGCGGACGCGTTCGCACCCGAGTACGGCCGGGTGCGCTTCCGGGACACCCTGTGCGCGCCCGACTTCGCCGGCGCCGCGATGGTCGGGGTGCGCGCCGCGGTCGCCGAGAGCCCGGTCGTCGGCGTGGTCACCTCCCAGGACCGGCTGGAACCCACCCTGCTCGCCGCCGCCCGGGGAGAGGTGCGGTTCGGCACCGAACTGGTCGCCCTGGAGCAGGACGTGGAGGGGGTCCTCGCCGTGCTCGCCGACGGCGCGCGCGGTGCGCGCACCCGCGTCCGGGCCCGGTACGTGGTCGCAGCCGACGGCGCCAACTCCACCGTCCGCGAGTGGCTGGGCATCGCCACCACCGGTCCCGGAGCACTCGGCGACTACACCACCGTCGTGTTCGACGCCGACCTGGCGCCCTGGTGCGCCCACCAGCCCGCCGGGGTGTACTTCACCGCGTTCGGCACCTTCGCCCCGCTCTACCCGGAGGGCGGCTGGGCCTGGTTCGGCCCCACCCCCGACGGCAACGGCCGGCCCGACTGGTCCCGCCGGGTCTCGCACGCGCTGGGCGCCGGTACCGGCGTCCGTGCCGACGTGGTGCGCGTGCAGCACTGGTCGATGACCGCCTACGTCGCCGAGAGCCTCCGCCGGGGCCGGGTCCTGCTGGCCGGAGACGCCGCGCACGCGGTCCCGCCGATCGGCGGCCTCGGCATGAACGCCGGCGTCGCGGACGCGCACAACCTGGCCTGGAAACTGGCGGGCGTGCTGCAGGGCTGGGCCGGACCCGCCCTGCTGGACACCTACGAGACCGAGCGTCTGCCGGTGGCGCGCGAGACCCTCGGCCAGGCGGTCGCCAACACCCACCTCCTGCTCCAGGTGCAGAAACTGCGCAAGGAGCAGTTGCGCAGCGGCTCCTCGGCGCCGGTCGAACTTCCCTGGTCGGAGAGGTACTTCGCGCAGCTCGGCCTGGTGCTCGGCACCGAGTACGACTCCGCCGCGGTCCTCCGCGACGGGGCCGGCCGCCGCTTTGGGGCTCCCGCCACCCAGTACGTGCCCACCGCGCGGCCGGGCCACCGGCTGCCCCACCACTGGCTCACCCCGCAACGCTCCACGCTCGACGCGCTCGGCGAGTGGTTCACCGTACTGACCCCCGACCCCGGCCGCTGGCGGCAGCACGTCGGCGGGCCCTGGCCGGTGCGTGTCGAGCCGCTGCCCGGCGACCACGCCGACCGGTGCGGACTGAGCCCGTACGGCGGCGCGCTCCTCGTCCGTCCCGACGGCCACATCGCCGCCCGCTGGGACGAACCCCCGCCGCCGGGCCCGGCCCTGCGCGACGCCCTGAGCGCCGTCACGTCGTGCGCGGCGGGGCGGTGCTCTCCCTGACCACCAGGCGGGCCGGGACCAGGTCGGTGCCGGGGCGGGAGTCGTCGCCGGTGCGGATCCGGCGCAGCACGCCCTCCACGCAGCGGCGGCCGACCTCGGCGAAGTCCTGGTGGACGGTGGTGAGGGGCGGGATGAAGAAGGCCGCGTCCGGGGTGTCGTCGAAGCCGACCACACTGATCTCCGCGGGCACGGACCGGCCCCGTTCGTGGAAGGCGCGCAGCAGGCCCAGGGCCATCTGGTCGTTGGCCGCGAAGACCGCCGTGCAGTCCGGGTCCGCGGCGAGCGCGAGCCCCGCCGCGTAACCGGACTCGGCCGACCAGTCGCCGCGCAACAGCCCCGGGACCGGGCACCCCGCCTCCGCCAGCACCGTCCGCCAGGCCTGGGCACGGCGCTGGGCGGCGTACGAGGACTCGGGACCCGCCACGTGCCACACCGTGCGGTGGCCCAGGTCCAGCAGGTGCCGTACGGCCCCGCGCGCGCCGTCGGCCTGGTCCGTGTCGACCACGCCGTAGCGGTCCCCGGCGTCGGAGTCCACGACCACCACGTGGACGCCGGGCGGCAGTTGCACGGTGGCGGTGTCGAGCAGATGGATCTCCATGATGACGATGACGGCGTCCACCGCCAGCTCGCCCATCCGCGTGAAGGCGCCCAGCACGTTGTCCTGCGTGGCCACGTCGATGGGCATGAGCGTGATCGCGTAGCCCTCGGCCGCGGCGTGCGTGGCGATCGCCTCGACGGTGCGGCTGCTGCCCGTGGAGGAGAGGCTGAACAGGATCACGCCGATGGTGTTGAACCGGCCGTAACGCAGGGCGCGGGCAGCGCTGTTGGGCCGGTAGCCGAGCTCCCGCATGGCGGCCAGCACCTGCTCCCGGGTGGAACGGACCACCCCGGGATGCCCGTTGGAGACCCGCGAGACCGTCTGCGAGGAGACACCCGCGAGTTCGGCGACGTCCGCCATGGAGACACGCTGCTTGCGGCGCCCGCCGGGCACTCCGGAACCGTCCCGCCGGGCACCGCCGCCGGCCGGTGCGACCGGCTGTCCCGGCTCGTTCAGGCCCATCGCCCCACCCCTCAAATCTCCTTCATGCACGCGAAGTCGGGACCGGGAACCTTGACGGCCGCAGGAGCGGGTGCCACGATTCCGACGCTTTCGAGTTTACGTAAACATCGCTCCGTGACCAGCCCCGGCGGAGATCCCGCGGGCATCCTCGCGGAGGCGATGTTCACGTGAACATGCCGCGTCGATGTTTACGTGAACACTGTCGGGCCCGCGGGCCCCGCGTCGAGCCGCCGTCTTCCGAAAGGGCACGTTGATGCGCAAGACCCCCGCCAGAACCCGGATCGCCCCCCGCACCCGTGCCGCCCTCGCCGCGGTCGCGGTCGCCGCGGTCGGTGCCACCGCCCTCACCGGCAGCCCGGCCGCCGCCTCCGCCGCCGCACCGGGCCACGGCACCAGCCAGTTCAAGGGCGTCAACTGGGCCGACCCGCGCGACAACTACGCCGACGACCCCGTGGTCCTGTCCGGCCTGTCGCTCTCCGACAGCTACACCCGGACCTACGCCAAGGCGACCCGGGTGATCGCGGCGTTCCGCGCCAACCTCGGGGCCAACACCGTGCGGCTGCCCATCAACCCGTACACGGTGAACGGTTCCTACTGGAAGTCGTACCGGGGCGTCATCGACGCGGCCTCGGCGCAGGGCTTCAAGGTGATCGTGTCCTACTGGGAGGGCACCGGCGCCGCCAAGGACGGCTTCATCGACGACGAGGCCACCTACTGGCCGATGTGGAACACCGTCGTGCAGGCCTACCGGCACGACCCGCACGTCTACTTCGAGCCGATGAACGAGCCGCACGGCTACACCGACGCCCAGTGGGCCGACCTCGCGGCGAAGTGGCTGGCGACCTACCCGGCCGTCCCGCACGACCGCGTCTTCGTCAGCGGCGCCGGCTACAACGACCACGTCACCACCGTCTGCGCCGACCCGCGCCTGAAGGGCACCTACCTCTCCCTCCACCACTACGGCTTCTGGAAGAGCTACGCCACCTACGACCAGTGGGTGGCCGACCTGAAGGAGCGGCTCGGCGACTGCGCGAACCGCACGGTCGCCGACGAGTTCGGTGCCCCCATGACCACCGGCCTCGACTACGACGGGCCCGCACCCGACGACAACTCGGTCAACTTCATCCAGGCCGACACCGACACCTTCCGCAAGCTCGGCATGGGCTCGGTGTACTGGCCCGGCCTGCGCACCGACGACACGTACTCGATCCAGAAGCTCGTCGGCAACCCCTCCCGCCCCTGGCTCGCCACCACCAACCAGTCCGGCGCCGACCGCCTCGCCTGGGCCTGGGGCCACGGCAGCCCGGTCACCGACTGACCCGTTCCGGGGCGGCCGCGCCCCGGAGGGGGCGCTGGAGGTTCCCCTGGCCCGAGGCTGGGGGAGGCACAGCGCGACCGGTCACGACGGTGCCGCGGTCGAACCGCGGCCCGTCATGGCGATTCCGGCGGACCGCTCAGGGCTGAAGGCGGAGCACGTACGTCAGCCCCGTTTCGCGGGAGAGCCGCGTCTCCCCGGTCACCGTGAACCCGGTCCGGGTGAGGACGGTTCGGGAGGCCGTGTTGCCGAGGGCGGCGGCGGCTCGCAGGGTTGTCAGGCCGTAGGTGTCCACGGCGCGGCGGCACACCTCCCGTACGCCCCAGGTGGCCAGGCCCCGCCCGGCGGCGCGTTCCGCGATCCGGTACCCCAGGTCGGCCGCGCCGTCCGCGACGTCCACCAGGTTGACCCGGCCCAGCACCTCGCCGGCCGGGTCGACCAGGACATGGAAGTAGCAGATCCCGGCCTCCTGCTCGGCCAGCAGCGCGCGGTGCCGTTCGTCGAACCGGGCGAAGTAGTCGTCGCCGCGATCGGGGATCGACGCCGCGAAATAGGCGCGGTTCTCCCGCTCGAAGGCGAGCAGCGCCGGGGCGTGATCGGCGCGGAGCAACTGGAGTTCGGGCATGGGCAGGACCGTAGGCACTCGGGCCGTCCGCCCGCCAGCGCATTACGGCTTGCGCAGGTCCTTGACCCGGCGGATCTTGCCGAGCGAGCGCTCCAGTGTCTCCGGTTCGACGACCTCGACCTCGACGGTGACCCCGACGCCGTCCTTGACGCCCTGGGCGATGGTCCGTGCCGCCGCCGCACGGTCGGCGGGGCCGGCGTCGGGCCGGGCCTCCACCAGGACCGTCATGTGGTCCATGCGGTCGCGCCGGCTGATCCGGATCTGGAAGTGCGGGGCCACCCCCGGCGTCCGCAGCACGATCTCCTCCACCTGGCTGGGGAAGACGTTGACGCCCCGGAGGATGATCATGTCGTCGGACCGCCCGGTGATCTTCTCGATCCGGCGGAAACCGGGACGCGCGGTGCCGGGCAGCAGCCGGGTCAGGTCGCGGGTGCGGTAACGGATGACGGGCAGCGCCTCCTTCGTCAGCGAGGTGAGGACCAGTTCGCCGCTCTCGCCCTCCGCCAGTACCTCGTCGGTCAGCGGATCCACGACCTCCGGGTAGAAGTGGTCCTCCCAGACGTGCAGCCCGTCCTTGGTCTCCACGCACTCCTGCGCCACCCCGGGGCCGATGACCTCCGAGAGCCCGTAGATGTCGACCGCGTGGATGTCCAGGCGCTCCTCGATCTCCCGGCGCATCTCCTCCGTCCACGGCTCCGCGCCGAAGATGCCGACCTGCAGGGAGGTGGAGCGCGGGTCGACGCCCTGGCGCTCGAACTCGTCGAGCAGGGTCAGCATGTAGGACGGCGTGACCATGATGATCTCGGGCCGGAAGTCCTGGATGATCTGCACCTGGCGCGCGGTCATGCCGCCGGAGGCCGGGATCACCGTGCAGCCGGCGCGTTCGGCGCCGTAGTGGGCGCCCAGGCCGCCGGTGAACAGGCCGTAGCCGTAGGAGACATGGACCTTGTGCCCCGGGCGGCCGCCGGCGGCCCGGATGGAGCGGGCGACGACGTCCGCCCACATGGACAGGTCGTTGTCGGTGTAGCCGACCACGGTGGGGCGGCCGGTGGTACCGCTGGAGGCGTGCACCCGCCGCACCTCGGACATCGGCACCGCGAACATGCCGAAGGGGTAGGTGTCCCGCAGGTCCGCCTTGGTCGTGAAGGGGAAACGGGCGAGGTCCGCAAGGGTGTGGCAGTCGTCCGGGCCGACGCCGGCCGCGTCGAACTTCTTGCGGTACAGCTCCACGTTGTCGTACGCGTGCCGCAGCGTCGTGCGCAGCCTGGTGAGCTGGAGCGCCGCGACCTCCTCGCGGGACATCCGCTCGGCCTCGTCCAGCAGGGCCTCGGGGATCGGCTCTCCCCGGCGGGTGCCCCTGGGCCCGGGCGCGATCACTTCGCTGCTCATTGCGGCTCCTCGTTCTGCGTGCGGAGGGTGCGACTGCGGCCGCGGAACTCCGCGATCACCTCGTCGCCCCGCACGACACTCACGTCGTACACACCGCTGCGGCCGAACCGGACCCGCTCCCGCGCGGTGGCGACCAGCACGTCCCCCTCGTACGCGGGCGCGACGAAGTCGATGTCGGCGCCGGCGGCGACCGTCACCGGACCGTGGCTGTTGCAGGCGCAGGCGAACGCCGTGTCGGCCAGCAGGAACACGTGCCCGCCGTGGGCGATGCGGTGCCCGTTGACCTGAGAGGCGGTCACGGTCATCCGCAGCACGGCCGTCCCCTCGCCGTGCTCCAGCAGCTCGATCCCGAGCCGCCTGGACGCCTCGTCCGCGGCGAACATCGTCTCGACGGGGCCAGGTGTCGTCCCGGGTACCTGGGTCGTCATTTCCACCACCTTGTGAACCGACCGAACATTCGGTTAGCGTGCGGCGTGGTCAAGTAATCCAGCAACACACCTGCGTGTCAAGAGGTGGACCGCGGGCCGCGGAAGGGCCCGCGCCACCCCGTCCGGGACCCGTTCGCCACCGGCCGCCGCGCCGCCCGGCGGCCGGTGGCGGACCGTGCACGCCGAAGCCGAGGAGACCGCCCGATGTCCGACGTCTACCTGATCGACGGGGCCCGCACCCCGCAGGGCCGCTACGGTGGCGCGCTCGCCGCCGTACGGCCGGACGACCTCGCCGCCCTCGTCGTCGCCGAGGCCGTCCGGCGCTCCGGCGTCCCGGGCGAAGCCGTGGACGAGGTGGTCCTGGGAGCCGCCAACCAGGCGGGCGAGGACAACCGGGACGTGGCCCGGATGGCGGTCCTGCTCGCCGGACTGCCGCACACCGTGCCCGGCTACACGGTCAACCGCCTGTGCGCCTCGGGCCTCACGGCCGTCGCCTCGGCCGCCCAGGCGATCCGCGCCGGCGAGGCGGACCTCGTGGTCGCCGGGGGAGTGGAGTCGATGACCCGGGCGCCCTGGGTGACGGAGAAGCCCGGTACCCCCTGGGCCAAGCCCGGGCAGGTGCACGACACCGCCCTGGGCTGGCGCTTCACCAACCCGCGCTTCACCGCCGCCGACCGGGAGGTGCCCGCGGACGCCGGACCCGAGACGGTCAGGGTCACGCTGTCCATGGGCGAGACCGCGGAGGAGGTCGCCGCCCTCGACGGCATCACCCGTGCCGACTCCGACGCCTTCGCCCTGCGCAGCCACCAGCGGGCCGTGGCCGCCCAGGAGGCGGGCCGCTTCGACCGCGAGATCGTGCCCGTCCCGGTACGCGACGGCGAGGTCACCCGGGACGAGGGTCCCCGCCCCTCCACCACCCTGGAGAAGCTGGGCTCCCTGCGCGCCGTCTTCCGCGCGGACGGCATCGTCACGGCGGGCTCCTCCTCGCCGCTGTCCGACGGCGCGGCCGCCCTGGTGGTGGCGAGCGCCGAGGCGGTCGAGCGCCACGGCCTCACCCCGCGCGCCCGGATCATCGCCTCGGCCTCCGCCGGCGTCCAGCCCAACCTCATGGGCCTCGGCCCGGTCCCCGCCACCGAGAAGGTCCTCGCCCGCGCCGGACGGCAGACCGCCGACCTGGACGCCGTCGAGCTCAACGAGGCCTTCGCCGCCCAGGCACTCGCGGTCATCCGCCGCCTCGAGCTGGACGAGGACAGGGTCAACGCCGACGGCGGCGCCATCGCCCTCGGCCATCCCCTCGGCTGCTCCGGCGCCCGCATCCTGCTCACCCTGCTCGGCCGCCTCGAACGCGAGAACGGCCGCCGCGGCCTCGCCACGCTCTGCGTCGGGGTCGGTCAGGGCGCCGCACTCCTGGTGGAGCGGGTGTGAGCACCTCCCCGGCGTACGACACCCGGCGTAGCCCCTTGCCAGACGGGGGAGGGCGCACCGTATGATGAACCGAACGAATGGTCGGTTGGGAGTGGGTGGAGATGACTGAAGCGGCCGGAAGGGACGCCGAGCACGATCTGGAGTCCCGTTTCGAGGCGACGATCTCACGGGACCAGCGGATCGAGCCGCGCGACTGGATGCCGGAGGGCTACCGCAGGACGCTGATCCGGCAGATCGCCCAGCACGCGCACTCGGAGATCATCGGCATGCAGCCGGAGGGCGAGTGGATCACCAGGGCGCCCTCGCTGCGCCGCAAGGCGATCCTGTTCGCCAAGGTCCAGGACGAGGCCGGCCACGGCCTGTACCTCTACTCGGCCGCCGAGACCCTGGGCATCGACCGCGCGGAGCTCACCGAGCGCCTCCTCGAAGGCCGGCAGAAGTATTCGTCGATCTTCAACTACCCGACGCTGAGCTATGCGGACGTCGGCGTCATCGGCTGGTTCGTGGACGGCGCGGCCATCTGCAACCAGGTGCCGCTGTGCCGCAGCTCCTACGGCCCCTACGCGCGCGCGATGGTGCGGATCTGCAAGGAGGAGTCCTTCCACCAGCGGCAGGGCTACGAACTGCTGATGACCATGATGCGCGGCACCGACGCCCAGCGGGAGATGGTGCAGGACGCCGTGGACCGCTGGTGGTGGCCGTCCCTGATGATGTTCGGGCCGCCCGACGACGACTCGCCCAACTCCGCCCAGTCCATGGCCTGGAAGATCAAGCGGCACAGCAACGACGAACTGCGCCGCCGCTTCGTCGACATGACCGTGCCGCAAGCCGCCAGGCTCGGCGTGACCCTGCCCGACCCCGAGCTGCGCTGGAACGAGGAGCGCGGCCACCACGACTTCGGCACTCCCGACTTCTCCGAGCTGAAGGAAGTCATCAGCGGCAACGGCCCGTGCAACGCGCAGCGCATGGAGCGCCGGCGGGCCGCCCACGAGGAAGGCGCCTGGGTGCGTGCGGCCGCCGGTGCCCACGCCGCCAAGCAGGCCGCCCGCGCCCGCGAGGAGGCGGTGGCATGAGCGACACCGGGAACTGGCCCCTGTACGAGATCTTCGTGCGCGGCAAGCGCGGCCTCAACCACGTCCACGTCGGCTCGCTGCACGCGGCGGACGACCAGATGGCCCTCACCCACGCCCGGGACCTGTACACCCGCCGCAACGAGGGCGTCAGCATCTGGGCCGTGCGCTCCGAGCACATCGCCGCCTCCACCCGGGACGAGAAGGACCCCTTCTTCGACCCCAGCGCCGACAAGGTCTACCGGCACCCGACCTTCTACGACATCCCCGACGATGTCCCGCACATCTAGGAGCCGGTGATGAGCGACGACCACGTCTACCTGAGCCTGGCCGAAGGGCACGACGACAGCGACGCGCGCTGGGCCTTCGGCACCGGCTTCGAGGACCCCCTGCACGGTGTCGACACCGCCGTGCCCGAGGGCGTCGACGCCGCCGAACTGGCCGCCGCCTGCCTGGCGCTCGGCGACGACGCCCTGGTGCTGACCCAGCGGCTCGCCGAATGGGTCACCCGCGCCCCCGAGCTGGAGGAGGAGGTGGCCCTGGCCAACATCGGCCTCGACCTGCTGGGCCAGGCCCGGCTGCTCTACTCCCGGGCCGGCCAGACCGACGGCACCGGCCGCACGGAGGACGCCTACGCCTACTTCCGGGACACCGCCGAGTTCCGCAACGTACGCCTTGCCGAACTCCCCAACGGCGACTTCGCCTTCTCGGTCCTGCGGCTCCTGGTGTTCGCGAGCTGGCGGCTCGCCCACTTCACCGAACTGGCCGCCGCGCCCGACCCGGTGCTCGCGGCGATCGCGGCCAAGGGTGTCAAGGAGCTCACCTACCACCGGCAGTACGCCGCCGAGTGGGTCGTACGCCTCGGCGACGGCACTCAGGAGTCGCACGCCCGGATGCTGACCGCCCTGGAGGAGCAGGCCCCGTACTGGGCGGAGCTGTTCGCCGCCCACGACGTGCGCGACGCGGTGCTGGCCGACCTCCACCAGGTCCTCGACGCGGCCGGTCTGCCCGTGCCGCGCGTCCCGCCACTGCCCGGCCAGGGCCGCGAAGGCGAGCACACCGGCCATCTCGCCCCGCTCCTCGCCGAGTTGCAGAGTGTGGCCCGCGCCCACCCGGAGGCGACGTGGTGACCGTCCTGACCGACGCCCGGCGGGCCCGGCACATCGCCGAACAGGTGCCCGACCCGGAACTCCCCATGCTCACCCTCGCCGACCTCGGCGTGCTGCGGGACGTCACCGTCGAGCAGGACGGCACGGTGGTCGCCGACCTCACCCCGACCTACTCGGGCTGCCCCGCCATGGCCGAGATGCGGGCCGGGGTCGCCGCCCGCCTGCGCGACGCCGGCTTCGGCCGCGTGGAGATCCGCACGGTCCTGGACCCGCCGTGGACCAGCGACTGGATCACCCCCGAGGGGCGCCGCAAACTCGCCGACCACGGCATCGCCCCGCCCCACGCCGCGCCCCCGCGCCCGGCGGGCCCCGTCCCGCTGGACCTGTCGCCGACCCGGCGCACGGTTCCGTGTCCCCGCTGCGGATCGGCCGCCACCGAGGAGACGTCCCGGTTCGCGGCCACCTCCTGCAAGGCGCTGTGGCGCTGCCTCAGCTGCCAGGAGCCGTTCGAGTACGTCAAGGAGATCTGATGGCAGAGCTGACGGCACCGACCGCCGGTGCCCCCGCGACTCCAGCACGCCGGCGCCGCCCTGCCTTCCATCCCCTGCGCGTCGCCGCCGTCCAGCCCCTGTGCGAGGACGCGGTGGCGGTCACCTTCGACATCCCCGCCGCCCTCGCGGCGGAGTTCGCCTTCGGCCCCGGCCAGTCCCTCACCCTCCGCCGCGAGGTCGACGGGCGCGACGAGCGGCGCTCCTACTCGATCTGCTCGCCGGCCGGCACCGCGCCCCGCATCGGCGTCCGCGAGGTGCCCGGCGGACTCTTCTCCTCCTGGCTGGTCCACGAGGTGCGCCCGGGTGACACCGTCGAGGTGATGGCGCCCACCGGAGCCTTCACCCCCGACCTCACGGTCCCGGGCCACCACGTGCTCATCGCGGCCGGCTCCGGCATCACCCCGATGATGTCCATCGCCGAGTCGGTCCTCGCCGCCGACGACCGCTCGACGGTGACGCTGTTCTACGGCAACCGCCGCACCGACACCGTGATGTTCGCCGACGAACTCGCCGACCTGAAGGACGAGTACCGCACCCGCTTCCACCTCGCCCACGTCCTCTCCCGCGAACCCCGGGAGGCCGAGCTCCTCTCCGGACGTCTCGACGGCGACCGCCTCGGCGCCCTCATCGACGGCCTGGTCGACATCGGGGGCGCCGGCCACTGGTGGCTGTGCGGCCCGCACGGCATGGTCCTCGACGCGCAGAAGGTGCTCGCCGCACTGGGCGTCCCCGCCGGCCGGATCCACCAGGAACTCTTCTTCGCCGACGAGCCGATCGAGCCCGTCCGCCACGAGGAGGCGGTGGCGACCGGCCCGGCCAGCGAGGTGACCGTGACCCTGGACGGCCGCTCCACCACCGCGCGCCTCCCGCGCGGGCGCACCATCCTCGACTCCGCCGCCCGCATCCGCCCGGACCTGCCCTTCGCCTGCAAGGGAGGCGTCTGCGGGACCTGCCGTGCCCGCATCACGGACGGCGAGGCCGACATGCGCCGCAACTACGCCCTGGAACCCGCCGAGGTGGCCGCCGGCTACGTCCTGACCTGCCAGTCCTACCCGGTCTCCGAGTCGCTGACCGTCGACTACGACAGCTGACCGGCCCCGGCGCGGAAATCCGTGGCGCCCCGCTCGGGCGGGCCGATAGCCTCCGCCCGGGCGCAGCCGAACGGCTGACCGCGAAGGGAGCCAGGCATGGGGACCGGCCGACTGGGCGTGCTGCTGGACCAGTTCGACTGCGCCAGGGAGCGGGCACAGGTGCGCCTGACGGGGCTCGGCGACGAGGAGTACCTGTGGGAGCCGGTACCCGGCGGCTCCTGGTCGATCCGGCGGCGCGACGAGGCGGCGACGCCCAGGGCGTACGGCCCCGGCGACTGGGTCCTCGACAGGGGCGCGCCCGACATCCCGGCGAGCGAGTACGCCGAGGTGGCCCGGCAGGTCGCCGCGGGCATGACCGTCGAGAAGATCGCCGACGACTGGAGCGTGAGCGTCGGACGCGTCGAGGAGGTCCTCGCCGGCACCGCCGCGCCGGAGCCCGACCGGACCCCGGTCACCACCATCGCGTGGCGGCTCGGGCACCTGCACTCGGGCTTCGCCGCCCGCTGGGAGTGGACCTTCGGCACCCGGCGGCAGGACCCCGCACGGCTCGTCGACTTCACGCCCGTCGCCGCCCTGGCCCTGGACCGGTTCTGGGCGGACCTGGACCGCTGGCGGGCCGGCGTCGCCACCGTGACCGACGAGCAGCTCGACACCGTCGGCTTCTCCCGGTACCCGTACGGCTCCGATCCCGACGACCTCTTCGTCGACGTACTGTGCGGTGCGAATCTCGAACTCATCCACCACATGGCGGAGATCGCCCTGCTCCGGGACCTCTGGCAGGCCGGCCGGCGCTGAGCGGGGTCCGGCAGGCCCCCAAGGGGCACGGAGAACCGCGCGACGAGCCACGACGTCGCAACGCTCGGCCTACGGCCTGCCGTCGCACGTCCCGGCGGACATGCGCGGACCCCGCCCCGTGGATCACGCGTGCCGGGCCCTGCCGTCCGGGTCAGGATCCGCCGCGCTCGCGCGGGATCTTCTGCCCGGCCTCGACCGCCACCGGCAGCCGGTTCCCGGCCGGCGGCAGCGGGCAGGTGGCCAGGTCCGTGTAGGCGCACGGCAGGTTCGCGGCGCGGTTGAAGTCCAGGACCACCGTGCCGTCGGCGGCGGGCGGCCCGACGGTCAGGGACCGGTTGGCCGCGTAGGTGGTGACCCCGGAGGTCGCGTCGGTGAACAGCACCATCAGCCCGCCCGGATCGTGTCCGGGGAACGCGGTCAGGGACAGCTGCCGCCCGGCGAGCTCGAAGTCGATCCGGCCCGGGGCGTCGTAGACGTGCTCCAGGCCCTCCACCGTTGCGCCCACGGTGGTCGGCCGCGGCTCGTCGAACGGGACGTAGCGGCCGGTCACGGCCCAGCGCGGGTCGGGGTCGTAGACGGGGGTTCCGGTGAAGGCGGTGCGCAGTGGCGCCTCCGGGTGCCGGGGACGCACGATGTCGTTCCCGCCGCGCCTGGCGACCTCGATGACGGCGTCGCCCCAGACCGCGTCGACACCGCTGCGCTCGGCAAGCACGCCGAATCGGTGCTCGGACCGCACCGCCGTCCCGTCGACGACCAGCTCCTCGCCGTCGTCCAGGGTGACGACGACCCCGTCCGGGCCGGTGCGCCAGGCGCCCGGGGCGTCGGGGAAGCGCTGCGGGCGGTCGTCGAGCCAGTGCAGCCCGGTGATGGCCAGGAACCCGTGCGGGGCGGAGAGCCGGGCCTCCTGGGCCCGGTGCCAGTCCTGCCAGCTCTCGGTGAAGGCCTGGAGATCCGTAGTGGTGGCCTCAGTCGTCATGCGTCCGTCCTCTTTCATCGGCGAGGCTCTGCAGCAGCCGTACCAGTCAGAACGGGGGCCGACGAGGCCGCATTCCGGTCCGCGTGTGACAGCTTCCTGTCAGTCGTGTGTCGTGTGTCGCGTGCCGGGGCGGAGACGGAGTGACAGGAGTGGCCGATGGCGCGGCAGCGTGTCGGCGGGGTCCTGCCGGTGCCGCGCATCCGCGGGGCCCGGAGGCCTCCGCGGCCGACCCGGGCCCGGCGGCGGAGGCCTCCGGGCCCGGGAGGGAACCCGGGCCGCTCGCGGACGCGCCCGCGGCGGAGCCCGTCTTTGGGGCTGCGCGGTCGGCCGCGACCACTGAACCGCAGGACTGCGGTCAGAGAGTCGGAGATGACGCGACCGAGTCACGGCACTCGAACCGGCGCCCGAACGGATCGCTGTGGAGGACGGCCTCTCACGTCTGCTGTCTGTAGTTGGTCACAGGAAGTAGTGGCCCTGTTCGATGTCCTCGATGAGGCCGGGGTGGGTGGGTTTCCATCCCAGGAGTTGTCGGGTGACGGTGCTGGAGGCGGGCATGTCGGTACTGAGGAGGCGCACGAGCATCCCGCTGAACTCCTCGGCGGGCAGGGAGTGTGCGGGCAGGCCGAGGTGTCGGCCGATGGCCTCGGCGATCTCGCGGACCGGTACGCCGTCGTCGCCGACGGCGTTGAGGACGGAGCCGGCGGGTGCCTGCTCGACGGCCAGCCGGTAGAGGGTCGCGGCGTCCTTGACGTGGACGGCGGGCCAGCGGCTGGTGCCGTCGCCGATGTAGCCGCAGACGCCCCTGGCCCGGGCCGTGGCGATGAGCTGGGGGACGAAGCCGTGCCGCTCCCCCTCGCCGTGGACCGACCGCGGCAGCATGACCAGGGAGGTGCGCACACCCGTCTCTGCTGCTGCGAGCGCCGCCCGCATGTTGGCGACGCGGGCGGCGACGGGTCCTTGCGCGACGAGTTCGTCGTGCTCGGTCGCGGGCCGGCCAGGTGTCACGAGTGTGGCGCCGGAGACCACCAGGGGCCTGTCGGAGCCGGCGAGGGCGGCGGCGAACGTCTCGAGGGCCTTGGCGTCCGTCCGTGTCGCCGCCTCGCTCGTGCTGGGAGTGACGAAGGCCAGGTGGATGACGCCGTCGCTGCCCAGGGCGCCGGCGCGCAGCACATCGGTGTCGTTCAGATCGCCGCGCAGCACCTCCGCTCCCATCGCGGCGACCGCGTGCGCGGAGGCGTCCGAGCGGGCGAGCCCGAGGACCTGGTGCCCGGTATTGACGAGTTCGGGGACGACGGCTGAGCCGATCCAGCCGGAAGCACCGGTGACGAAGATACGCATGAGAGGGACCCCTTGATGACGGCGCGACCGAGGACGCGCGGCATGGATTCGCTCGCGAGAGAGTGATGCGACGCTGTTGCATCAACAGTACCGCAATAATGCGACTGAGTCGCATCGTTCGCCAGGGTGATGCGACCTGGTCGCTTCGCCTAGACTGCGATGGTGAGCAGATGGGCACCGGACGCGCGTGAGCGCCTGGAGAGCGCGGCGTTGGACCTGTTCGTGGAGAACGGCTTCGACGAGACGACCGTCGCGCAGATCGCGGACCGCGCCGGCCTGAACCGCGCCACGTTCTTCCGTCACTTCGCCGACAAGCGCGAGGTCCTGTTCGGCGGCGAGGACGTACTGGCCGGCCTGTTCGCCGACGGCGTCCGCGCTGCCGCCGCGGACGCGACGCTCGCGCAGTGCCTGTGGGCGGCGTTCGCGGCCACCGGTCCGGTCATGACCCCGCAGCGGCGGGCCAAGGCCGTCCAGCGCAGGCGGGTGGTCGCGGCCAACAGCGACCTGCAGGAGCGCGGACTGCTCAAGCACGCCCGGATCGCGGCGTCGATCGGTGCCGCCCTGCGTGAACGCGGCACGGACGAACTGACCGCCCGGCTGGGCGCGGAAGTGGCGATGCTCGCCTTCGCCGTCGCCGTCGAGCGCTGGATGAAGGCGGACGGCGACGAACCGTTCCCGCCCCTCGCCCAAGCGGCCCTGAGTGACCTTCAGGTGCGTGCCGCCGCGCTCGACGCCCTCCCCCGCCCGTCCGCCTGACGCGAGAATCCGCCGCGCACGGTCCGGTGCATCACGCGGACAGCAGGCCCTGGCGTGGGGCGTGCCGGAGTCAAAGACCACGCGACCGAGTGGCCACGCTCGAACTCGCGCCCGACAGCATCGGTACGAGAACGGCTTCTGAGGTCATCGGGGCCGAGGGGAGCGCCGGAGTCTGCAGTCGAAAGCGGGGGAAACGGGTATCAACCTGTGCGTACGGATGCCCGGGGTGCGGCTTCGGGTGACGGAGTCGGCCACCTCCTGGTACAGGCGTACCCCCCGGCATTTGTCCTGGTCGACCCGGAGGGACGCATCACCGAGTGGGACGCCGGGCGGCCGACCTGCTGGACGGGCGGGGCGAACAGGTCGCCGACGTCATGGCACAGGAGGCGGCGGCCGCGGTCACCGCGCCGCGCGGTGAGGTGCTCAGCACACAGGAACAGGGGACGTTGGGCCTGGCGGTGCGTGAACCGCTGGGCGTGGTGGCGGCGTTCGCGCCGTGGCACGCCCCGGTCATCCTGGGCGTGCGGGCGGTGGCGGCACCGCTCGCCGCCGGCAACACGGTCGTCGTCAGGGCGAGCGAGGACGCGCCGATCGCCTGCGGGCTGCTGGTCGCGGACGTGCTGCGGGAGGCCGGTGTGCCGGACGGAGTGCTCAACGTCATCACGAAGGTGACGTTGCCGAGCCGCGCGAACGGGTTGCTCTCCGACGTGGCCAGGGGCGCCCAGGAGCCGGCCAGGCTGCCCGAGGTCCAGGAGCGGGAGTAGCGCCGGCCGTCCGATGCGATGGCCTCGACGAGGAGCAGGTACTGGTCGGAGCCCTGCACCTTGTACACGCTGCTCGCTTCGAACAGGGCGTACTTGGAGTCCTGGGCCGCGATCACGGTGCTGCTGAAGCCGTTCGGGAACTGGCCGACCGTTGTCCGCGAGCGGTACAGGTGTCCGTTGTCGTCGGAACGCCATCCCGCTCAGGAGGCGAGCGGTTCGTGGTCGAACCAGTCGAAGTGGACGGCGCCTTCGGCGGCGTACAGGCCGATGACGCGGCCGGTGAAGCCGCCGGCCACCTCGGTGGACAGGTAGCGGCCGTCCAGCGTGGCCAGGACGGTGAACGTGCCGTCCGGCTCCTGGAGACCGAAGGAGAGGATGTCCGGTCCGGTGCGTGGGTCGTGCTGAGCCGGCGGTTCGGTGATGTCGACGCCCAGGACGACGGGCCCTTCGGGCAGGGGCCGGGACGCCACGACGCAGCGCAGGGAGCCGACGCGGGCGATCACCCGGACGTCGGTGGCGGACGCCTCGATCTCGTAGTGGTGCCGCTCGTCGAGGCGGACGGCGAGGCCGCCGCGGCCCTGGGCGGGGTCTGCGAGGGTGCGTGTCCGGCAGCGCAGGTGCTGCTGGCGGCGGCCCGTGAACACGACGTCGGGTTCGTCCAGCGAGCCGCCGCGGGCCCGCAGTGTCAGCCACCCGGGGCGTTCCACGGTGCTGTGGTGCTCGGCGGGGCGGTCCCGGAGGGAGATCCACGCCGGCCGCAGCGCGGAGAGGTCGAAATCGTCGCGTGGCTCCTCGGCGGGGCCCGGGTACAGCGGCCACCCGGGAGCGGGTGCCTCCAGCGCCACTTCGCCGACGACCGGCCAGTCGTCCTTCCAGGTCACGGGCGCGAGGAAGGTTTCCCGGCCGAGGACGTGCCAGCCAGGGGTGCCGCCCCCCGGCCGGACACCGAGGAAGACGATCCACCAGGTGCCGTCGGGTGCTTGGACGAGGTCGCCGTGGCCGGTGTTCTGAACGGGGTGGTCGGTGCCCCGGTGGGTGAGGATCGGGTTGCCGGGACAGGGCTCGAAGGGGCCGTCGGGGGAGGGACCGCGGGCGACCGACACGCCGTGGCCGCGCTCGGTACCGCCCTCGGCGATGAGCAGGTACCAGTACTCGCCGATCCGGTACAGGTGCGGTGCCTCGGGAGCCTTCGCGCCGGGGCCGCCGGACCAGAGCCGGTGCGGTGTGCCGAACGTCCGTCCGGTGGACGGGTCGACCCGTACCTGTGCCACCCCGGCGACGGTGCACCAGCAGGTTCCGTCCTCGTCCCAGGCCAGGTCCGGATCGATCCCGGGCACGCCCGGTACCGGGATCGGATCCGACCACGGGCCGGCCGGGTCGGTCGCCGTCACGATCAGGTTGCCGCCGCCCTCGCTGCAGTTGGTGACGATCAGCCAGAAGCGTCCGTCGTGATGGCGCAGGGTGGGGGCGTAAATGCCGCCCGACGACGGCATGGAGGCAGGAAGACGCAACTGCTCCGGTCGGGCCAGGACGTTGCCGAGCTGTCGCCAGTGCACCAGGTCACGGCTGTGGAAGAGGGGGACGCCGGGGAAGTACTCGAAGCTGGAGCAGGCGAGGTAGTAGTCGTCGCCGACCCGGCAGACGCTCGGATCGGGATGGAAGCCGGGGATCACGGGATTGGCGAACGTGGCGTCCGCCCGATACTGACGGGGCACCGGAGGGGATCCTCTCGTCGAGTCGTGGCGGCGGGGGCGCCAGGCGGTCAGGCAGGTGTCGAAGCGCTTCACCCGACAGCGAAGGTAATCGAGAGGTTTCGCGCGAAACAAGGGCTCCCACACCGCGAGATGTTCTCCTACTCGGTCATTGACCACTTGGTCATCGACCGCTCGCCGGCGGTGCCGAGGCGGCTGCCCGCTGTCGACGCGCTTCGACCGAATCGACCTGACTGACCAGTGGGCCGCGCCGGTCGGGGCCGTACCCCCTATTCTTGACGGATCACTTGGAGTCCGGAACAGGTCGTGCGACACGTGCAGCTCCCCGATCGGGACGACGGCCCCAGGGCGGCCGGCAGCTGCCGCCGCCGTGTCCTCGCCCGCCCGCGCCGCCCGCGCCGCCCGCGCACGACCCCCAGCCGCCAGGAGCCGTCATGACTGCCGCCTTCCACGTCCTGACCACGGGCTACGCCGACACACGAGTCGCCGGTACCGTCACCCTGCTCCGCGACGGCGAAACCGTCGCGGTCGTCGATCCCGGCATGGTCGCGGACCGTCGGCTGATCCTGGATCCCCTCGCCCACCACGGGCTGGGCCCGGAAGACGTCACCGACGTGATCTTCAGCCACCACCACCCCGACCACACGCTGAACGCCGCGCTGTTTCCCGAGGCCCGCTTCCACGACCACATGGCGATCTACCGGAACGACGTCTGGGAGGACCGCGATGCCGACGGGTACCAGGTGTCGCCGTCGATCACTCTCATGACGACCCCCGGCCACACCCCACAGGACGTCACCACCCTGGTCGGGGCCGGCGAGGGCCTGGTGGTCCTGACCCATCTGTGGTGGACCGCCGAGGGACCCGCCGACGACCCCTTCGCACCCGATCGGGAGCAACTGCGGCAGGCCAGGCAGAAGGTCCTGGCCCTCCGGCCCGCGCTGATCGTGCCAGGACACGGGGCGCCGTTCGCACCGTCCGCGTCGACGCCCGTCTGACCCGCCGCGCGGTCCTGCGCTGCTCGGCGTCGTCGGAGCATGGGGATCCGCCGGTGCACGCCTCGGCGTACCGGGCCACGGGGCGCTCCGTCGACGTGGTCCGCCGAACACGCCGCCGACCACGGTGCCGACACTCTTGCGACCGCGTGCGGAACTTGCCACGCTGGACGTTCGCACCACTTGCTCCCGCTCCACGGCGTTCGCGAGACCGCCGGCCCCGACCCGTCCCGGCTCGACACGTTCGTGCGCGCAGCTCTCCCTCCCGACGCGCGTACCCCGCGACCGGCCGGACAGCCGCCGCCTCACCTGCGGAGCACACCATGGACACGAGCGAGGAGGCCGCCCGCGGCCTGACCGACATCCAGGACTTCCTGTACCAGCAGGCCCACCTGAGGGCGGCACGCCGGCGCGTCTCGGCGTTCGTCGCCCGGGAGCCCGGGCTGACCCCGGAGCAGAAGGCGGACATCGAGCGCTGGTATCTCCAGGAGCAGGCCTACGTGGCCCACATGGTGACGGAGCACATCGCCGCCAGCGTCAGTGCGGTGGAACAGCGCCACCACGCCCGCTTCGGACGGTGGCTGCGCGGCACGCTGACCGCGATGCTCCTGGTCACCGCGGCGATGGCGCTGTGCGTCACCGTGGTGCTGGTCGGTGCGTCCTAGGGCCTGTCTGAGGGCCTGTCTGACCATTCCCGTCGTCGCCCGGAGGGCGGCCTCGCGGCGTCAGGTGCGTGCTCTCGGCGTGCCGGGCGCAGGCCCTCGTACGGGACGCACTCGGGTCTGCGCCCGGTGCGGCGAGTGGCGGTACCCCCTCTGGGGGAGCGTGCACGGCGTCGCGAGGCAGACGGGAGAGACAGACGGGAATTGTCAGACAGGCCCTAGCCCGGCGGGCAGGGGCCCGGCCGCCGTGCCGGACCCCCGCGGAGCGGGCCCTACTCCTGCCCGGCCAGCCAGTCGGCGAACCGGACCTCGCCGAGGTCCGCGCCCTCGCCCGGCAGGAGCGTGTCCTCCTGCAGCTCGGCCCCCCAGTACGTGGCCAGCGGGTCGGTGACGATCTTGCGGGGGTCGCCCTGGGCGGTGAGCCCCATCCGGATGAACTCCTCCAGCTCGAAGCTCTCCGGACCGCCGGTCTCCACCACGCCGTTCACCGGGACACCGGCCGCGGCGCGGGCCACGGCCGCGGCCACGTCGTCGGAGACCATGGGCTGGATCCGGCCGGCGGGCAGCCGCACGGTGTCGCCGTCGGTGACCCCGTCGGCGAGCCCCTTCGCGAACTCGAAGAACTGGGTCGCGTGGACGACCGTGTAGGGGATGCCGGACGCCTCGATCAGCTCCTCCTGGGCCTGCTTGGCCCGGAAGTACCCGCTGTCCTGCAGCCGGTCGGTGCCCACCACGGACAGCGCCACGTGGTGCCGCACGCCGGCCTCGGCCTCGGCCTGGAGGAGGTTGGCCGTCGAGGCACGGAAGAAGTCCATGACGGCCTGGTCCTCGAACGAGGGGGAGTTGGACACGTCGACCACGACCGTGGCGCCCTCCAGGGCGTCGGCCAGGCCCTCGCCGGTCAGGGTGTCGACGCCGGTGCTCGGTGCGGCGGCGACCGCGTCGTGCCCCTGCTCGCCGAGCCTGCGAACCAGCTTCGAGCCGATGAGTCCGGTGCCACCGATGACTACGACCTTCATGACGGGATTCCTCTCACGATCCTTCTGGCGCTTCCGACAGAAGAGACCGCGCAGCCCCCTCAGGTGTGACACGCACTCCGGGATTCCGGCGGGGCGGGCACGTCACCCCTCCAGCGACGCCACGTAGCGAGCCAGCTTGGCGGGGTTCAGTACCCACAGGAGACGTTCGATGCCGCGCGCCGAGACGTCGGCCTGCAACAGTGCCACCGCGGTCCCCGAGGCCGAGACCAGGACGGCCGGCCTGCCGTTGGCCTCGACCCACCGCACCTGGGCCTGCGGCCAGAACCGCGGGGCGAAGGCGACGAGGTACCGGGAGACGTGCGGCACCCCGGACACCGGGATCTTCGACGCCCCGCGGATGCCGCCCCCGTCGGCGTAGCTGACGACGTCCTCGGTGAGGATCTCCTCCAGGACCGCCAGGTCGCCGTTCTGCGCGGCGGCGAGGAACACCTCGAGGAAGCGCCGGTGCTCGGCGGAGCCGACCGGCTCCCTGCGCTCCGCCGCCAGTCGCTTGCGGGCCCGGCTCACCAGCTTGCGGGCGTTGGCCTCGCTGGTCTCCACGATGTCCGCGATCCGCCGGTACGTGTAGTCGAACGCCTCCCGCAGCACGTACGCGGCCCGCTCCACCGGGTTCAGCTTCTCCAGCAGGAAGAGCACCGCCATGTCGAGCGCCTCGGCGCGCTCGGCGCCCAGCTGCGGATCCTGCCGCGTGTCGACCGGTTCGGGCAGCCAGGGCCCGACGTACGACTCCCGGCGCACCCGCGCCGACTGCGTGAAGTTGATCGCCAGCCGGGTGGTCACCGTGGCCAGGAAGGCGGCCGGCTCGTGGATGTCGGTGCGGTCGGTGTTCTGCCAGCGCACCCATGCCTCCTGGACGATGTCCTCGGCCTCCACGGCGCTGCCGATGACGCGGTAGGCGATACCGAAGAGCTGTGGACGCGCCGCGACGAACTCCTTCGTCGCCCGGTCGAGGGAGTCGGCGTGGTCACCGGCGCGCATCCATGTCCTCCAGGGTCGGACCAGCATGCTACAAGCCGGTCCCGCCCCGGCCGGCGCACCGCCGGGGCCGGGGTGTCGGACCCCCGCAGGTCAAGGGCAGGGCCGCGGCCGGCAAAGGCACGGGCAGGGGTCGGCCAGGGGGGGGGGGGGCCAGGAGCGGGCCAGGAGCGGGCCAGGAGCCGGCCTTGTCGGCCAGATGCCTGACATGTGGTGGCCAGGTGGTCATGTGGTGTTCATGTGGCAGCAGTTGGGCTGGGCAAGGGTGCGGTCGTTGTCTGCTCAGCTGCTCGTCGGGAGGGCGTCATGACCACACACACAGAGTCGTCACAGGACAGATCGGCGGAGGGCCCGGAGGGGCTCAGCCGCCGGCACGCGCTGGGCCTGCTGGGGACCGCGGGGGCGGGGGCCGCCGCGACCGGCCTCCTCGGAGCGGGTACGGCCCAGGCGGCATCGTCGGCCGCTCCGGCCTTCCACCTCACCGCGGACTCCTCCGGCGCGCCCCCCGTCCAGGGCCTGCACCTGACCTTCGGGGCGGACCCGCGCACCCAGATGACGGTGTCCTGGATCACGGACCGCCCGGTGACCAGGCCCGTCGTCCGCTACGGCACCCTGGAGCACGGCTTCGGCTCCAGCAAGAAGGCCCGGACCGTCACCTACGTCGACGGCACCTCGAACCGCACCGTCCACGTCCACCACGCCCTGCTGAAGGGGCTCGAGCCGGACACGGACTACCTCTACCTCGCCACGCACGAGGGCGCGACCCCCGACAGCGGCACGTTCCGCACCGCTCCGCAGGGCCGCCGGCCGGTCACCTTCACCAGCTTCGGCGACCAGTCCGCCCCACAGGTCACCTGGGCGGCCGACGGATCCGTCGGCCTGGACGCCAACTCCACGCCCGCGACGAAGGACATCGTCACCGGCATCGAGCAGGTCGCCCCGCTGTTCCACCTCCTCAACGGCGACCTCTGCTACGCCAACCTGGACGTCGACCGGGTGCGCACCTGGAACAACTTCTTCACCAACAACACCCGTTCGGCGCGCTTCCGCCCCTGGATGCCGGCGGCCGGCAACCACGAGATCGAGAAGGCCAACGGCCCGCTCGGCCTCGGCGCCTACCAGACGTACTTCTCGCTGCCCTCCACCGAGACCGACGCCGAACTCGCGGGCCTGTGGTACGCGTTCACGGCCGGTTCGGTGCGGGTCATCGTGCTGCAGAACGACGACAACTGCCTCCAGGACGGCGGCGACATCTACATCAGCGGCTACTCCGGCGGCCGCCAGCTCGCCTTCCTGGAGAAGGAGCTGAAGGCGGCGCGCTCCTCCAAGGACGTCGACTGGGTGGTCGTGGCCATGCACCAGGTCATGGTCAGCTCCTCCGACGCCAACGGCGCCGACCTCGGTCTGCGCGAGAAGTACGGCCCGCTGTTCGACCGGTACGGCGTCGACCTGGTGCTCTGCGGTCACGAGCACAACTACGAGCGCTCGCTGGCCGTGCGCGGCGTGGTGAACGGCAGCGAGACGCTGACGCCCAACCCGGTCTCCCGGGCCACCGACGACATCGACGCCAACCTCGGCACCGTGCACATGATCCTCGGCGGCGGCGGTGTCTCGGGGACCACGAACCAGAAGTTCTTCGACGACGGCACCGGCAAGGTGATCACCGCCGTGTCGGCGACCGCCGGCTCGAACGGCAAGCGCACCTCCACCTACGTCCAGGAGAAGGCCGTGTGGGTGGGTGTCCGCGACGTCGAACACCCCTACGGCTTCGCCGCCTTCACCGTCGACCCCGGCCGGCACCCCGGTGACACCACCCGGATGCACGTCACGTACTACAACGTGAACAAGCCGAACGGTGAACTGTCGGTCTTCGAGACCTTCAGCCTGCACCGCACGCGCTCCGACGGGCACACCGGCCACGCCGGCTGATCCCGCCGCCGGCCGGAAGGCGGGCCGGGCGTCTGCCGCCCGGCCCGCACCGCCCGCCCGGGACGACGCGGCTTCCCGCACCCGCCCGCCGGGAGCAGTGGCCGGAACCGGCGAACTCCCGGTGTACCGGTGTGACATCGCGGCGCGGCGCCCACTGGAACTGCCTGGCTGAGCAAGGATAAGCTCCCGGATGGGGGCGAATTGGTGAGGAAAGCCGGACGCCGCCCGGAGAACCGTGGCGCCGTCGTACCCGATCTGTCTCACGGTTCACCCACATGTCAAGCGTGTCGCTGTTCCGCCGGTTGACTGCCGCCCGGCGTGGACGTGCGTGGCAGTGTCCGGCGGTGCCGCAGTGATGTCGAGGTCAATCACTCCTGGAAGGAAGTGCCGTGGCACCGGTGCTGGTCGGACTCGAAGGTCTGCTGGCGGGGGAGCGCATCCCGGTCCTGGACACCCGCGTCACCTTTGGGCGCAACTCGGAGAACACCGTCGTCATCTCCAGCCTCAGCGTCTCCCGCTTCCACGCGGAGATCGTCTTCGACGAGGACAAGGGTTACGTGCTGCGTGACCTGGAGAGCAGCAACGGCACGCTGGTCAACGGGGAGGAGGTGGAGTCCCGGCTGCTGCAGCCCGGTGACGAGATCACCCTGGGCGACCAGGAGTTCCGCTTCGAGGTGGCGGACGCCATGGAGACGCTGATGGCGCTCTCCCTGCCCCGGTCCGTCACGCACGCCGGGCAGAAGAGCGAACAGGGACCGGTACTCCAGGTCACGGTCGCGGGCGGTGGTCCCGTCGGCCTGTCCCTCGCGCTGCTCCTCGAACACTTCCTCGGGCCCCAGGTGAAGATCACCGTCTACGACGGCAGGTGGCGCAAGCAGGGCCGTTCCGTGGTCTGGAAGAGCAAGGACGAGGGCAACGTGCGGCGCCAGCAGGTGGTGACCGTGCAGAGCCGTCAGTACCTCGCATGGCCCGAGGAGGTGCAGGCCCGCCTCTTCGACCCGGAGCACTACACGGAGATGTGGCCCTCCGGCCCCGACTCGGTCGGCGACCACAGCCCGCGCAACATGCGCATCGCCTACATCGAGGACCGTCTGCTGGAGCTGGCCAACGAGAAGCGGGACCGGATACGCCTCGTACCCGCCCGGTTCGACCCGGCGGAACAGCAGGAGGCACTCACCTCCCAGCACGTGCTCGCGATCTGCGACGGTGGCCGGTCGCGCACCCGGGAGCACTTCGCCGCCCGGTTCGGCAAGGCCGACGAGTCGATCTACTCCCTCGACGGCCGCCACCTCCAGGACGTCGTCCTCGGCCTGCGCGTGAAGTCCGGTCTGACCGACCCCATGGCGGTGCTGCTGACGGTCGCCCAGAACCGCTTCCTGCTGAACTCGCTGCGCGGCGAGGGCTTCCTCAACATGCGGCTGACCGACGCCGAGGCCGCCGAGGTGATCGGCCTGGACCCGGTCCGCCGTGTCTTCGAGGAGTGCATCGCCTCCCGGCCGTGCCTGATGGACCGCGACGAGTACGGCGACTTCCAGTGCTCGACGCACGGCACGCTGTTCCTGCCCGCCCTGGTCAAGGGCTCGGCCCTGTGGCGGCGAGTGCAGGAGGGGCTGCTGCTGTACGGCGTCGAGGCCGACGACCTGTCCGCGGTCACCAGCTTCCGCCTCGACATGGTGCAACGCCCCCGGTTCTCCGCCGAGTTGCTGCCGCCCACGTCGAGCTCGCCCGGCACGTACGGCTTCCTGCTCGGCGATGCCGCGAACGCGATCCACTTCTGGCCGGGCCGCGGCCTCAACAGCGGCCTCGCCTCCGCCATCTCGCTGGCCCGTTCCCTCAACGGGGCGTGGAACGGCAGGCCGTTCAGGGACGCGGACTTCCTGCGGCACGAGGCGGCGATGTCCATGCTGCAGTACCGGCACAAGAGCCGGGCCTGGAAGGCGATGGTCACCACCGACGACCGGGGTGTCACCTGGGCGATCAAGGACATCATCGGCCACGGCATCGACGGGATCCCCGAGGAGCCCGACCGTGAGGCCGACACCAAGACGCTCCTGGAGCGCATGCAGGCCATCCGCGACCGGCTGGCCACCCGCCTGTCCGGCATGCCGGACGACGAGGCGATCCTGGAACGCCTGCGCACCCTGCAGCCCGCCACCCTGCGCATGCTCGTCCTCAGCGGAGCCTGGGACACCCTGACGATGGGCGGCGAGGAGGTCGACATCGACATCTTCTACGGCCAGGACTCCTCCGCAGCGGCAGCGGCCGCCGCGGCACTGGAGCCGGCCGCCCAGGCCTAGGGCCTGTCTGACCATTCCCGTCTGCCTCGCGACGCCATGCACGCTCCCCCAGAGGGGGTACCCCCACTCGCCGCACCGGGCGCAGACCCGAGTGCGTCCCGTACGAGGGCCTGCGCCCGGCACGCCGAGAGCACGCACCTGACGCCGCGAGGCCGCCCTCCGGGCGACGACGGGAATGGTCAGACAGGCCCTGGCTCACCGGGTGCCCCGGCCGACCCCGTCCGCCGGACCGTTCGTACCGGCGGGCGGGGCCGGCCCCCGGCCCTGCCGTCGTGCACCGGCCGTCAGATGTGCGGGCGGCGGCCCTTCTCCTGGCGGGGGAAGGACTGGTCGGCGCCGGGCAGGGTCGGCTTGGGCAGCGTGGCCACTTCCTCCTGCGCCTTCTCCAGCTGCTCGGCGGTGTCCTCGGGGAGCCGGGGCGCCCGGGGGCGGGCGTCGCGGAAGCGGAACGCGGTGGTCAGGTCGCCGAAGGTCGCCCGCCGCCAGTCGCTGACGTTCGGCTCCTCGACGCCGGTGAACCGCTCCAGGAACTGCAGCGCCGACGTGTGGTCGAAGGCCTCCGAGGCCACCCAGCCGCCCACCGTCCACGGCGAGACGATGATGGCCGGGACCCGGAACCCGCCGCCGATCGGCAGTCCCCGGACGAACTCGTCCTTCGTGCCCGCCGGCGGGGTCGGCGGCGCCACGTGGTCGAACAGGCCGTCGTTCTCGTCGTAGTTGAGGATGAAGGCGGTCTTCCGCCACACCTTCGGGTTCGACGCGATGGCCTCGATCTTCGACGCCACGTAGTCGGCACCCGCGGCCGGCAGGTAGTCCGGGTGCTCCGACTGGTGGCTCGTCGGGCAGATCCACGACACCGTGGGGAGCCGGTCGCCCCGCGCGTCGTCCTCGAACGTGCCGTGCACCTGCGGCCGTACCCCCCGCTCGTACAGGTCGGAGCCGGGCTGCGCGTTCTTGAACGACGCGAACTGCTCCAGCATGTTGGTGCCGTAGTCGTCTTCCTCCTGGTACACCTTCCAGCTGATCCCGGCGGCCTGGAGGCGCTCGGCGTACGTGGTCCAGCGGTACGGCGTGGGCGCCGCGTTGCTGATGACCGGGCCGCCCCGGGTGCCGCCGGGGTCGATCGAACCCGTCATCCACATCAGGCGGTTGGGCCAGGTCGGGCCGAACACGGAGCAGAAGTAGTTGTCGCAGATGGTGAAGGTCTCGGCGAGGGCGAACTGGAAGGGGATGTCCTTGCGGGTGTAGTAGCCCATCACGTAGGGGCCGTTGACGCCGTCGGCCGTGCGGTGGGCGGGCAGCCACCGGTCCATCTTGCCGTTGTTCCATGCCTGGTGCTGTACGGACCAGGCGTGGCTCGTGGAGGGGATGGCCTGGGCGCTCGACCTGTGCGTGTCGAGGTGGAAGGGCAGCAGGTAGCCCCTCGGGTTGACGGCGTCGGGCTGGTAGAAGACGGACCGTCCGTCGTCCAGCTTCAGGGCGTGCGGGTCGGCGAAGCCGCGGACACCGGAGAGGGTGCCGAAGTAGTGGTCGAAGGAGCGGTTCTCCTGCATCAGCATGACGACGTGCTCGATGTCCTGCAGGGAGCCGTTCCTCGGCGGTTCGGCGGCGACGGCCTTCTGGACGCTGGGCGGCAGGAGGGAGAGGGCCGCGGCACCGCCGATCGCGCCGGCGGCGGAGCCGAGGAGTCTGCGACGGGTCGGTTCGGCCATGACTGCTCCTTTCTCGGGCCCTCCGGCAGGAGGGCCTTTGCGGGAGTGACGGCAGGCCCGGCCACGAGGACGGGCCGCCGTTCACAGTGGGCCCCGGGCGGTGCGGTGCGTCAGGTGCGGCTGGTGAACTCCGGGCCAACGCACGGAGGGAATTTACCGATCCGTTAGGTCCAACACCCGCTGGACGCGTAGGTGTTGCCGGGTGTTATTGAACGATGGCCGCTACATGAATCATGTACGGCCGGGCGGCGCGCAGGGCAGTGCGGAGCGGCCGCCGACGCCGGACCGCACGACGGGTGCCCGGCGCTCCCGATTCGCTGCCGCGCATCTCCGGACACGGGACCGGCCGGGCCGCGCCGTTGCCGGCCGCCGATTCTTGATCCATGTTTTACGTCCCCCGGGGAACTGGAACCCGTGCTGCAGCAGTCTGACGGACAGTGGGGCCTGCACGGGCCGCAGAGCGAGACGAGTGAGTGGGGCAGGGCGTGGGACGGCGCAAGGGCGGTATAGGCATCGCAGTCGGTACGGTCGCAATGCTGGTGGGGGTGACCGCCTGCGGCGGCGGGGGCGGCAGCGACAAGGCGAGTGGGGACGACGCGAAGGCGTCCGGGACGCCGAGCGCGAGCGCCTCGCCCAGTCCCACGAAGCCCGCCGGCCCGCCGATGCTGCTGGACACGATCACCCCGCAGACGGGCACCACGGTCGGCGTCGCCATGCCGATCTCGGTGATCTTCACGAACCCGGTGGCGGCCAAGGCGAAGGCGAACGTCGAGAAGCACATGAAGATCAGTACCTCGCAGCCGGTGGTCGGCGCCTGGCACTGGATGGGCGACCGGCGCGCCGACTGGCGGCCGAAGACGTACTGGCCCTCCGGCACGAAGGTGAAGGTCGACGCCGACATGACGGGCGTCAGCAACGGCAACGGCCGCTACGGCGTGCACGGTTACACGCACACCTTCACGGTCGGCGACGACGTGCGGGCGGACGTCTCGGTGACCGGCCACACCATGAAGGTCACCCGCAACGGCCAGACGGTGCGCACCCTGTCGATCAACGCGGGCAGCGCCCAGTACCCGACGTGGGACGGCACGATGGCCGTCATCGACAAGCAGGAGAAGGTCCACATGACCTCCTGCAGCGTCGGCATCAGCTGCGACAAGGGCAGCCCGAACTTCTACGACCTGACGCTGCCCTGGGACGTCCACCTCACCCAGTCGGGCACCTACGTGCACTACTCGACCGGCGACCCCAACCCGGGCAGCGGCAGCGCCCGCGGTTCGCACGGCTGCGTCCACCTGTCGCTGTCGGACGCCAAGTGGTTCTACGGCCAGGTCAAGCAGGGCGACCCCGTCACCATCACCGGCTCGCCCCGGGGCAAGGCCCCGGCCGACAACGGCTACGCCGACTTCAACCTGGGCTGGGACCAGTGGCTCACGGGCAGCGCGTCAGGAGAGGAGACGTCCTCGGCGCTCTGACCCACGGCGGGCGGGTGACCGGCGCTCCTCCGGGAGGGGCGGCCGGCGCTCCCGCCCGGGCCGGCCCAGGACGACTCCGGCCAGGGCCAGCACCAGTCCGCACAGCTGCCGGCCGGTCAGCACCTCTCCGGCGACCGCCGTGCCGAGCAGGACGCCCGTGACGGGGTTGAGCAGACCTATCAGCCCGACCGTTCCCGCCGGCAGATGGCGCAGCCCGGTGAACCAGGCCACGAAGGCCAGCGCGGTGGCGACCAGGGAGGCGTAGCCGAACGCGAGCAGCGCCGGTGCGGAGAGCGCGGGCGGCGGCCCCTCCACCGCCGCGGCGACCGGGAGCAGGAAGAGTCCGCCGGCCGTGAGCTGCCAGGCGGTCGAGGCGAGCACGTCGGTGCCGGCACCCCAGCGCTTGGTCAGGACGTGCCCGAAGGCCGACACCAGCATGGCGGCGGCCGAGGCCAGGACCCCCGGCACGCTCGTACCCGCCACCCCCGTGAGCAGCATGAGGCAGACCCCGCCGAGTCCGAGCACCGCGCAGGCCGACTGGGCGGGCCGGGGCCGCTCGGACACCAGGGGCCAGGCGATGAGCATCATCGTCAGCGGGGACACCGCCATGACGGTCGAGGCCACGCTCGTCGGAAGCAGCTGGGAGGCCGCGTAGACGAGAACGAAGAACACGCTCATGTTGAGCAGTCCGAGCACCGCAGACCGCCACCACCACGCACCGCGCGGCCGCTGCCTGCACAGCGCCAGCAGGACGAGCCCCGCGGGCAGCGCCCGCAGGGCGGCCCCGTAGAGCGGGCGGTCGGCCGGCAGGAACTCGTGTGTCACGTAGTAGTTGGCACCCCAGGCCACCGGCGCCACCGCGGTGAGCGCCACCCAGCGCATATTAGCTTCCATGGAAGCTAATATAACTTCCGGGGAAGGTATTGTGGAGGCATGGAGCACGGTGAACCCCTCGACCGCGTGGCCCGCATCCAGGCCGACTGGCGCCGCGAGCGGCCCGACGTCGACGTCGGCCCGCAGGGGGTGATCGGCCGGCTGCACCGCCTGGCCGGCCGGCTCACCGACGAACTCTGCCTCGTCTACGGCCGCTACGGCCTCAGCGAGGGGGAGTTCGACGTACTGTGCGCCCTGCGCCGTGCGGGGGAGCCCTACGAGAGGGCGCCCGGCGAACTCGCCGCGCACACCATGGTCACCACCGGCGCGATGACCAAGCGGATCGACCGCCTCGAACGGGCCGGACTCGTCACCCGCCGCCGCTCCGACGACGACCAGCGCGGCCGTATCGTCGCCCTCACCGCGCCGGGGCGCGACCTCGTCGACCGGGCCTTCACCGACCACATGCGCAACGAACGCCGCCTGGTGGACCTGCTGACCCCCGCCGAGGCCGAATCGCTGGAAACCCTGCTCACCACCTGGCTGGCCCGCATGGAGGACCCGGACGCGCCCGGCGGCGGGTGACCGGCCCTAGCCATGCGGCCACGCTGCAAGGGTTCACTCGCAGGAGTGAACCTCGCGCGCTCACGGCAGGGCTCGTTCCAGAGTAGGGGCCCGGGGAGCGGGGGAGGCGGCAAAGCCGTGATCGGCTCACCTTGCGTCGGCCCGCCAGGAGGATGGGCGCATGGTGTGGATGATGTGGGACGCGGAAACCTCCTTCGTCGGCCGGGCGGCGGAACTCGACCGGATCGCCGCGGAGATGGGCCGGAGCAGGCTGGTCACCCTCAGTGGCGCGGGCGGGGTCGGCAAGACCCGGCTCGCCCAGCGGGTCGTGGCCCTGGGCACGGCGGCGGGGGCAGGCGCGGAGGTCGCCTGGGCGGACCTGTCCCCGCTGCGCAACGCACACCTGCTGGCGGCCACCGTCGCGGACGCGCTGGGGCTGTCCGACCACACCTCGCGGCCGCCGGCGGACGCCGTGTGCGCGTGGATCGGCGATCGCAGGACGCTCCTGGTACTCGACTCCTGCGAGTACCTGCCGGCCGAGTGCCGCGACCTGGCCGGCGACCTCCTGACGGCCTGTCCGAACCTGCGCATCCTGGCCACCAGCAGGGAACCGCTGCGGGTGCGCGGCGAGGCGGTGGTCGGGATCGAGCCGTTCGCCTCGGCGGCGGAGGCGGTCGCCCTGTTCGCCGACCGCGCCGCGGCGGCGGGCAGCCCGCTCGTGGACGACAGCGACCGGCAACTGGCCGCGGGCCTGTGCGAACAGCTGGAACGGCTCCCGCTGGCGCTGGAGCTCGCGGCCGGTCAGTTACGCGGCATGTCGCTGGCGGACCTCTGCGCCGGCCCGTACCGGGCGGTGGACCTGCCCGCGGCGCCGGCGCGCAGGTGGCCGGCCCGGCACGCGGCCCTGCGCACCACCATCGGCTGGAGCCACGAGCTGTGCACCCCGCAGGAGCGGCTGCTGTGGGCGCGGCTGTCCTACCTGCCCGCCTCCTTCGACGACGAGCTCGCGGGGCAGCTGGCCGGCGGCGGCCCGCTCTCGCCGGGCAGTGTCGGGTGGACCCTCGTCTCGCTGTGCGAGAAGTCCGTGGTGGTCCGGAAGGACGGGGTGTACCGGATGCTGGACGCGGTGCGCGAGTACGGCCGGATGTGGCTGGCCGAGCTCGGTGCCGAACAGGAACTGGCCCGCCGTCACGCCCAGTACGTGCTGGCCCAGACCCGGCGGGCGCACCGCGAGTGGTTCGGCCCGGCGCAGCGGAGCTGGTACCGGCGGATCGGGTTCCTGCACTCCGACATCCGCCTGGCCGCCGACCACCTGCTGGCGACCGACCCGGCCGCGGCGCTGGAGATGATCGGCAATGTCACCTTCTTCTGGGTCTGCTCCGGCTACCTGTACGAGGCCCGCCAGTACCTGGAGGCGGCGACCGTCCCGGCCGCCCGGGACCGGGACGAGACCTGGGTGCAGGGACTGTGGAGCCTGGGGCTGACCCTCACCCTGCAGGGCGAGCAGGCCGCCGCGCACGAGACGGCCGCCGCGTGCCGGCGCGCCGCCACCGAGGCCCTCGACGACGAGGGGCTGGGGCGGGCCGCCTACCTGGAGGGCCTGCTGCACCTGCTGGAGGGGCGGCCCCTCGCCGCGGTCGACGGCGTCGAGACGACGGAACCCGCCGCCCCCGCCCTCCGCCCGGAGCAGCTGACCGCGCCGACGGTGCTGTGCCGCCTGGTGCACGTCTTCGGGCTCACCGGCTCCGGCCGACTGGACCGGGCCCGGCACGAGGCCCTCGAACTCCGCGACCTCTGCGCCGGGCTGGACGAGCACTGGACCCGCTCCTACGCGGAACACCAGCTGGCCCTCATCGCCTTCCTCGCCGGCCGGCCGCAGGACTCGGTACGGCACGCGCGGGCCGCTCTCGACGCCAAGCAGCACATCGGGGACGCCTTCGGGATCGCCATGGTCATGGACCTCCTCGCCATCGCCCTGGCCGACGCGGGGGAGGAGCCCGCCGCCGCCTACGCCTTCGGCGCGGCGGCCCGTTTCTGGGAGACGGTGGGACATCCGCAGCGCGGCACACCGGAGATGGCGGCGCTGCGCGGCGAGTGCGAGGACAGGCTCGTGCGCCGCATGGGACTGAGGCGGTACGGCCAGACTTTCCGCCGGGCGGCCACCGGTGACGCACGCTCACTCGTGTCCTGGGGCGCGTACGGCGGGCCGGTGCCCGAGCAGTGACACCGCGGGCGGCGTCCGTGATCAGCGCGGCGGCTGCCCCGGCGGGGGATCAGGATCGAGCTCCTGGGGCGTCCGGCACCAGCCGCTGGGCACGGACGGGAAGTCACCGGATTCGGGCAGCGGCACAGTCCCTCGCCTCCTCGGCGCAGCGCCGACAGGCCGCGGCGGCGCGTTCCGTGGCCCGGGCACATCCCGGTGCGCCCCGCCGACCGCGGGGCGCACCGGGACCGGCGTTCAGGTCAGCCCGAAGGCCTGTGCGCCGGACCCGTTGCAGTCCCAGATCTGCAGGCGGGTGCCGTTGGCGGTGGCGCCGCTGGGGGAGTCGAGGCAGCGTCCGGACTGTGGGTTGAGCAGCGAGCCGTCGGCCTGCTGGACCCATTTCTGGCCGCCGACCCCGTTGCAGTCCCACAGCTCGACCTTGGTGCCGTTCACCGTGCCGTTGCCCACGATGTCCAGGCAACGCCCCAGCGTGGACAGAGAGTTGTCCGAGCCGTGGTACCAGTGCTGGTCGATCGCGTACGACTGGCAGCCCCACAGCTGGACGGCGGCGCCGTCGCCACCGGTGTCGTCGGCGGCCACGTCCACGCACGTGCCGCCCGGGCCCTTGACCGGCCCGCCGCCGTTCACCGAGAACTTCTGTGCGCCGGACCCGTTGCAGTCCCAGATCTGCAGGCGGGTGCCGTTGGCGGTGGCGCCGCTGGGGGAGTCGAGGCAGCGTCCGGACTGTGGGTTGAGCAGCGAGCCGTCGGCCTGCTGGACCCATTTCTGGCCGCCGACCCCGTTGCAGTCCCACAGCTCCAGCTTCGCCCCGCCGGCCGTGCCGTTGTTCTCGATGTCGAGGCACCGCCCGAGGGTGGACAGCGAACCGTCCGGGTTGTGCGTCCAGTGCTGGTCCTCGGCGTACGTCTGGCAGTCCCACAGCTGGACGGCGGCCCCGTCGGTGCCGGTGTCGTCGGCGGCGACGTCGACGCACTTGCCGCCCGGTCCGGTGACCGTCCCCTGCGGGCCGTTCGGCACGTCCGTCTCGCCGCTGTAGCCGACGGAGACGACGTTCGCCTGCACGGCGTTCTCGGCGGCGTCGGTGGGATAGCCGGAGACCATCACGCCCTCGAAGAACGTCCCCCGGTTCCAGTTGCTGTTGTCGCCCCCGATGCCCAGGATGATGCCGCCCTCCTGCTGCATGGGCTGGTAGCCGCCCCGGGTCGGCAGCGCCCCGTCCCACCAGGTGGAGAGCTCGCCGGACCGGGCGTCACCGCCCTTGAGCGCGTAGCGGGTCCGACCGTTGTTCTTCAGCACGGCGGTGACGAAGGTGGAGCTGTTGCCGCGGTTCGCCGTGTTGGAGCCGTTGTCGCCCTGGAACATGCCGTTCTCCAGGTCGGCCTCCACCCACGGGCCGCTCCCGGTGCACGGCGCGAAGTAGCAGGTGGTGGCGATGGACACGGCGTCCATGTGGCCGTTGCCGGTGTCCGCGGGGGTGCGCTCGGCGTTGCCGTAGTCGAAGCAGCAGGCGGAACCGACATGGGTGCCGCTGGCCACCATGTAGGCGCCCTCGGGCTGTCCGTCGACGGCGACACCCGAGGCGACACCGGTGTAGCGGTAGCCGACCCCGGGGGAGATCCAGAGCCCGTAGACCTTGTGACCGCCCGCGGTGACGGCGATCTCGGACGCGTCGGCCCCCCGGTCGGCACCCGTGCCGGCGGTACCGGCGGGCCCGGGCGTGAGGTCGTTGTGCCGGCCGCTCTGGTCGTAGATCTTCGTGATCCGGCAGCCGCCGTCCGCGGCGCAGAAGGCGTCCTGGGCCGCCGCGTCCGCGTACCCGCCCTGGGTCAGCGGTCCGATGTCGGCGGTGGCCCCGTCCGAGACGCGGGTCACCTGGTACAGCGGGCCGGCGTAGGAGGAGAACAGCGCGCGGGTGACGCTGTGCGCGGCCACGCACGGGGTACCCGCCGCGGCGTAGATGTCGCAGGGCAGCGACCCGGCGGCCTGCGAGGCGGCCGGGAACCCGAGCAGCAGCCCGAGAGCGAGACCGAGGGAGGCCAGTACGGCCGCCACCCGCGGCCTGCGTAACCGCAATCTTGGCGAGTTCATGACACGCGAGACGGGCGGGGATCCAGGCATGGACGTCCCTTCGAAGCTGGGATGGGGGAGGCCGCACCGAGGCGCGGCGGCACAGCTCGCAGATCGGCTCGGCCCGGAACTTACGCACGCTGTTCGAGTCCGTCAATATTTGTTGCCTTTTTTGGTTCAGACCAGAGCCTGGAGGCGGCGGTTGCAGGAGCACAGCCCGCGCGCGTGACATCGCCGTTCCGGGGCAGCCGGTTGGGGTGTGAGGTGTTCACATCCGCCGCGGAGTTCGCTTCGGCGAATCTCTGCCGGGGAAACCCTCCGCCGGTGGAACGGGGGAGGCGGCGGGTCCGGAGCCGTACCCGACGGCCTGTGCGAACCCGGCCCGGCGACCCCGCCGAAGCCGGTCGCCGAACTGCCCCGGCAGGTCCGCGACGAGCTCGTCCGCAGGCTCCGGCGGAACAACCGGGCCTTCCGCTGCGGCGACATCCAGATCGTGGAACCCCCGCTGCTGAGGCGCGCGGTCGGCGCGTCGGCGCTCGGCAACTGCATGGAGTGGTTCGAATTCGGCGTCCACAGCTAGTTGGCCGCCACCATCGGCAAGGTCTTCTTGCCCGGAGCCTCCCCGGGCGCCCAGGTGACTCCTCGTTCGCCACCTTCGCGGCCGCGTTCGGCGTACGGCCCCTCGGCGGACTCCTCGTCGGGCCGCTCGGCGACCGGGTCGGCCGGCAGAAGGTGCTCGCCACCACCATGATCATGATGGCGCTGGGCACCTTCGCCATCGGTCTGATCCCGAGCTACGCCACCATCGGGATCGCCGCGCCGGTCCTGCTCCTCGTCGCCCGCGTGGTCCAGGGGTTCTCCACCGGCGGCGAGTACGGCGGCGCGACCACGTTCGTCGCCGAGTTACTCGCCGGACCGGCGCCACGGCTTCCTCTCCAGCCGGCTCGACTTCGGCACCTTCGTCGGCCACGCCCTCGGCTCGGCCCTGGTCACCGTGCTGAACGTGCTCCTCACCGACCAGCAGATGCTCACCTGGGGCTGGCGCCTGCCGTTCCCGATCGCGGGCCCGCTGGGCGTGATCGGCCTCTGCATACCCCACCACCTGTGCGCGGAGCCCCCTTGGCCACCGGGAAGCCGGGTACGCGGGAGTGGGGGGGGGGGGGGGGGGGCCCCCCCCCCCCCCGGCCCCCGGGGGGCCCACCCCGGCGCGCCGGGGGGGCGGGGGGGAGGGTGGGGGATAGCCTGACGGGTGGGGGCTGGT
>NZ_JBFBJI010000059.1:0-42558 GCF_040702065.1 Streptomyces sp. NPDC086777 | reverse complement strand
CCCGTCGCCGCGCCGGGCGGCGACGGCGAGTCCGTTCGGCAGCCGCTCGAAGCGCCGGTGCCCGCGAGCAGGCCGGGAGCCCGGTCACCGGTCAGCCCCCGGGCGGCCGGGTTCCGTCCCGCAGGGCGATGTCCCGGGCGAGCGTGAGGCTGCCGATCAGCTCGGCGCGGGTGCCGAGGGCGGAGGCGGTGACGAGGACACGGCTGTCGAATCCCGGCTGGGCGAGGCGCTCGATCGAGTCGCGGACGCCGTCGACGAACGCTTCGCCGGCCTGGCTCATCTCGCCGCCGATGACGACGGCCGCGGGGTCGAGCAGTGCGCACAGGTTGGCCAGGACGCGGCCGAGGGTACGGCCCGATTCGGCGAAGATCTTCCTGGCCACCGGGTGGTGGGCGATCTCCGGCAGCCGGGACCGCAGGTCGGTGTCGCCCGGGTAGAAGTGCCGGACCTGCTGGAGCACCTGGCGGACCGAGACGATCGTCTCCAGGCAGCCGCGGTTGCCGCACCGGCACCAGTCCCCGTCCGGGATCACCTGGGTGTGCCCGATCTCGCCCGCGGCCCCGAAGCTGCCGCTGACCGGGATCCCGTGGACGACGAGACCCGCGCCGATGCCGTCGGACGCCAAGACGTAGATGAGGTTGTCGCGGCTGTCGGCGGCACCGTGCCGGTGTTCGGCGAGGGCTCCGAGGTTCGCGTCGTTGTCGAGGGAGACCGCCAGCCCCGTCCGGGAGCCCAGCTCGGCCGCCAGATCGAGTCCGGACCAGCTGGACAGGATGGTGGGCGAGGCGATCGCCCGTTTACTGGTGTCCAGCGGCCCCGGTATGCCGACGACGCACGCGGTCACGGGCCCGTCGACGGTGAGCCGGACCTCCTCGACCGTCTGCCGGATCATGTCGGCCGTGATGTCCAGGGCCGCGCTCGGCCGGGCGTCCACGTCGATCGGCACCTGCCGCTCCGCCCGGACGGCCAGGTCGAGGGTGGCCGCGGCGACGGTGAGACGCCGGTGGCCGACGTCCACTCCGACCACCGCGCCCGCCGGATAACGCGGCCGAAGGCGACGGCCGGGGCGCCCACGGCCGCCCGTGTTCTCCCCGCGGTGCTCGGTCAGCAGCTCCGCGGCGAGGAGGTCGCGGACGAGGGCCGCGACGACCGGACGGCTCATGGCGAGCGCCGTCTGCAGTTCGGGCCGCGACGCGCTCCCGTGCCGCCTGACATGGGCCAGGACCTCGTCACGTGCCGACACGTGTCACCTCCCTCGTGAGGGCGTCAATTTATGTCCGGCAGGAACGGAATTCCAGAGGGTTGACGCATCGAATGTGCGAATTTAACCTCCTTGAACGTTCGATCTTTATAGAGCCACCTGATTCGACTCGAATTCTGCCCAGCGGAGACATGAATCGTCGAACACTTCAGTGGTGAGGAGTCCCTGTGGAACTCGATCGGAGACCGGCACGACGCCGCGGCAGCCGTTTACGCCGTACGGCGCTGATCGCGGCCGTGAGCGCGGCCCTCCTGGCCGGGAGCACGGCTGTGGCTCCGGGCGCCGCGGGCGCGGGCGGCGGGGGCGTGACTGTCAGGGTGTCCCCCCGCGTCGCCGCCCTCGTCGCGCGGATGACGCTCGACGAGAAACTGTCCTTCGTCCACGGCGGCACCGATCCCCGGGCGCTCGGACAGGCCGGTTACATCCCGGGGGTGCCACGCCTCGGCATCCCCGAACTGCGGCTCACCGACGGCCCGGCGGGCGTGCGGGTCAACGAGCACGCCACCGCGATGCCGGCGCCGGTCGCCCTGGCCTCGTCCTTCGACGACGGCCTGGCCCGGGAGTTCGGCCGGACCGTCGGACGCGACGGGCGTGCCCTCGGCCAGGACGTCCTGCTCGCGCCCATGACGAACATCATCCGGGTGCCGTACGCGGGGCGGAACTTCGAGACCTTCAGCGAGGACCCGCTGCTCAGTTCCCGCATGGTGGCCGACGAGGTCGAGGGCGTCCAGAGCCAGGGCCTGATCGCCACCGTCAAGCACTACGCGGAGAACAACCAGGAAGACAACCGCATGGGGGTGAACGTCCACGTCGACGAGCAGACCCTGCGTCAGATCGAGCTGCCCGCCTTCGAGGCCGCCGTCGAGGCCGGGGCCGGGGCGGTGATGTGCTCGTACAACTCGGTGAACGACAGCCCCGGCTGCGGCAACGAGGAACTGCTGGACTCGATCCTCAAGGAGCAGTGGGGCTTCCAGGGCTGGGTCATGTCGGACTGGGGCGCGGCGCACGCGACGACCGACATCGTGAACGGCCTCGACCAGGAGATGCCGAACGGCGTGTACCTCGGCGAGGAACTGAAGACCGCGATAACCGACGGCACCATTCCGGTCTCGGAACTCAATGATTCGGTCGCGCGCATTCTGCAGCAGATGGCGAAATTCGGTCTCCTCGACGGCGCGGCCGCCCGGCGGCCCGCACGCGATGCGAAAGGCGGCGCGAAAGTCGCCCAGAAGGTGGCCGAATCCGGCGCGGTCCTGCTGAAGAACACCGGCGCGGCCCTTCCGCTGACCGGCAAGGACACCAGCATCGGGCTCATCGGCCCGACCGCGAGGACCCCGAAGGTCACCGGCGGCGGCAGCTCACACGTCGTACCGGACTCCGCGGCCTCGCCGCTGGACACCGTCACCGCGCGGGCCGGCCGGCACACCACGGTGCGCTACGCGGCCGGCGGCGACACCGGGGACCCCATCCCCGCCTCGGCCCTCAGCCCCGCCCTGCCGGTCGACGCCGACGGTACGATCCCGGTCACGCCGGACGCCTCCTTCGACTACAGCGGCACGCTCACCGTGCCGACCGACGGCGACTACTCCTTCGTCTTCGACCTCCCCGCCGCCTACGGCCTGCTGAAGATCGACGGGAACAGCGTCGTCACCGGTTTCCTGGGCACCAGCACCGCCACGGTGCACCTCACGGCGGGCACGCACACCTTCGCGGCCGGTGCCCTCGCGATCCAGGGCGGGCCCACGAAGGTCCGGCTCGACTGGGTCACCCCGCAGGCGGCGCAGGCCGCACGGGACCAGGCAGTGGCCCTGGCCCGCCAGGTGAAGACGCCCGTCGTGTTCGCCTACGACGACGGCACCGAGGGCTTCGACCGCGAGAACCTCTCCCTGCCGGCCGACCAGGACGGGCTCATCTCCGCCGTCGCCCGCGCCAACCCGAACACGATCGTGGTGCTCAACACCGGGTCGTCGATCACCATGCCGTGGCTGTCCAAGGTCAAGGCGGTCCTCGACATGTACTACCCCGGGGAGAACGGGGCCGAGGCCACCGCCAGGCTGCTCTTCGGCGACGTGAACCCGTCGGGCAGGCTCACCCAGACGTTCCCCGCGAGCGAGTCCGCCACCCCGGTGGCCGGGGACCCGCTCAGGTACCCGGGAGTCAACGACCAGGAGAACTACTCCGAGGGCGTCTACCTGGGCTACCGCTGGTACGACAAGGAGCGGGCCACCCCGCTCTTCCCCTTCGGTTACGGGCTGTCGTACACCTCCTTCGCCTACCGCGACCTCACGGTGCGGCAGAGTCACGGCGCGCTGACCGTCTCGTTCACCCTGAGGAACACCGGCACCCGTACCGGTGCCGAGGTCGCCCAGGTCTACCTCGGCGCGAGCCCGGGGACCAGCGCGCCGCAGGCGGTGCGCTCGCTCGGCGGCTACCGCAAGGTGCTGCTGCGGCCGGGTCGGTCGAAGACCGTACGCATCCGGGTCGACGCCCAGCAGCTGAAGTACTGGAACACCGCCTCGCACTCCTGGGCGCTCGGCACCGGGAAGCGGGACGTGTGGGTCGGCTCCTCGTCGCGGACGCTCCCCCTGCACGGCAGCGTCGGCGTCACCCGCTGACCGCTCGGCCACTCCCCCCTCCCCCGCACCACCATGCGTGCCGGCCGCATCGCGGCGGCCGGCATCCCGCCAGAGAGGTCCCCCACATGACTGTGAGCAGAATCCGCGCTGCCCTGGCCGGCGCGCTGATCCTGTCCCTGACCGCCGTCGGGCTGCTGCCGGCGACGACGGCCGCGGCGGCATCCGGGACGCCGCCGACCGGTGCGCCGACCGTGGTGCCCACCGACGAGGGCGCCGTGCGCGGTGCCGTCTCCCACGGCGTCGAGCGGTTCGTCGGCATCCCCTACGCGGCCGCCCCCACCGGCTCCCTGCGCTGGAAGCCGCCGCGGCCCGCGGGCCACTGGACCGGCGTCCGGGAGGCCACCGCCTTCGGCAACCCCTGCCCGGTGCTGCCCAGCGGCAACGGCCCGCGCAGCGAGACCGAGGACTGTCTCGACATCAACGTGTGGCGGCCGGCGGGAGTGCGGGCCGGGGCTCGTCTTCCGGTGCACGTGTTCATCCACGGCGGTGGCCTGACCAACGGCAGCGGCGCGCAGAACGACGAGTCGAAGCTCGTGCGGGAGACGGGGGTCGTCGGCGTCTCGCTCAACTACCGGCTCGGCGTCTTCGGTTTCCTCGGTCTGCCCGCTCTCACCGAGGAGGGTGGCGAGTCGGGCAACTACGGCTTCATGGACCAGCAGGCCGCGCTGCGCTGGGTGCAGCGCAACATCGCGGCCTTCGGCGGTAACCCGGCGGCGGTCACCCTCGACGGCGAGTCCGCGGGCGGCTGGTCCGTCTGCGGGCATCTGGTGTCGCCCGGCTCGCGGGGTCTGTTCACGCGCGCCGTAATCCAGAGCGGTTCCTGTCCCAGCGAGCCGCAGGCCCGGGCCGAGACCGCCGGAACGGCGTTCGCCCGGGCGGCAGGCTGCGACGGCGCCGCACAGGCGGCCGTCCTCGGCTGTCTGCGGTCGGCCTCGGCGGCCTCGCTCCTGGACGCGAGCCGGAGCTTCTCGTCCAGCTTCGTCGACGGAACGCCGACGTTCCCGGCCAACGTCCGCGAGGCGGTGGACCGTGGGCGGTTCGCCCGCGTGCCCGTGGTCGTCGGCGCCAACCGCGACGAGGGCCGCACCTTCGCCCAGGGCTACATAGGGGCGGGCGAGGATGCCTACCTCGCCTTCGTCCAGGGCCTTGCCGGGGACCGCGCCGACGAGGTCCTCGCCCGCTACCCCTGGCCCGGGACGTCCGACGCGTACACCGCGGCGTACCTTGTCGGCGCGATCATGACCGACTCGGGGATGATCGGCGGCATCGGCGGGTGTGCGCAGCGCTCGCTCGTCAGGACCCTGGCGCGGTACACCCCCACGTACTCCTACGAGTTCGACCACCGGACCGGGCCGGGCCTGACGCGGATACCCGGTTACGTCTGGGGAGCCGGCCATGCCGCGGAACTCGCCTACATCTGGCCCAGCTTCGACAACGGCACGCCGATCGCCCCGCTGTTCGACGCCGCCGAGCGCCGGCTGGCCCGCGAGATGACGCAGTACTGGGGCGCCTTCACGAAGAACGGCCGGCCGCACGCGGTCCGGCAGGCCGCCTGGCCCGCCTACCGCAGCGGCAAGGGGTGGACGCTGTCGCTGCGGGCGGGAGGCAGGAGTGCCCTGATCGACGACGCCCGGATCTCCGCCGAGCACCAGTGCTCGTTCTGGGACGGCATGACGGCCGCCCGGGGTTCCTGGGGGCACGACGCGTAGGGCCGTCTCCCGCCCCGCACGGGACCGGAGAGACCCGGGGGAGGTGGCTTCCCACCTCCCCCGGGACCCGGCGACCGTTCAGTCGATGCAGAACTCGTTGCCCTCGATGTCCAGCATCGGGATGCACGACTCGTTCTCCTCGTCGGCGTACAGCGTGCGGACGTGGGTCGCCCCGAGCCCGACCAGTCGTGCGCACTCGGCTTCGAGCACGGCGAGGCGCTCGTCCCCCACGAGCCCGGTGCCGACCCGGACGTCGAGATGCACCCGGTTCTTGACGGCCTTGCCTTCCGGGACGCGCTGGAAGTACAGGCGCGGGCCCACGCCCGAGGGATCACTGCAGGCGAACCATGATCCCTGCTTCTCGGGAGGCAGGGTGCGGTTGAAGTCGTCCCAGTCGGCGAACCCCTCCGGTGGCGGGGGCGGGACGTACCCGAGCGCTGCACACCAGAAGCGGGCGAGGCGCTCGGGTTCCGCGCAGTCGAAGGTGACCTGGAACTTCCTGATCGCTGGCATCGGCGCACCGTACCGCGTCCCCGGGGAGCGTGCCGCTCATTTCCCCGGGCGGGCGGCGGCCGGTCCGCACGTGGGTATGAGGTCTAGAACTGCTCGACGAAGTAGGGCTCGACGGTCATCCAGCCGTTGCCCGAGGCGCCGTTCAGCCGGCCGGTGGAGTTCTGGGCGAGGGTGTACCAGGACTCCACGTAGTCAGGGTCGTCGGTGAACCAGCTGTCGGGGATCGCGCTCAGGACCGCGTTCACCAGCGGGATGTAGGTGCCCTGGTCGGTCACGGTGAGCAGCGCCGTGGTGATCGCCTGTGCCAGTGCACGGTAGTTGGTGCCGTCGTCGTCCTCCATCATGACGACGTCGGCCAGGTTGTACTTGTAGTTGGACCAGTTGACCAGGATCTGGTTCGGGTAGTAGACGGTGCCGTCGTAGTCCAGGTAGGGCATGTCCACCGAGTCGACGCGCGCCGCACCGTCCTGGCCGAAGCCGGTCACCAGCGAGAACATCTCGGCGGCGCCCTTGAACCAGGGCTCCTGGTCGTCGTTCACCTCGACGGCGGTGACCTTGGTCGCCCACCAGCCCGCCGTGGCCGCGGTACGGGCGCCGTCCGCCGCCTTCGACGGGAGCGAGGTCAGGCCATTGTCGGCGAAGGCCTTCTGCAGCACCTTCAGGCCGGCCCGGTGGGCCTTGGTGACGTCGATGTCCAGGATGTACAGCGGGCGGTCGGGCACCTGCGCGGTGCCGACGGCGTGGGCGTGGCCCTGGCCGTCGTACGCCGTGATGGTCCTGGCGTCGTCGGCGGCCGCGGCGACGGCGATCCAGGGGGTGGCGTCGGCCTTCAGGTGCGACCGCATGGACGGCGCCCCCAGCCGGACGCGCAGCAGCGAACCGGTCGACGCGGGCAGGCCCTTCAGGGCGGCGATGTGCCGGTCCGCGGCGGCGACGGAGGCGAGGAGGTTCCTGCCCTCGGGCGCGGCGGTGCTGCGCGCCAGCGCCTGCAGGTCCACGTCCTCGCCGCCGAGCGCGGCCGCGCGGATCCGCTCGCGCCACTGCGGGTCGCGCAGCGAGGCGGACAGGTCCCGTGCGATGTCCTGTTCCGTCGACAGCACCGGGGACGTGCGGGCCGTCGTGGCCCGGTCCCCGGCGTCCCGCACCGGCGCCGCGAGCGCCGGCTGGAGGGAACCGCCGACGACCGCGGACAGCATCACGCCGATGAGGACGCTGCGTCTCTTGCCTGATCTGTTCACCATGCTCCTCGTGTTGTCGGTCGCCGCCGCGCCCACGGTGGACGGGCAGCCGTCATGGGGGTCCCGCCGGATCCGGGATTGTCCGGGACATGACATATAAGGGACCGTGGGGCGAACGGGCCTACCAGCCCGAACGGGACCACACGGAGGGAAGGCCGGTTCACCGCGGACGTGCTGCATCGACGGCAGCCGGCGCACCCGGGGTTCCGGCCGGGAAGCGCGGCTACCGGGGACCGTCGGCGGGCGGCCGGCCGCGAGGACTGCTCAGCGAACCGAGCATGATCTTCTCGGTGTCGGCCAGATACGTCTGCGCCGCGCGCCGCGCCTCCGCGGCGTCTCGGGCGGTCACGGCCCGTACCACCGGCGCGAGGCGGTCCGCGGCCCGCGCCGCGTCCTCGAACGGCGCCCGCAGCGCGGCCCGTACCGGAAGATAGGCGTTGAACAGCGTGTTCGTGAGGAGCAGGTAGACCCGGTTGCCCGTGGCCCGGGCCAGCTCGCGGTGCACTTCCACGTCGGCGAGCTGGACGGCGTCGGCGTCCGCGCCGTCCGCGACCCGGCCCAGCAGGTCTTTGAGCCGCCGGGCCTGCCGTTCCGTGCGCCGGTCGGCCGCGCGGCCGGCGATCAGGGAGCCGATGTGCCTGCGTACCTCGAAGACCTCCCGCAGCCAGGCGGGGTCCTGCGCCGCCAGCATCGGAAGCAGGTCGGCGCCACCGCTGCGCAGGTAGTCCAGGACGCGGGTGCCGATGCCGTGCCGGGTGCTCAGCAGTCCCGCCTGCTCCAGCCGCGTCAGCGCGTGCTTCAACGTCGTACGGGTGACCCCGTACCCGGCGGCCAGCTCCCGCTCGGGGGGCAGCAGGGTCCCGGGGCCGTGGGTGCCGCCGAGGATGTCCTCACGCAGCCTTGCTTCCAGCAGGTCGACCACGGTTCGGCGCGGAATGCTCTCGACGGCCACTGAGGATCTCCCCGGCTTCGGTCAGTGGTGCAGCGGCCGGCGGCCCGCTGATCGAGCGGTCCACCGGTGCTGCGACCTGTCGGTCGAGTGGCTCAGCCACTGGACCAGTGAAGCAGCCGCCCCACCGCCGCGTCAATTGCCTGTGAGACGCGCGTAGTTGAGCTCCTTCCGGGTGTCCCCCGGCGCGCCGGGGTCCGGTTCAGATGGTGGCTTCGTAGGGGTCGCGGTCCTCGGGGACGAGCGGTATCGCCGGCGTCGTGCTGCCGACGCGGACGGTCTCGCCGGAGGTGACCGCCTCGTCGATGGACACCAGGGTGTCCAGGACGTGGTAGCCGAGGTCTCCGCTGGCGATGTGCGGGGTCCCGCGCCGGATGGCCCGCGCCATGTCCAGGACCCCGAGGCCGCGGCCGCCCTCGACGCCGACGAGCGGGACCGTCTCCCACTCCGCCTCCCGGCCCTGCTGCGGCACACGCGTGATCCTCACCTCGCCGGCGAAGGTGTTGGGGTCGGGCAGGACCAGGGTGCCCTCGGTGCCGGTGATCTCCACGAACCCGGTGCGGGTGAGCGGGGAGTCGAAGCTGAAGACGCTCTGGCCGACACCTCCGCTCTCGAACTGCGTGAGCGCGGAGACATGGGTCGGTACGGCGACCGTGAACTCGGTGCCGGCCCGCTCCCCGCTGCGGACCGTGCGGACCGTGCGCGCGGTCGAGCCGAGCGCGGCGACCCGGGAGACCGAACCGAACAGGCAGACGAGCGCGGTGAGGTAGTAGGGCCCCATGTCGAACAGCGGGCCGGCGCCCCTGGCGAAGAGGAACTCCGGGTTCGGGTGCCACAGGTCGGGTCCCGCGTACTGCATGACGGTCTGCGCGGACAGCGGGGAGCCGATGGCGCCGCGGGCGATCGCACGCAGCGCCGTCTGCAGGCCGGGGCCGAGGATCGTGTCGGGGGCGACCCCGACCCGCAGACCGGCCGCGGCGGCCTGGTCGAGCAGGGCCCGTGCGTCGGCGCGGTCCAGGGCGATGGGCTTCTCGGACCAGACGTGCTTGCCGGCGGCCAGGATCGCGGAGCTGACCTCGGCGTGCACGGCGGGAACGGTCAGGTTGACGATGATCTCGGCGTCCGGGTGGGCGAGGACGTCCGCGGCCGTCCCCCACTCCTTGACCCCGTACGCGCGGGCCTGGGCCTCGGCCCGCGCGGTGTCGAGGTCGCCCACGGCCGCCACGTGCAGGTCGGGGTAGCGGGTGAGGCTGGTCAGGTACTGGTCGCTGATGTTGCCGGCGCCGATGACGCCGACGCCGACCGGGTGGTGTGCCCTCATCAGGCGATGCCCTTGCCCTTCAGGTAGGAGATGCCCGTCGCGATGCCCTCGAAGACGTCGCCGTCGTAGTGGTCGAACTCGATGACGGCGTACTCGGCGTGCGGCGCCGCGGCGAGCGAGGCGGCCAGCGGGATCTGCCCGCGGCCCGCCGGGACCTGGCCGGTGTCGGCGGGGTCGAAGGGAGCGCCGGAGGTGAACGGGTCGTCGATGACGGGGCCGTCCTTGACGTGCAGGGCGCGCACCCGGGAGCCCAGCCGGCCGAGCAGGGCGACGACGTCGTTGCCACCGGCCGCGGCCCAGAACAGGTCGATCTCCAGGGCCACTTCCGGGTCGAGGAGGTCTGCGAAGCGGTCGAAGGCGTTGACGCCGCCGACGGTGTGCACGAACTCCTGGGAGTGGTTGTGGTAGCCGACCCTGAGTCCGTGCCCGGCGGCGCGTTCGGCGGCCTCGTTCAGGAGGGCGGCGGTGCGGGCTATCTCCTTCTCGTCGGCCCACCGGGAGGCGGGCACGAACGGGTCGAAGAGGATCTCCACGCCCAGTCGCCGGGCGGCGCGGAAGGTGTCGTCGAGATCGGTCCCCGACGCGCCGTCGGGCGACAGGAACCCGGCGTGGCCGGTCCGGGCGGACAGGCCGTGCCGGGCGAGCGCGTCGGCGAGTTCGTCCGCGCGCTGCGTGAAGCCGAAGACCTCGACGTTGGTCAGTCCCAGGGCGGCCAGACGGGCGAGGGCGGCGTCCTCGTCCGTCTCCAGAGCGTGACGTACGGAGTAGAGCTGAACCGACAACTGTGGTGTCGACAAGGGGGGGACTCCTCTCGTGGCGGACGGCCGGGAAACAGAATACCGACAGGGGTGATGGTTTCTAGGGGTCGTTAGCATCTTGTTCATGGCAAGGGAAACAACTCGGCCCGGGGCAGCCCCGCGGAACTACCCCAAGGGGGAGCGACGGCGTGCCCAGATCATCGAGGCCGCGTTCACCGCGTTCGGGCAGGTGGGCTACCGCAACGCGAGCATGGTGCAGCTCGCCGCCGCCTGCGGCGTCTCACGCGCGGGCCTGCTGCACCACTTCCCGACCAAGGAGTCGCTCCTGGAGGCGGTCCTGGAGACACGCGACCGTCAGGACGGCGAGCACTTCCTCGAATCGGGCGCGCTCAGCCAGGACGGCCTCGCCTACTTCGCCGCGATGATCAGACTCGTCGCGCACAACCAGGCCAACCCCCTCATCGTCAGCCTGTTCGCGGTGCTGTCCAGCGAGGCCACCGCCGCGGACCATCCGGCGCGCCCGTACTTCACCGCACGCTACGAACGCACCCGCCGCGAGATGCAGTCGGCCGTCGACGACCTGGCACGGCGCGGGCTGCTGCGTCCCCACGCGGACGCCTCGCACCTGGCGGCGGATCTGGTCGCCTACCTCGACGGCCTCCAGGTCCAGTGGCTGCTCAGCCCGGACACCATCGACATGCCGGACCACCTGCGCGGGATGCTGCGCAACGTCATCAGCGTCGAACTCCCCTGATCCGCGGGGCCCGTTGCGAGGGCCCGTCGCGACGTTCCCGAGAGGCGGAGCAGCGTGGATGTGTACGAAGCGGTGGACAGCCGCCGGGCCGTACGGGCCTTCAGCGCACGCCCGGTGCCCAGGGAAGCGCTGACACGCGTCCTGACCGCGGCCGCACGGGCGCCGTCGAGCGGCAACCTCCAGCCCTGGCAGGTGTACGCGGTGTCCGGCGACCCCCTGGCCGACCTGAAGCGGCAGGCCACGGCCAGGGCACTGGCGGGCGACCCGGGAGACGAGCGGGAGTACCCGATGTACCCCGCCGTGCTGACCGCACCGTATCGGGAGCGCTTCGCCGAGGCGGCCGCCCAGCGGTACGCGGCACTGGGCATCGCGCGCGAGGACCCGCAACGGCCCGTGCGGATCGCCGCGCTGAACACGCAGGCGTTCGGGGCGCCCCTGGTGCTGTTCTGCTACCTCGACCGGGAGATGGGCCCCGGACAGTGGGCGGACGCCGGGATGTACCTCCAGACGGTCATGCTGCTGCTGAGAGCCGAAGGCCTGCACAGCTGCCCCCAGGTGATGTGGACGATGTACCGCCGGACGGTCAGCCGGCTGGTCGGTGCCGGTGACCGTCTCGTGCTGCTGTGCGGTGTCGCGGTGGGCTTCGCGGAGGAGGGCGGATCACGGGTGCGTACCGGCCGGGCCGGGATCACCGAGACCGTGCGGTTCATCGGTGACTGAACGGGCCGCTCGGCCCGGGTACGGGGGGCCGCTCGACCCGGGTACGGGGGGCCGCTCGGCCCGGGTACGGGGGTGTGCTCGAATGCCGGGCATGGACGGCTCGGCCTGCATGTGGATCAAGTGCGATCCCCTCCCTCGATCCGGACGCACAGGAGGTGATCCTCGGCCTCGACCGGACGTGCGCCGATCCCGTCGAGCGGATGGCCTGCATCCTGCTGAACCGGGGGCACGAGGGCGAGGCCGGAGTGTTCTACCTGCTGCCGGAGGACCTCTCGGCCCGGTACGAGCGGACCGGGAACCGGCTCTCCGTGTCCCTGCTCGCCCGCCTCGACGTGCTCGCCCAGGGCCTGGCCCCGCACCCGTCCGCGCTGCGTGCGCACCTCGCCCTGCTCCCCCGCGATCCCCTGCACGGCGGGCGGGTCGTCCTCGTGCGCCGGGAGACCGTCACCGACTTCGCGCCGGCCGAAAGGGACGGTTTCCGGCAGCCCGTCGTGCTGGTCGACCACAACGCCGGGCACGGCGACGGGCCGGTCGCCCTGACCGAGCTGCCGAGCCTGTTCGAGGAACAGGAGGCGGGCATCGCCGTCGTCGCCGCGCCCAAGGCGCCGCCCGTCCGACCGGGCCGGGCCGGCGCTCCGGCACGCCGTGGACGGGTACCGGTCACAGCCCGAACAGGCGGGCCGCGTTGTCGTGGCACACCGCCCGCAGCCATTCGTCGCCGAGCTCCAGGCGTTCCAGGGCGTGGAGTTGGTGCACGTAGGGGTACGGGATGTTGGGGAAGTCGGAGCCGAGCAGGACGCGGTCGCCCAGCGCGGCGATCCGCGGCAGGGCCCCGGGCGGGAACGGCATGAACCGCTCGGTGAAGTCCGTGAACGCCATCGTGGTGTCCAGCCGCACCTCCGCATACCGCTCGGCGAGGGCGGCGAACTCCTCGTACTCCGGCATCCCCAGGTGCGCGACGATCAGCCGCAGCCGCGGGTGCCGGGCCAGTACCCGCCCGACCGGACCGGGGCCGGTGTGTTTGCCGGGGGCCGGACCCGAGCCGCAGTGGACCACGACGGGGATCCCGGCGTCGGCCAGCAGTCCCCAGGCCCCGTCGAGGAGTTCGTCGGCCGGGTCGTACGCCCCCACCTGCACGTGCGCCTTGAACACCCGGGCGCCCGCCTCGACGGCCGCCCTCACGTACGCCTCGACGCCGGGCTCGGGGAAGAGGGTCGCCGTGTGCAGGCAGTCGGGGGTGCGGCCGGCGAAGTCGGCGGCCCACGCATTCAGCCAGGCCGCCATGCCCGGCTTGTGCGGGTACAGCATCGAGGTGAAGGACCTGACTCCGAACGACCTGAGGAGAGCGGTGCGTTCCGCCTCCGCCTTCCGGTAGGTGATGGGCCACTCCAGGTCGCCGATCAGCGGTCCGTTCGTGTCGAAGTAGTTCCAGACCTTGTGCAGCACCCGCTCGGGCATGAAATGGGTGTGGACGTCGATCAGTCCGGCCAGGCCGAGCCGCTCCCGGAAGAGGCGGATCGCCTCGGCCTCCGCACCGTGATCGGGTCCGTGGGCGGGAGCGGATCCGACGGGGAGGGCAGCGGTGGCGGGGGCCGTACGGTGATCGTTCATACCGTCCACGATCGGTGCAGGAGAGCGGCGAGTCCAGCCCCCGCCGGACGGCGGTGCGTGCCGGCGCCGTGCCGCTGGACGCCGTACCACCCGGCGCCGTACCACCGGACGCCGTACCGCCGGGCGGCGGGCACGTCCGTACGACGGCGCGAAGGGCGGCCCGGTGCGGGGGCCGCCCTCCTGGTGCGTCAGGCCCGGGCCGGCGGGCCGGTACGGCGCTCAGGACAGGTAGCGTTCCACCTGATCCCCCGACCGGACGTTCGCCTCGCCGGGGTCCTGACCTGCCGCGATCCTGGCCCGGCGCTGGCGCAGCAGGTCCCAGCACTGATCGAGTTCGGTCTCCAGGCGGGCCAGCCGGGCGTGCTCGGTCGTTTCGTCGATCTCCTCCTGCGCCAGGCGGTCACGAAGGTCCTTCTCCTGGCTGATCATTTCCGTGATGCGGCCGAGGATCTCCTTCTCGGCCTCGGCCTCTGGTCCTGTCATGGCTGCCTCTTTCCGGACGACGGAGCAGGTCACGGCCGGGACGGGGGCGACGTTCGCCGGTATCCGCGCGTCCGCCGCCGTCCCACCACCTCCCACCCTCTCTCACTCGGCTCCCGGCCGCATCGGCGGGGCGCGGACCGAGGCCGGGACGACACTGACGGAGCGTCAAATTCCTTTGTTTGATGTGGAATTCAGGCGACAGCACTGGCGCTCCACACCTACCAGCGGGTAATTCATGGCACTGCCACCTCCGGCAACCCGTGTCACAGCGAAGGGATACCCCGTGCGTCTGCGCCCCCTGCGCGTCCTGTGCTGTTCCGCCGTCCTCGCCCTGTCGGCGCCCGCGTTCCTGCCGGGCACTGCGTCGGCCGCGGTCCCCGCCTCCTCGCTCTACCTGCAGAACTACGTCACCGGTCTGAACGCCGCCGACAGCGGCGGCACCGTCGCCGCGCACAATCCCAAGGGCAACGAGGACCACCAGCAGTGGACCGCGGTCGCGGTCAGCGGTGGCTACCAGCTCCAGAACGCCGACGAGTCCGGCACGTGCCTGGGCCGCAGCGGCACCGCCGCGGTCACCGCCGCCTGCGGTGCCGACGGCACGACCTGGACGATCACCGCCGGCGGCAGCACCTACTCCGTCACCGTCCCCGGCACCTCGCAGTACCTCACCGGATCCTCCTCCGACTCGGCCGCCGTGCAGGTCGGAGCCTCGGGCGACCTCGCCCGCTGGTATCTCACCCCGGTCTCCTACGCCACCACGGCGATGCCCTCCGCGGACACCCGCACCCTCGACCAGGTCACGTTCCTGACCGCCCACAACGCCTTCGCCAACGGCTCGGACGGCAACTTCGCGTCCTTCCCGGTCAGTCTGTTCCCCAACCAGAACTACGGCATCAGTCGGCAACTGTCCGACGGGGTACGGGGCTTCATGCTCGACGACTACACGGTCTCCGGGCAGGCCGTGCTCTGCCACAACAGCTGCTCCGGCGTGAGCAACCCCGTCCCGCTCGCCACCGACCTCCAGCGCATCGTGGACTTCCTCAAGGCCAACCCCGGCCAGTTCGCCACCGTGTTCCTGGAGGACTACGCCTCCTCCGACGTGCTGAAGTCCTCCCTCGCCTCCGTCAACGGCCTGTACGACGTGCTGTACCGGCCCGACCAGGACGGCGTCGCCACCAAGGGCTGGCCCACCATGGCCGACCTCGCGGCCCGCGGCAAGCAGCTGCTCGTCTTCAGCGACCGGACCCGGGCGAGCGACACCGCGAACGGGTACGCCACCCGCGACACGTTCGGTGTGATGTACCAGCGCGAGTGGACCGTGGAGAACTACTGGTCCATGGGCGCCGGCCTCGGTGACTCCGACTGGTCCTGCTACAGCCGCTGGGGCACCGACAGGCCGCTGACCGAGGACTCGTCCGCCTTCCACCCGCTGTTCGTGATGAACCACTTCCGGGACTATCCCATCGCCGGCACCGCCGCCACCGACAACGGCAAGGTCCTCAACCGGGCGCAGAACTTCTGCACTCCGGCCGCCCGGAAGAAGCCGAACTACGTGGCCGTGGACCGGTACGACACCGGCTCGCCCACCCCGCTGACCGCGGTGGGCACCCTCAACACGTACATCCTCGCGCCGGGCCAGTGAGCGACGGCCGGCCGGGGCGACGACCAGCTCGCCGCCCCGGCCGGCCGGGGCCGGAGACACGTCCGGTCGAGGGGCGGTGGGCGCCCGGGTGGGCCGGAAGGTGCCGATGAGGGCGCCGGCCCACGACCAGCCGGACGCGTGGGCCACCGCCGTCACCGGCGGGCGGCTGACGCTCGCGGCGCCGCTCAGGCCGTCCAGACGCGGTCGGCGTAGTCGAGGAAGTTGCGGCCGAGGATCTTCTCGATGCGCTCGGAGCGGTAGCCGCGCTTCTCCAGCAGGCGGATCAGGTCGCGGAACTGGTCGACGCCGCGCAGGTCGACGACGAACGGGTAGGTGTCGGCCCGTTCACCGGCCGCCCCGACTCCGGCCGCCCGGCGGGCGGCGACGTGTTCGGCGAGGGCGGCGCGGTAGGCGTCGAGGTCGTCGACGGGGGTGACGCCGCCGTCGGTGCCGATGCCGACGTGGTCCTCTCCGCAGACGTCGACCGCGTGCACGATGTGGTCCACGACGTCGGCGGCGGTGGCCTGCCCGGTGAGGTTGAGGAAGGGCATGAAGTAGATGCCGACGAACCCGTCCCGGTCCGCGACCAGGCGGAGTTCCTCGTCGGTCTTGTTGCGCGGCAGATCGGCCAGGGCGCGGCATCCGGTGTGGTTGACGGAGACAGGTTGCCGGGAGTGCCGGGCCGCGTCCAGGCAGGTGCGCTCGCCGCTGTGGGAGAGGTCGACCATCAGGTGGTGGTCGTTGAGGGCCTCGACGACCTGCCGGCCGAACGGGGTCAGCCCTCGGTTGGCCGGGGCCATGGAGCCGTCGCCGAGGTGGTTGGCCTGGTTGTAGGTGAGTTGTACGACGCGGACGCCGGCGTCCGCGAAAGTCGCGACCCGGCTGTCGACGAGGGCGGGGTCCGCACCGACGGCGACGGCGTTCTGGAAGCCGTAGACGACGCCGATCCGCCGCTCCCGGTGTGCGCGGTGGATGTCGGCGGTGGAGCGGACCTTGAGCAGGTCGGCGGGGTGGGCCTCGATGATCCGGTCCCAGACGGCGATCTCGGCGAGGGTGTGCTCGTACGGCGGCAGGTCACCCATGGTGTAGCCGAGGGTGATGTTCACGGCGGTCAGGCCGGAGGCGTGGGCGTCGGCGAGCGCGCGGGCGTCGACGGCGAGTTGCTCGCCGGCGGGGTTGAGCTGGGTAGCGGCTGCCCGGGCAGCGGGGGTGTTGGGGTTGTCGAGCTGGCCCAGGGCGTTGACGATCACGGGGCGGCCGGCGGTGGTGTCGGTGTCGGTCACTGGGCGTCCTTGTCGAACTCGGCGCGGTCGAAACGGTGTCCGCGTCTGACGGTGTACGTGATGGTGCGCAGGTTGCCGATGTCGTGGAGGGGGTTCTCGTCCAGGACTGCGAAGTTGGCGAGCTTGCCGGGTTCGACGGTGCCCATGTCGGCCTCGGTGCCTGCGGCGCGGGCGCCGACGAGGGTGGCCGAGCGCAGGACGTCGGCGGCGGGGATGCCGCACCGGTCGACGAGGAAGGCGAGTTCGCCGTACAGGGCGGGGAAGGGGTCGCCGGGGGCGGTCTCGTGGTCGGTGCCGGTGCACACGTCGACGCCGGCCCGGTACGCCTGGGCGGTGACGGCGGCGGCCAGGTCGGCGTTGCGGGCGGCCCGTTCGGCGGACTCGGCGGTGTCGCCCCGGAGTTCGTCGCTGGTCCACATGGAGGCGGTGGCGTCCAGGACCGTGCCGCGGCGGCGCATCTCGGCGAAGAGGGCGGTCAGTTTCGGGTCGTCGCCGGCGGCGAAGCGGTCGTGGTCGACCGGTGGCTTGGTCTTGTAGCTGCTCAGCGGCTCGGTGGGGTCCTCGAAGGCGAGCAGGGTGACGTGGGAGACGCTGTCGACGCCCGCGGCGACGACCTCACCGGGCCCGGCGGGGAAGACGGTGGCGTGCGCCCAGACGGCGATGCCCTGGCGGTGGGCCTCGGCGGTGACGGCTGCGACGGTCGCGGCGTCCAGGTCGGCGTAGACCTTGATGGCGGCGGCGTGGGTGCCGCGGGCGAGGGCGACGGCGATCGGCAGGTCGGTGCCGGGGGTGACGGCCTGCATCCAGGGGACGGCGCCGGGGACGGCGCCGCGGGAGACCTCGTGGGTGCGGGGGTCGTCGAAGAAGGAGGGCCCGGCCATGAGGGCGGCGTAGCGGATGTCGGGGCCGGGGATCTCGCCGACCAGGGTGGCCCGGGCGAGGTCGCCGATGTGGCGCAGGTCGTCGGCCATGTCACGGACGGCGGTGACCCCGCTGTGCACCAGGCGGCGGAGCACCGCCTCGGCGACGGGCCGGTCGGGCGGGGTGGCCAGGTGCTGGTGGGTGTCGACGAGGCCGGGGACGACGAACCGTCCGGCCAGGTCGACCTGGGGGGCGTCGGCGGCGTGCGGGGGCAGCGGGTCGGCGTCGCCGGTGACGGTGTGCAGGCGGGCGCCGTCGGTGACGATCGTGGTGCTCGGCCGGAGCGGGCCGCCGGTGCCGTCGAAGAGGGTGGCGCCGCGGTAGACGGTGACGGTTCCGGCGGGCGGGGCGGCCCAGGGGGTCGGGGCGCCCGGGGGCAGGTCGGTCATGGTCACCCTTCGGTCCGCTGAGGCTGGAATTTGTTACGCCCTGCGTAACAGTTGTATCGTATGGCGAAAATCCAGGTAACTGTACTCTGCAGTCGGCGGGCCGCCGCAAGGGCCCGCACCGGACAGCACGTGCCGGGCCGCGGTCGTCGCGGCGCCGGGGACGAGAGGGAAGAGCCGCCGTCATGCCCGACGCACCCGTCGCCCCGGGGCCGCCCCGGTCGGCCGTGGACAAGGCCCTCGACCTGGTCGAGGCCGTCTCGCGCGCGCCGCACCCCGTGCGGCTCACCGACCTCGCCGCCGAGGTCGGGCTGCACCGCGCCACCGCGTACCGGATCCTGCTGGACCTGGTCCGGCGGGGCTGGGTGCTGCGGGCCGGTGACCGCTATCTGCCGGGCGCCGCCGTGCTGCGGATGTCCGCGTCGGCCGCGGGCAACTCGCTGACCGCGCTGGCCCGTCCGGTGCTGGAGCGGTTGTCGGCGACGACCTCGATGATGGTCAACCTCCAGGTGCTGGAGGAGGGTGGCGGCCGGGTGATCGACGTGGTCAGGCCCGAACGGCTCGCCATGATCAGCCATCTGCGGGGCGAACTGCTGCCGGTACGGCGGTTCGCCGGGCCGCTGGCGCTGGTCGCCGCGCTCGAACCGGAGGCGCGCGGCCGGTGGTTGGATCGGCTTCCCGGCCACGGCACCGACCTGGCGCGGGAGTTGGCCGAGGTGGCGCGAACCGGTGTTGCCGTGGAGCACGGCCGTAACGACAAGCTGGTGGCCTCCGTCAGCCGGGCGGTGGTGCCGGACCCGGGGGCGCCGGTGTGTGCGCTGACGGTCGTGGGTCCGGAGGCGGAGTTCGACGGCGCGAAACTGGCAGCCGTCGAGCGGGAGTTGACCGCGGCCGCCGACGACCTGGTGGCGGCGCTGACCGCCGGCGGAGCGGAGGCGGGCCGGTGAGCGGGGTGCTGGTACTGGACCGCCGGCAGACGGCCGCCGCGCTGGAGCCGGCCGCGGTGCTCGACGCGGTGGGCCGGGCGCTCGTCGCCGTCGCCCGGGGCGAGGTCTCCGTCCCGCCGCGGATCGCGGCGCTGACCCCGGCCGGACTGCTCGGCGCGATGCCCGGGTACGTCACGGGGCTGGGTCTGGCCGCGAAGCTGGTGACCGTGACCGCCGATCCGGCGCATCCCGGGCGGAGTTCCCACCGGGGGCTCGTGGTCCTGTTCGACGAGCGCGACGGGCGGACTCTCGCGCTGGTGGACGCCGAGGCGCTGACCGCGGTCCGGACGGCGGCGTCCGCCACGCGGAGCGCGCTGGCCCTGGCAGCCCGGTCCGGTCTCGGGCGGGTGGCGGTGGTGGGGACGGGTGCGCAGGCGCGGGCCCAGTTGACGCTGCTCGCCGCCGTCCGGCCGCAGGCCGAGGTCGTCGTGGCCGGCCGCGACCCGGTGCGGGCGGCGGAGGCGGCCGCGCTGTTCCCCGGCGCGCGGGTCGCCGGGGGCATCGAGGACGCGGTGCGCACGGCCGACGTGGTGTTCTGCTGCACCGGCGCCACCGCCCCCGTCGTCCGCAGGCAGTGGCTCTCCCCCGGCGTCCACGTCTCCTCGGTCGGCGGCTCGCACGGGCCCGAACTGGATTCCGGCACGGTCCGGGACGCGGCCCTGTTCACGGAGTGGACCGGCGCGTCGGCATCGCCCCCGCCGGCGGGCGCCCACGAACTCCAGGACCTGCCCCCGGAACGGCCCGTCGCCCTCCTCGGGTCCGTCCTCGCCGGCGACCATCCGGGGCGAGACGGTGACACCGGGGCCCTCACGGTCTTCAAGTCCACCGGGCACGCGGCCCTGGACGTCGCGGCGGTCCGGGTGGCCTACGACGTGGCACGGGCACGGGGGTTGGGCGTACGCGTGGACCTGTGACGGTCACCGGACCGTCCGTCGGAAGAAGCCCCTCTCGAGCCCTTTGTTTCATGCTACATCTAGATGCATAATGTGGTTATGGATGACCGGGTCGAGGAGCGGACCGCCGACGGCCGAGCGGGCGGCGAGGCCGACCCCGCCGGGGCATCGGAGCAACTGATGGCCGCCGTGGAGCAGTTGGTACGGCACGTGCGGCACAGCGCCACCACCGGCGGCCTGAGCACCGCCGCCTCCGCCGCGCTCGCCCGGCTGGGCCGGGAGGGTCCGCTGCGGCTGACCGAACTGGCCCGCGCCGAAGGCGTTTCCCAGCCGGGGATGACGCAGCTCGTCGGCCGGCTGGAGCGCGCGGGGCTGGTGGCACGCAGCGCCGACGGCACCGACGGCCGGGGGGTCCTCGTGGAGATCACCGCGACCGGCCTCGACGTCTTCCGGCAGCGCCGCGCCGAGCGCACCCGCGCCCTCCAGGAACTGGTCGAGGAACTGACCGGACCCGAACAACGGGCCGTACGGCTCGCCCTGCCCGCCCTGGCCCGCGCGATCGAGGAGCGCCGGGCACACGGCTGAGGCACCCGCGGCCCCGCATACCTCCAGGAGCGACACCCTCCCTCGACCGTCCCGTCCAGGCCGTCCACGCCGCCCGCCCCACCCACCCCTTCAATCCCTTCCATCACGACCGTCTATATACGTCCCCATCCGTCCGTATCCGTCCGCATCCGGAGAGAGGACCGTCGATGAGTGCACCGCACCAGAGGGCCGCGAGCCCCTTCAGGCAGCCGAAGGCCGTGTGGGCCGTGGCGTTCGCCTGCGTGATCTCGTTCATGGGCATCGGCCTGGTGGACCCGATCCTGCCCGCGCTGGCCGACAGCCTGCACGCCTCCCCCAGTCAGGTCTCGCTCCTGTTCAGCAGCTACCTGATCGTGACCGCGGTCGCGATGCTGATCGTCGGCTGGGTGTCCAGCCGGATCGGCGCCAAGCGCACCCTCGTCGCCGGTCTCGCGATCATCGTCGTGTTCGCCGCCCTCGCCGGCGCCTCGGGCTCGATCAACGGCATCGTCGGTTTCCGGGCCGGATGGGGGCTCGGCAACGCCCTGTTCATCGCCACCTCGCTGGCGGTCATCGTCGCCTCGGCGAGCGGCGGCTTCGCCGGCGCGATCATCCTCTACGAGACCGCCCTCGGCCTCGGCATAGCCGTCGGCCCGCTGCTGGGCGGCGAGTTGGGGGCCATCAGCTGGCGGGGCCCGTTCTTCGGGGTCGCCGTCCTGATGGCGATCGCCCTCGTCGCGACGCTCGCCTTCGTCCCCGCGCTGCCCAAGCCCGAGCGCCGCACCTCACCGCTGGCGCCGATCACCGCGTTGCGCCACCGTGGGTTGCTGACCATGGGCATCATGGCCCTGCTGTACAACTGGGGCTTCTTCACGATGCTCGGCTACGCCCCCTATCCGATGGAGCTGAGCGCCCATCAGCTGGGGCTGGTCTTCACCGGGTGGGGGCTGCTGGTGGCGGCGTTCAGTGTCTTCTTCGCGCCGCGCCTGCAGGCCCGCTTCGGCACCGCACCCGTGCTGTACGCGAACCTCGTCGGCCTCGGCGCGGTGATGGCGGTCATCGCGGCCGGTGTCGACACGCCGACGGTCGTGATCGTCGCGGTGATCGCCAGCGGGATCTTCATCGGCATCAACAACACGCTCACCACCCAGGCGGTGATGGTGGTCTCGCCGGTCGAGCGTCCGGTCGCCTCCTCCGCCTACGGCTTCCTGCGGTTCATCGGCGGCGGCCTGGCCCCCTACGTCGCCGGGAAGCTGGCGGACGCGACCGACCTGAGCGTGCCGTTCTACCTGGGCGCCGGCACGTTCCTGCTGGCGATCCCGGTACTGGCGAGCGGGCACCGGCTGCTGCGGGACGCAGAGGCCCACCTCGCCGACGGGGAGCCGGCCGTCCCCGCTCTGACGCCCGTCGGGCGGCAGGCAGCGGCGGGCCCTGGTCCGGTCGTCGTGGCCGTCGGCGCCCACGAGAGGGCGGGGGCCATCGTGGACGCCGCCGCCCGGCTCGCGCGGGACACCGGCAGCCCGCTGGAGGTGGTGCACGTCCAGCGGACCGCCGTCGTGGAGGAAACGGCGGCGGACACCGAGACCCCCGACGAGGCGCGGGCAGCGGTCGTCGCCCATCTCGACCGGCTCGCCGCCCAGGGGTTCACCGCGACCGGCCAGATCCTGGACAGCGTCGGCGACCACGCCGCCGCCGGCCGGGTTCTCGCCCGGCACGCCGCCGACGTCCACGCCCGAGCCGTGGCCGTCGGCCGCTCACCACGCGGACCGCTCGCCCAGTTCGCCGACGGCAGCCTCACCACCGCCCTCGCCCACGCCGCGACCTGCACGGTCGTCCTCGTCGACCCGGCCGACGCACCGCTCCCCCTCACCGCGTCGACCCTCGTCGAACTCCGGGAGCGGCCGGCCTGATCCCGGCGGCGGCCCGACCGTGCTGTCGCGGGAAGGCGCGCGCCGGAGGTGGCGTCGCCCCGAGGCCCGTCCCCCGGGCGGCCGGGCCGAGCCGGTCACCGGAAATTCGTTCGGTGCCCGTCGTGCGGCGGCGCTAGCCTCGCTGATCATGGGAGCACGAGCGCAGTACGTGGTGGTGGACAACGGCGCCTGGCAGCGGTACTACTCGCACTGGGCCGCAGGCCGGGTCGTCGACGATCTGCTGCCCGGCCCGGCAGCGGCGACACGCTGCTTCCGGGCCAACCGGGAGATCGACGAATGGCTCGACGACGTGTGGTGCGAGGGTGCGGCTCTCGTCGACCACGATCGCCGGACCCTGCTCTGGTTCGCCTACGTGGGCGACTGGGTCGACCACGTCGCCGCCCGCGCCGTGCTGGCCCGGACCTGGCCCGGCTGGGACGTCCGCTTCGCCCACGACGGCATGGGCGATCTGACCCACCACCTCGGCCTCGGCAGGGGCCTGACCCGTACGCCGGGCTGGTTCGAGACGTTCGAGGCTTCCGGGTTCTCGTCCAGCGAGTACGCCGAGCCCTGTGCCGTCGTCTCCCTGCGGCTGCCCGACGGCAGGGTCCGCGCGTGGGGCAGCGACTGGGAGCCCGTCGAGCACCTCGCCGCCGGCTCCCGCCTGATCGACCTGATCGCCGCATCGTCAGCGACCCCTGCGCTGACCGACATGCCGTACGGCGGCGTCCATGTCGACCCGCAGGCCCGCACCGTCTCATTGTGGGCGGTGCGGACCGTGGCCGGCGTTCACGACTGGCCGTTGCCGGGCTGGGAGGGCTGGGACCTGGACTTCCGCGGCGACGACCACGCCCGGCAGGCCGGGCTGCTGCCCACGGATTTCCCCTTCCCGTCGCCTCCCCTCGCGCCCGCGCTACGGAAACTCGCCGACGGCCTCACCGCCCCCCTGCCCGACATGAGCGCGCCCCTGGCCCGCGCCGCGGAGGCCTCAGCCCCTGCGGGCACCACCCCCGTGGTGAACCCCGCCGCCCTGGTACCGCACGAGCCGGCCGATCCCACCCCCGCCGAACTGGCCGCGCTGCGCGGGGCGATCGACGCGCTGGTCGCGGAGGCGGAGGCCGGCTGACCACCTCGCACCCCGTGTCACCTCCCGAACCCGAACACCAGGTCGGGCCAGTCCGTGTCCGGTTTCCCGTCGTCGAGCGCCGCGCTGATCGTGCGCTCCTCGTAAGCGAAGTGGGATTCCATGATGGCCGCCAGTCCGTCGAGCTCGCGTCCGATCTCCTCCAGGGCCGAAGCACGCGGTTCGAGAGCCCTGTCGGCGAGTTCAGTCACCCGGGACAGGATCGAGGCGATCAGTCCATGGTCCTCGACGAGTTTCGTGATCGTCGGAGCAAGATCCGGGCGCTGCCGGAGCAGCTGAGAGAACATGCCGTCGTCCTCGCCCTGGTGGTGCGAGGTCAGCGCGGTGCAGAAGGCGAGGCAATGGGTGAGCAGGACATCGTCGCTCAGCCGGCGCTGTCCCAGACTCTTCCTGGTCTCACGGATTTGGCGGCGCAGTTCTTCATGCGCTCGGGCAAGCTGTCGGCTCAGGGCGACCGCACGGTCGCCGGCACGGGAAGCCACGGAGGGCGGCCCCTTCGTTTCCGCACCTCCATGCCTGACGCAGACCGTCACCGGCACGCGATGCTGCCGTCATCCGATCACGCGCCGCCGTGGAACGGCAAGCACGGCCGCCCCGGCCGCCACCGATCAGGAGCCCCTCCTCACGGATGGAACCGCCACCGGCCTTCGGAGACGACATCCGGCTTGCCGTCCCGGACGCGAACGGCCGTGTCGTCGTCGATGAAGTAGATCGGGAAGTCCGCCCGCGCGGCGATGCGGTCGGCCCAGGCGTCGTCCCGTTCGGGGAAGTCCGGCGAGTACAGGTGGGGCTTGAGGTACCAGTCGAAGAGCCCGAACGGCGGGTCCACGCTCGTCGCCCCGAGGACGTGCAGGTCCTTGGTGTCCCCGATGACGTCGGCGGAGTGCGCGGTGAGATGACGGCTGAAGATCATCGATCCGGCGCTGAGCCCCACATAGACCCGGTTCTCCAGCGCCTCCAGGAAACCCTCGGCCAGGCCGTTGCCGGTGATGCTCCGCGCGAGGTGGTAGTGGTTGCCGCCCCCGGCATAGACGACGTCGGCGTTGCGCAGCCGGTCGAGCACCATCTGCCGGGGCAGGCCGTTCAGCTCCAGGACGTCGAACTCCCGCCAGCCGAGACCGTGCAGCCGGTTCAGGTCGGCGAGCAGCCACCCGTGGTCCCCCGGCTCGGCGACGGATGCCGTGGGGACGTACACGATGTTCGCCGATGAGAACGGCTTTCCCAGCATGTCCCGCAGCGCATCCCGCAGCGTCTCGTTGCGCAGGCCACTCGCCGTCAGCAGAAGGTTCACCGGTCGAGCCAAGCACGAGTGACGCGCGCACGCAACGAACCCGGGATCCACGGTGGGCCTGGTGGCCGTCCGGACCCCGTGCGGGTGCGACAAATCGATGGCGGCCCGAGAACCCCGCGGATAGGTTGGCGATCTTCGGATGGCGAAAGCTCCCGGAGTCCTGAATGCGAACACCATGCCGAACCCCGACCAGTCCCCCGCACGACGTCGCCTCACCACCGCGCTCGACGCCCTGACCGCCGCCTTCGGCGGGATGACGGCCCACCCCGACGAGCACAACTGCGAGTGCCACTGGGGCAGCGCCGAAGAACTCGCGCAGCTCAAGGTTGCGGACACGGAGCTTGACCCCGACCTGCTGCGCCGCACCTGGCAGGCGCCCGACTGGAGCGACCACGCATCCGTACTGCGTCGGATCCTGCCCCAGTTCGCCACGGCCCTCGTCCAGGGCTCCGTCGAGCCGTTCTTCGGCCTGGAGGAAGCCGGCCGCTCGTTCGCTCGCGGTCATTGGCAGCAGTGGCCCACCGCGCAGGCCGAAGCAGTTCGGGACTTCCTGCACGCCTGGTGGACCGACACGCTCACCGATCCCGATCCCGCGGTGCCCGCGTACGCGGTCCTGGCATTGATCGCCGAGGCATCCGCCACGCTCACCCCGTGGCTCACCACATGGCAGACGCTGACCGGCCAGCCGGCCGACGACCACCTGGCCGCGGCGGCGGCACAGTGGGAGTACGACCTGCTCGGAGACCAACTCCCCTGGGACACCTGGGAGAACGAGGAGGAGACACGCACCGAGCTGACCGCCTGGCTGGTCCGCCATGCCCCCGCCCGGCTCCGGGCCCACGGCGTACCGGAGGAACTGCTCCACCGGATACGGCTGCTCGCCCTGACCGGCGACGATCGTTGGGAGGACCCTCACTGGCCCAGACACCGCTACTGATCCACCACCCGTGCAGTACGGGTCGGCCGTCACCCTCGGCGCATTGGGGCGGCGTGCAACAGAGCGACAGGGAGAGAGCATGTGGGACGGCCCCTTCTACCGCGTCAGGCGGGACGGATACGAGATCTGCTTCGTGCCGGGTGCGGGAGAGGACCTCGACGAGGTCTGCAACGTGGACATGTGGGTCATCCGCGATGACGGCGACCGCTGGTCCGGAACCGTGTTCACCCTCGACGAGATGCGCCGGATCATGGACCACCATCGGCAGGCGGGCGAGCCGGAAGGCGACTACTGGTGGTGCTGGGACGGGCTCATCGTCCGCGACGCGGGTGTGGCGTCCATGGTCGAGGTGATCGACGGACTCGTCGCCACGGGCGAGTACGAGTCCGTCCTCCGCCACATCGGCCCCGCGGACGACGATTGATCCTTTCGACAGACGAAGAGAAGGAGCGTGATCGCGGGCGTGACAAAAAACGTGAAGACGGACACCAAGTACCCCCGGATCGGTAGTCCCGGGGCGATCCAACCACTGCAAAGATCATCTCGTGAGGAGTTCCAAGTTCCGACAACGGCCGACAAAATGGGCGCAGGTGCCTGCGCTTACAGGTATCCCGGATCGCCGTCGGCGTTGAACCGTGTCAGGGAGCGCTCCAGCAGCTCCAGCAGCTGTCGGAGGTCATCGGCCACCTTGTCGAACTCCCCTTCGTCCAGCGACGCCGTCCGCGTCCGGTAAACGGCCCCGTCGGACCCCGCGACATAGATCAGGCCGCCGCCGTTCGAGCCGATGACCAGGCCATGGGTCTTTTGGGGCGCGCCGATGTCGACAACGCCGTACTCCTGGAGGCGCAGCAGGACGTCACCGGCCGGATCGAGGAAGTGGCCGCAGCCGACGTCCGCCCAGGTGACATCGCCGATGCTCTCGTAGAAGGTGACCAGGTCAGCTGGTGCAGGGGTGACGTGGGCGAGCGTGCGAGCCGCGGCTTGATCGTCGGTGTCGGCCGGCCGGACCTGGTTGATCCCCGGAGGGAAGCCGTGCCGATGCTCGAACTCGCCTGTCATGGCCGTGAGAGTCGCGGAGACCCTGTCTGTCCACGAGGCCAGCCAGACAGGCGAAAGCGATCGGTCACTCATGAGGCCGGATCATGGCACGAGCCACGGACATCCATGGAGTGCCCAGCGGTTCCAGTGTCAGCGCACTGCCCTGAGCTGTCGATCGGTGATGAGGCAGCAGACGGGTTCAAGAAACGCTGCATAGACGGCCGCTCGCCGTTCCCACCGGATGCGAAGGCGACGGAGGCCGTGCAGCCAGGCGGGGTTCGTGCCGCAGCCGAAGCGGTTCAGCGTCGAGCAGACCTAGGGAATCCTGATACTGCACCAGCGCCTGGTCCGTGACTACGAGCACCGCCCCTCCTCCGTCTCCCGCGTCTGATGGGCGACGACCCACGTCATGACCCGATGCCTCACCAGCGCGAACACCCCCAGCTGGCGCGCCCCGAAGCCGGTGACCGTGTGAACATCCAGCCCCTGCTCGACGCACTCGACGTCCAGGAGGATGTCGCCCGGGCCCTGGCCGACGACCTCCGCGCACAGATCGACGACCTGCAGAACCGGCCACGGGAGGCCGACACCTACCTGGAGCACCTCGCGCTCACCCGCAAGACCGTCACCACCCTCGCGGACCGGCTCCCGGCCCACCCGGTCTCACTCGGCGTGCCCGAGCACCCGGACTACCCCCGCGTCCTCGCTGGCTCGACCGAACTGCTGCCGAAGAACATCGAAGGCACCCGCGCCGAGCAGAAACGCCTCGTCAAGCTCGATGTCCTCATCGAGGTCGACGTCGGCAGCCTCACCAGGAAGCAGTAAGAAGTGATCGCCTCGGCTAAGGCAGCCACGGCAAGTCACCCCGCAGCGACAGCTGGGCCTATGTGACCGCCGGGTGCTGGGCCTCGATGGAGAAACACGGGCGCGGGCTTGAGTTCGTCATGACCGCGCACGTCCGCGACCGGCGGTTCGTCGAGCCTATGGCGATGATCGCCTACTACCACTGCGGAGGGCATCAACTCGACCTGGAGCACAGCCTGCCGATCGGTGAACCGTGGGTGCCGGGCTCGGACTGCGATCACCTGCTGATCAGCCTGCCGTATCTCCACGGCCCCGACCTCGAACACTGCCCGCTGCCCGGGGGGCACGCCCGCATCCTGTGGCCCCTGCCGGTGACCACTGCCGAGATCGAGTTCCGCAGGCGTCACGGGCCCGACGCGTTGGAGCAGCTCTTGGACGAGGCAGAGATCGTCCCACCGATCCCTTCCGGGCATCGGTCGCCTGAGGTCCAGGTCTCCGCCGGCCGCCGCTCGCGGATGCCGCCGCGTATCGCAAGGACACCCTCCGGTCGCATCCGCGAGCACGAGACCCCGGTCGCCTGGAGAGCCGCACTGGGGCGACGACACGGGTGGTGCCCCGGCACCGTGACCGCGCGTGCGACGTTCCAGGACGTGGCCGTCATGGCGGGATGCAGGCGGGTGCGGGCGGTGGTGCCGGTCCGGCCGTGACGGCCGGGATCGGTCGCGGTTGTGGTCGGTCACGTCCTGGACGGGGCGGTGGGGCGGTCCGGCTCGGCGGCTTCCTGGCCGGTGATCACCTTCGAGGGGCGGTTGCCGCGGTCCAGGAGGCCGCCGGTGACGGCCAGTGCCAGGCCGGCCGCCGCGAGGGCCGCGCCGACCAGGCTGGGCGCCGCCCAGCCCCAGCCCGCCGAGATGACCAGGCCGCCGAGCCAGGCGCCGGCCGCGTTGGCCATGTTGAAGGCGGAGTGGTTGGAGGCGGCCGCCATCGTCGGGGCGTCCTTCGCGTTCAGCATCAGCAGCATCTGGACGGGCGTGGTGATGAGCGCGCCCACCGCGCCGATGAAGGTGATCGTGACGAGGGCGGGCACCGTGCTGTGGACGGTGAAGTAGAACGTCACCAGCGCGGCCCCCAGCAGGGTGATCCCGGCGTACAGGGTGGGACGCAGGGCGTGGTCGGTGAGCGGGCCGGCGACGAGGGTGCCGAGGGTCATGCCGACGCCGTAGAGGGCGAGGACCCAGGTGGTCGAGGCGTCGGAGAGGCCGGTCAGGTGGGTCAGCATGGGGACGAGGTAGCTGTAGACGGCGAAGAAGCCGCCGAACCCGACGACAGCGGTGGCCAGGCCGATGAAGACCTGCCGGTTGCCCATCGCGCGCAGCTCCTGCCGGATGCCGGCCTGCGGGCCGCGCGGCTGGTGGGGTACGAGCAGGGCGAGGGCGAGGAGCGCCACGAGGCCGATGACGGCGACCGCGCAGTAGGCGTACCGCCACCCCAGGTGCTGGCCGAGGGCGGTGCCGGCGGGGACGCCGACGATGTTGGCGATGGTGAGGCCGAGGAAGACCCGGGAGACGGCGCGTGCCGCGCGGTCGGCGGCGACCAGCCGGGAGGCGACGACGGCGCCGACGCCGAAGAGGGCGCCGTGCGGCAGTCCGGCGAGGAAGCGGGCGGCGAACAGCAGGCCGAAGTTCGGGGCGAGCGCGGAGGCCGTGTTGCCGATGACGAAGAGCCCGGTCAGCAGGAGCAGCAGCCGCTTGTGGGGTACGCGGGCGCCGATGCCGGTGAGCAGCGGGGCGCCGATGACGACGCCGAGGGCGTAGGCCGAGACGAGGTTGCCGGCGTGCGGCACGGACACACCGACGCCGTCGGCGATCTGGGGCAGCAGGCCCATGGTGGCGAACTCGGTGGTGCCGATGCCGAACGTGACGACGGCAAGGGCAAGCAGAGCCAGAGGCATGGTGAGCGGGGGAACCTTTCGGGGACGGCGGTTCGGGAGGGGTGCCCGGCAAAACCGAGGCGTTTCCGCGCCTTCCGTGACCGGCCGTACCGAGCGCCCTTGCCCAGCCCACCCCCTAGAACGTTGCAGCAGGATGCGGTGAGCTCGCATTCCTGGATCGGCCCATACGGCGGGGTGAGCTGTGTCACGTGCGTCCTGCGCCGGGCGGGTCTAGTGCTGTGCGGTGTCCTGCCGGCACTGCGCGCACAGTCCCCACCAGGTGATCTCGGCCTCGTCGACGGCGAATCCCCGGTCCTCGCCGGGAGTGAGGCACGGAGCCGCTCCGACGCCGCAGTCGACGTCCTCGATCAGACCGCGGCGGCGGCAGACGAGACGGTGGTGGTTGTCGCCGACGCGCAGCTCGTAGCGGGCCGGTGAGCCGGCGGGCTCGATGCAGCGGACGAGCGCGGCCCGGTCCGTGCCGATGCGGGTCTCCAGGTCGGCTGCCGTGGAGTGCGGACGGCCCTGCAGCGCGGTCAGCGCGGCCCTGCGCTGGGCCGTGCCGCGCAGGCCCTTGCGCCTGAGCAGGTCGCCCGCAAGCTGCTCCATGGTCATGTAGCTCTCCGTCGGCCCACCGGCCGCTCCGCCCCGTGGGGGCACGGTACGACCAGGGTTGACCCGGTCGGTTCTGGGCGGCCTCGGCCGTACGGCAGGTCCCGCAGACCAGGCGCCGGGACGGCAGGGCGCTCGCCATGGGGATCACCCCGACGGGACGCTGGACAGTGGTCTGCAGGACCCGCGCGTGGTCGGCGCAGGTGGAGAGGCCGCAGCGGGCGCAGACGCCGATCCCGCTGCTCTCGTGGCGTCCCGACCGCGCGCAGTCGTAACAGCGCATGTCGCTTCTCCCGATGGGGTCGGCCCGCTCGCTTCTCCCGACGGGGTGGGGGACGGCCGTGCACGGACGGGCTCCCGCCACTTCGGCACATATCGACCACAGTTCGCTGGTTCTGACAGAGTCAAATGCAGGAAGCGGGCCGGAACCCCTGGACCGTCCGGACTTGTTCACTTACTGTCTAGACATGCCTGGACAGGTTCACAAGCATCATCGCATCGCCCGTGTGCTCGCCGACGAGATCCGAGCGGGGGTCCATGCCGACGGCAGCAGACTCCCCGGGGAGCACGCACTCACCGAGCGGTTCGGCGTCAGCCGCACCACCCTGAGGCAGGCCCTGCAGGTTCTCGGCGAGGAAGGCCTCATCGCCACCCACGCGGGCATCGGCTCGTTCGTCACCTTCGACGGGGCGCCGCTCGACAACCGCCTGGGCTGGACCCGGGCGCTGGCCGCGCAGGGCACCGAACTGACGGCGGAGATCCTCCGTTTCGAGGAGATCACCGATCCGGAGCTCGCCGCCCGGCTCGCGCTCGCGTCCGACGGGTTCCTCGCCCTGGACCGCGTCCGCCGGCTGCCCGACGGGCAGGGCGTGTCGCTGGAGCGCAGCAGGGTGCCGGTCACCGAGGGACTGGCCGGACTGCCGGAGCGCGGTCTGGACGGCGGCTCGCTCAGCCGCGCGCTGATCGCGGCGGGCCGGATCAGCGACTCCGGCGAGGGTGTCGTCTCGGTACGCGGGCTCACGGCGGCCGAGGCCGCCGTACTGCACCGCTCTCCCGGCGAATCCTTCCTCCGCCTCGACCAGGTGTACCGGGCCGCCGACGGCTCGGTGGTCGAGCAGGTCGGCAGTCTGCTCGATCCCGCCCGCTTCGAACTGCACGTCCGCTCGGGCAACGGAGGCCGCTCGTGACCGGCCGGCTCGACCGCGCCCTGGGCGCGTTCTACGGACTGGCCCTCGGTGACGCCCTCGGGATGCCCACGCAGGTGATGTCCAGGCAGGACGTCGTCAGGGTGTACGGCACGGTGACCGGCTTCGAGGCCGCCCGTGCGGACAACCCGGTCAGCGCGGGCATGCCCGCGGGGTCCGTCACCGACGACACCGACCAGGCCGTCATCGTCGGCCGGCTCCTCGTCGAGGGGCACGGCCGGATCGATCCGCTGCGGCTCGCCCACGAGCTGCTCGACTGGGAGAAGGAGATGAAGGCCAAGGGTTCCTTCGACCTCCTCGGCCCGTCCACCAAGGCCGCGCTGGACGCGGTGGCCCGCGGCGTGCCCCCGCGGGAGGCGGGGCGCAACGGTACGACGAACGGCGCCGCGATGCGCGTCACCCCGGTGGGGATCGCCTTCGCCGCCGACCCGCTCGGCCCGTTCGTCGACCGGGTCGTGGAGTCCTGCCAGGTCACCCACGACACGACCATCGGCATCGCCGGCGCGGCCGCCGTGGCCGCCGCCGTCAGCACCGGGGTCGGCGGCGGCTCGCTCGACGATGCCGTCACCGCCGCCGTGGCCGCCGCGCGGGCCGGCGCCCGGCGCGGGCACTGGATCGCCGGGGCGGACATCGCCGCCCGGATCGAGTGGGCGTGGCAGCTGGTGCGCGGCCTCGGCGAGGCCGAGGCCCTGGACCGGGTCGTGGCGCTCGTCGGCACCAGCGTGGCGAGCCAGGAGTCGGTGCCCGCCGCGTTCGCGGTGCTCGCCCTGGCGGACGGCGACCCGTGGCGGACCGCGCTGCTCGCCGCCAACCTCGGCGGGGACAGCGACACCATCGGGGCGATCGCGGGCGCCGTCGCCGGCTCGGTCGCCGGGTTCGCCGCGCTGCCCGCAGACGCCGTCCGCACCCTCCGCACCGTCAACTCCCTGGAGCTGGAGTCGTTGACAGCCGGCCTGCTCGCCCACCGCTGAACCGTTTCGTCACCCGCGTCGGCCGGCCGGCGCCCTCCCCCGCCATCCACTCTTCCGCACCCTGCAAGGAGGTTCCGTCATGGCCGTTTCGAAGACGAACGATCGCGTCGGCACCGTCGAGACCCGCGGGATCGAACCGGTCCCCGACAGTGAACGGCGCGGTCACGCCGGCCAGATGTTCTGGACCTGGTTCGCTGCCAACATCAGCATCCTGGGGCTGCCGCTCGGTGCCACCCTGGTGGCGTTCCGCGGCCTGGACATCTGGCAGGCGGTCCTCGTGGCCGTCCTCGGTTCCTTCGGGTCCTTCGCCCTCGTCGGAGCCCTGAGCCTCGCCGGCAAGAAGGGCGGCGCCCCGGCGCTCACCCTGTCCCGTGCGGTCTTCGGGCAGCGGGGCAACGCGGGGCCGACCCTGATCACCTGGCTGAGCCGGGTCGGCTGGGAGACCATCTCCACGACCACCGCGGCGTACGCGCTGCTGGCGCTCCTCGACACCGCGTTCGGGATCCGGCAGAACACCGCGCTCACCGTGGTCTGCCTGCTCGTCTTCATCGCCTGCACGCTGCTGATCAGCGGTCTGGGCCACGCCACGATCATGTGGATCAACAAGTGGGCCACGGTCGGCTTCGGCGTCCTGAACCTCGTCGTCATGGGCTTCCTGATCTCGACCGTCGACTGGTCCAAGGTGCTCGACGCCCCGGCGGGGCCGACCAGCGCGGTGGTCGCCGGGGTGGGCTTCATCGCCTCCGGCACGGGCATCGGCTGGGCCAACGCCGGTGCGGACTACGCCCGCTATCTGCCGCGCGCGATCCCGGGCCGACGCCTCGTGGTGGCCTCGGCGTTCGGCGCGGGCATCCCCCTGGTGCTGCTGATCTCGCTCGGCTCGCTGCTCTCCGCGGGCGACCGGACGCTCGCCACCGCCTCCGACCCGGTCGCCGCGATCAACGCGATGCTGCCCTCCTGGATGGCGATCCCGTACCTGATCGCGGCCTTCGGCGGGCTGCTGATGTCGAACCATCTCTCCACGTACTCGGCGGGGCTCACGATGATCACCCTCGGCCTGCGGGTGCCGCGTGCTTACGCGGTCGCCCTCGACGTCGTGTTGATGTTCGCGGGCGGCGTCTACTTCATGCTGGTCGCGGACGACTTCTACGGCCCGTTCTCGACCTTCCTGACGCTGCTGGCGGTGCCCATCTCGGCGTGGATCGGAGTGATCGCGGTGGACTCGCTGCGCGGCCGCACCTACGACCCGCCGGCGCTGATGGACACCACCCGGTCCAGCGCCTACTGGTACTCGGGCGGCTACCGGCTGCCCGCGGTCCTCGGCTGGGCGCTCGCCATCGTCGCGGGCCTGCTCTTCACCAAGGCCTCGACGAGCGCGGACGACGTCTGGTTCGCGGGGCCGCTCAGCGACACCTGGTTCGGTGTCAACGGCCTCGGCTGGGCGATCTCGATGGCCGTCGGCGCGGCGGTGTACGCGCTGTGCGGCCGGCGCGGCACGCCCGCCCGGGGTGACAGCGGTGAACCCGCCGCCGCCCGCCTCCAGGGAGCCGGCCGGTGAACCGGCGGATCGTGCTCGCCGGGAACGTGATCGCCGACGTGGTGATCGAGATTCCCGCACTGCCCGAACGCGGCGGCGACGTGCTGGGCACCCACGGCGGGACGACCGCGGGCGGCGGTTTCAACACGCTGGTGGCGGCCCGCCGGCTGGGCGCGGAGGCCGTGTACGCCGGTCTGCACGGCACCGGGCCGCACGGCGACCTGGTCCGCGCGGCGCTCGCCGCCGAGGAGATCGGGACGCTGCTGCCCGCCCGCACCGACCGCGACACCGGCTTCACGGTGGCCCTGGTCGACTCGGGCGGCGAACGCACCTTCGTGACCAGCTTCGGGGCCGAGGCCACCCTGGCACCGGCCGATCTGACCGCGGTCGGGGCCCGGCTGCGCCCCGACGACCTCGTCCAGCTCTCGGGGTACGGGCTGGCCCTGCCGGGCAACGGCCCGCTGCTGTCCGGGCTGACCGCCGTACTGCCCGCCGGCAGCATCCTCTGCCTCGATCCGGGACCGCTGGTCGCCGACATCCCCGAGCACGTCCTCGCCCCCGTCCTGGCCCGCACCGACTGGCTCAGCGCCAACGCCCGCGAGGCCCGCATCATGACCGGGCACGAGGATCCCCGTACCGCGGCGGCGGCCCTCGGGCAGCGGCTGCCCCCGGGGGCGGGGGTGCTCGTCCGGGCCGACAGGGACGGCTGCTGGCTGGCCGCCCCCGGGCACCCGCCCGTGCACGTGCCGGGCTTCCCGGTCACCGCCGTGGACAGCAACGGCGCGGGCGACGCGCACGTCGGCGCGTTCCTCGCCCTGCTCGGTCAGGGGCTCGACCCGCTGTCGGCCGCGCGCGGAGCCAACGCGGCGGCGGCCCTCGCGGTGACCCGGCGCGGTCCGGCCACGGCGCCCGACCGGGCGGAACTGGCCGCGTTCCTGGCCGGCGACCCACTCGCCGCGCAGCTCTCCTGAGCCGCGCGGGACCTGCCGAGCCCCGGTGCCGTGCTCAGCCCCGGAGCGTCGGCTCCGCACCGGCCGCGGATGCTCCGGGGCTGAGCGGGCGGGGCCCAGAAGGCATCCTGGAACCATGATGGTGCTCGCCGTGCTCTTCGCCGTCCTGGGTGCCGTCAGCAACGCGGCGGGCACGGCTTTCCAGCGCAAGGCCGCGTCCACCGTGCCCGGCCGCAGCGGGCTGCGCCTGCTGCTGGTGCTGATGCGGCGGCCGGCCTGGGCGATCGGTATCGCCGGAGTGGCGGGGGCCGCGGTCTTCCAGGCGCTCGCCCTGGTCAACGGGCCCATGGCGCTGGTCCAGCCGCTGTTCATGCTGGAGCTGCCGTTCGCGCTGCTGATCGCCGTACCGCTGATGCATCGCCGGCCGGGTCCGGAGGGCTGGCGGACGGTCGCCGTGGTGGTGGCCGGGCTGGCCCTGCTGCTCGCCTCGGCCGCGCCGTCCGGCGGCCGGCAGCAGGCGTCCGGGCAACGCTGGGTCCCGGTCCTCGTGCTCGGCCTGGGCGCCATCGCCGTCACCGTCCTGCTCGTACGTTCCTCGTCGTCGCCGCTGTTCCGCGCGGCGGCCCTGGCCACGGGAGCCGCGATCGGCAACGCGCTGACCGCCGCGCTCATGAAGTCGGCCACCGGACGCCTCGCCGACGACGGCCTGGCCGCGTTCCTCACCGCCTGGCAGACCTACGGCTTCGCGCTCACCGGGATCGCGGCGCTGCTGCTCCTGGAGAACGCGCTGCAGGCCGGTCCGCTCGTCGCCTCCCAGCCCGCGCTGACGATCGGCGACGCGGCGGTGAGCCTGCTCCTCGGCGTCGCCCTGTTCGACGAGTCGGTCCGCACCGGGTGGTGGCTGCTGCCCGAGGTGGCCGGGGCCGGCCTGATCCTGTGGGGCGTGACCCGGCTGACCCGCGTCGTGCCGCACCTCGTCGACGTCATGCGGTGAGCGGGCGGGACCCGTCCGCCCGACGGCCGGGCGCACCCCGGCACCGGGCGGCTCGCGGCAGTTCAGTGGCTGTTACACGGGCCGCTGTCGGAGCCGCCGACGGCCGGTGCGATGATCATAGGGTGAGGCTGGAAGAACTCGTTCGGCGCCGGACGCGCCGACCCGTCACGCCGTGATCCGGCGTCCCTGACCACCGAGTAGACCTTCCAGACCCCCGGAAAGGGAAACACAGTGTCCGTGTTCCAGCGCATCCTGGTCGCCGTCGATCCCAGCCCCGCCCGCCGCTCCGCCGTGCGGCTGGCCGGCGAGCTGGCCCAGCTGACGAACGCCGAGGTCCGCGTCGTACACGTCATCGCCTCCGCCGCCTCCGTGGCCGCGGTCGTGCCCCTGGAGGAGGACAGCGAGGCCAAGGCGGTCCTCGACGAGGCGCTGACGGCCCTGCGCGAGCAGGGCGTCAAGGCCGAGGGGACCCTCGTCAGGGGGCTGACCACCCAGGTCGCGACCGCCATCGCCGACACCGCGGAGGAGTTCGCCGCGGATCTCATCGTGCTGAGCCCCCACCACCGCAGCTCCGTCGAGGCGCTGTTCGACCCGCGGGTCAGCGACGCCGTCGCGCACCGCACGAACACGGCGATCCTGCTGGCGCCGGAAGGCCACGAGGAGGCCTGACCGGCCGTCGCGCCCCGGGGCCCGCCGCGGATTCGTCGTCCGTGGCGGGCCCCGGGGTTTTCGTGCCGTACCGGCGCGGTGGGCGCTCCGCCGGAATTGCCGCGACACCGTGCCGACCGCCGTCTGCGGCGACCTCGTGCCTGGTCGCGCAGTTCCCCGCGCCCCATCGGGGGCGCTGCCGCTAGCGGCGCCGCCAGGGCAGTGCGTCCTGTTCGTCGGTGCCGGCGTCGATGCGCTGGAGGGCGGCGTTGACGGCCTCGCCGATCTCGGCGAACCGGGTGACCTGGTCGGGGGTGAGGGCGTCGAAGACGGCGCGGCGGACCGCCTCCACATGGCCGGGGGCCGAGCGCTCCAGGAGGCTCAGGCCGGCCGGCGTGAGGACGGCGTGCTGGTTGCGGCGGTTGACGTGGTCCTCGCGGCGGTCCACGTAGCCGGCCTCCTGGAGGCGGGTCACCGCGTGGGTGAGGCGGCTCCGGGTGATCTTGAGACGTTCGGCCAGCTCGGACATGGTCAGACTGTGCTCCTCGACCGAGGACAGGTGGGCGAGGAGGGAGTAGTCGGCGTGGGTCATCCCCGCGTCGCGCCGCAGCTGGCGGTTGAGGTGGTCGGACAGGTGCGTGGAGAACTGGACGTAGGCGAGCCACGCCCGTCGTTCCTCGGGGTTCAGCCAGCGTGGCGTCGCGGTCATGGACGCAGCCTAACCAGTGACGTTCGAATGCCCGAACCCGTACGGGGGACGCCGGTTCAGGCGCCGACGTACTCCGCGAGATGCTGGGCGGTGAGGGTGGAGCGGGCGGTCACCAGGTCGGCCGGGGTGCCCTCGAAGACGATGCGGCCGCCGTCGTGGCCGGCGCCCGGGCCGAGGTCGATGATCCAGTCGGCGTGGGCCATGACCGCCTGGTGGTGCTCGACGACGATGACCGACTTGCCGGAGTCGACCAGCCGGTCCAGCAGGCCGAGGAGCTGCTCGACGTCGGCGAGGTGCAGGCCCGCCGTCGGCTCGTCCAGGACGTAGACGCCGCCCTTGTCGGCCATGTGCGTGGCGAGCTTGAGGCGCTGGCGCTCACCGCCGGACAGGGTGGTGAGGGGCTGCCCGATGGTGAGGTAGCCGAGGCCGACGTCCGTGAGCCGCTGGAGGATGCGGTGGGCGGCCGGGGTGTGCGCCTCGCCCGCGGCGAAGAACTCCTCGGCCTCGGTCACCGGCATCGCGAGCACCTCGCTGATGTCCCGGCCGCCGAGACGGTAGTCGAGGACCGACGCCTCGAACCGCTTCCCGTCGCAGTCCTCGCAGGTGGTGGCGACGCCCGCCATCATCGCCAGGTCGGTGTAGATCACGCCGGCGCCGTTGCAGGTGGGGCAGGCGCCCTCGGAGTTGGAGCTGAACAGGGCCGGCTTGACGCCGTTCTCCTTGGCGAAGGCCTTGCGGATCGGGTCGAGCAGCCCGGTGTACGTCGCCGGGTTGCTGCGCCGGGAGCCGCGGATGGCGCCCTGGTCGACGGAGACCACCCCCGCCCCGGCCGGGATCGAGCCGTGCACCAGGGAGCTCTTGCCGGAGCCAGCGACTCCGGTCACGACGGCGAGGACGCCGAGGGGGATGTCGACGTCGACGCCCTGGAGGTTGTGGGTGCTCGCGCCGCGGATCTCCAGTGTGCCGGTGGGCTTGCGGACGGTGTCCTTGAGGGCGGCCCGGTCGTCGAAGTGGCGGCCGGTGATGGTGCCGCCGGTGCGCAGGGCCTCGACGGTGCCCTCGAAGCAGACCGTGCCGCCGCCCGCCCCGGCACCGGGGCCGAGGTCGACGACGTGGTCGGCGATGGCGATGACCTCCGGCTTGTGCTCCACGACGAGGACCGTGTTGCCCTTGTCGCGCAGCCTGAGCAGCAGGCCGTTCATGCGCTGGATGTCGTGCGGGTGCAGGCCCGTGGTGGGCTCGTCGAAGACGTAGGTGACGTCGGTGAGCGAGGAGCCGAGGTGCCGGATCATCTTGGTGCGCTGGGCCTCGCCGCCGGAGAGGGTGCCGGCCGGCCGGTCCAGCGAAAGGTAGCCGAGGCCGATCTCGACGAACGACTCCAGGGTGTGCCGGAGAGTGGCGAGGAGCGGTGCCACCGACGGTTCGTCGAGGCCGCGCACCCACTCGGCGAGGTCGCTGATCTGCATGGCGCAGGCGTCGGCGATGCTGACGCCGTCGATCTTCGAGGAGCGGGCGCCCTCGCTGAGGCGGGTGCCGTCGCAGTCGGGGCAGGTGGCGAAGGTGACCGCGCGCTCCACGAACTCGCGGATGTGCGGCTGCATCGACTCCTTGTCCTTGGAGAGCATCGACTTCTGGATGCGCGGGATCAGACCTTCGTAGGTCATGTTGATGCCCGCGATCTTCATCCGGGTCGGCTCCCGGTGCAGGAAGTCCTGCAGCTCCTTCCTGGTGAACTTGCTGATCGGCTTGTCCGGGTCGAAGAACCCGGACTCGATGTAGAGGCGGGAGTTCCAGCCGCCGCCCTTGTAGCCGGGGACGGTGATCGCGCCCTCGTTGAGGGACAGTGTCTCGTCGTAGAGCTGGGCGAGGTCGAGGTCGGTGACGGCGCCCCGGCCCTCGCAGCGCGGGCACATGCCGCCGGTGATGCTGAAGCTTCGGCGCTCCTTCACCTTCTGGCCGGCGCGTTCGACGGTGACGGCCCCGGCCCCGCTGATGGAGGCGATGTTGAACGAGAACGCCTTGGGCGAGCCGATGTGCGGCTTGCCCAGGCGGCTGAAGAGGATGCGCAGCAGGGCGTTGGCGTCGGTGGCGGTGCCGACGGTGGAGCGCGGGTCGCCGCCCATCCGCTGCTGGTCGACGATGATCGCGGTGGTCAGCCCTTCGAGGACGTCGACCTCGGGCCGGGCCAGGTTGGGCATGAAGCCCTGGACGAAGGCGGGGTAGGTCTCGTTGATCAGCCGCTGCGACTCGGCGGCGATGGTGTCGAACACCAGCGAGCTCTTGCCCGAGCCGGAGACCCCGGTGAAGACCGTCAGCCGGCGCTTGGGGATCTCGATGCTGACGTCCTTGAGGTTGTTCTCCCGCGCGCCGTGTACGCGGATCAGGCCGTGGCTGTCGGCCACGTGCGGCGTGGACGTCGTCTTCTCGGTCTCTGTGGCCATGCTCAAACCCGTCTCCGTCTGCTGCGCGGGGTCCTGGTCGATCGCCGCCACGCTAGCCGGGCTCAGAAGCCTAACGCTTCTCCATTCCTGACCGGCTCGGGTGCGGGCTTCAGCCGAACCAGCGGGTGAGGGCCGTTTCGAGGGGGACGCCGTCGGCGGTGGACCAGACGATGTAGCCGTCGGGCCGGACCAGCAGCGCCTCGGCACCCTCGGCGCCCTCGACCTCCTCGCCGCACTCCGCCACGACGTGCTCGACCCGGTCGGACCGGTCGGACCGGTCACCCACGTCCCGGTGCCTGCCGTCGAGGGAGAGCAGCAGACCCCGGCCGGAGTGCATGAGGCGGCTCAGCCGGGTCGGGCCGGCGCCGGTCGTCAGTTCCAGCTCGGGCATCCGAGGGCCGAGACCGGGGTAACGGACGTCGAGACCGGACGTCATGCCGGAGATGTAGCGGTTGGTGTCGGGCAGGCCCAGCAGTTCGGTCGCGAGGGTGCGGAGCGCCTCGATCTCCTCGTCCCGGCCGGGGTTCATGAGCACGGCCTGGGCGCGGGTGTGTTCCCGTACCCGCGCCCAGGCCGGGTGCCGTTCGTCGTGGTAGGTGTCCAGCAGCTCGGCCGGCGCCCAGCCCCGCACCTCGGCAGCGAGCTTCCAGCCGAGGTTGACCGCGTCCTGGACGCCCAGGTTCACCCCCTGGCCGCCGATCGGCATGTGGATGTGTGCCGCGTCCCCGGCGAAGAACCCCCCCTCGCGGTAGCGCTCGACCTGCCGGACGGCGTCGCCGAACCGGGACGCCGCGCGCAGCTCGCCCAGTTCCGTCACCCGTCCGTACACGGCGTGCAGCGCCTCGCGCACCTCGTCGGCGGTGACGGGTGCCTCGCGGCCCGGGCCGTCGCCGGAGAGCCTGCCGAAGATCAGCCGGTACCGGTCGCCTTCGAGGGGGTGCAGGATGGTGAAATAGCCGCCGGTGGACCGGGGGTACTGGCTGAAGTGCCCGTGGTCGGTGGGGACGGCCGTGCGCGGCCGTACGCCCGGCCGGCCACCCCTGGACGCACCGCGGGACGCACTGCTGGACGCACTGGCGCGGCGCGACCCGAACACCGGTCTGAACGACACTCCCGAGATCGTCGCCTTCCTGCGGATGGTCGTCGGCACGGAGAGCCTGCCGCGCGGCTGACCCGGTACACGGCCCGCGGGATCGAGAAGCTGGCCGAGGCGCTGCGGGAGGCCGGCGCCGATCCGCTGACCGCGCGCCTCGCCGCGGCCCAGGTGATCGTGGCGCAGCAGCACCTGGCCGTCATGAACCACGAGGCGCTGGCGGACGGCGAGTCCGCCGACGACCGCCACCCGCAGGCCGTCCGGGCAGCCCACCAGGCCTTCGACCTTCTCCGGGACGGCCTCGGAGCCCGGCTCACCGGCACACAGCGGTCCTGAGAACGCCGCTCGCCCCCAGGGGACGACGACGCGGGCGGACGGGCCCGCTGCGCTCGGCTACGAAGATTTTGCGTTCTCGCGGTACGCCCATGAACCGGCCCCCACCTGCCGCGAGTCCGCTATGTCCGCCCGCACGCCCCACACGTAACGGTGAGTTCACCCGGCTTCCCTTCCTCGGCAGTCTACGCGCGTGGTGTCATGCCCACGCTCACCCACCCCCCACGTGAGCGTCTACTCGACTAGGAGTCACGCACATGCTGTCGAAGCTTCTCGTTCGCGCGGGTGTCGCCCTGGCGGCCGGTGCGGCCGTGGTCGCCACCGCGGTCCCCGCGAACGCCGCGAGCTACTCCGCGTTCGCCTTCTCGCTCAGCAGCAGCGAACCCACCGTCTACGACTTCATCAACTCCGCCACCAGCTCGCTCGACATGACGATGTACGAGCTGGAGGACACCACGGCCGTCAACGACCTCATAGCCCTGAAGAACAAGGGCGTCACCGTGCGGGTCGTGCTGGACCAGGCGCACAAGAGCGCCGACAACTCCGCGTACACCTCCCTCACGAACGCGGGTGTGGGCGTGGTCTGGTCGCCGTCCAGCTTCGTCTACACGCACCAGAAGACCATCACGGTCGACGGCAGCAAGTCGCTCGTCCTGACCGGCAACCTGACCTCCCAGTACTACTCCACCGGCCGGGACTACGGCGTCTTCACCGACGACACCCGGGACGTCGCCGCGATCGAGAAGGTCTTCGACGCCGACTACGCCGGCACCTCCGTCACCCCCACCGACGGCGACCACCTGCTCTGGTCCCCCACCGACTCGCGCAGCCGCCTGCTGACCGTGGTCAACGCCGCCACCAAGACGCTCGACGTCGAGGAACTCGAGTTCAGCGACAGCACGGTGGTCAACGCCATCGTCGCCAGGGCCAAGGCGGGCGTGAAGGTACGGGTCGTCCTGGAGACGCCGGGCGACTACTCCAGCGAGGTCTCCTCGATCAAGGCCGCGGGCGGCACGGTCGTCGGCTACTCCGACCCCAACGGCTTCTACATCCACGCCAAGGCCATGGTCGCCGACTACGGCCTGTCCACCCAGGAGGTGGAGGCCGGCTCCATGAACGTAAGCAGCAACTCCCTGTCCAGCAACCGTGAGCTGGGCATCATCCTCACCGGGACCGGGGTGGCGCAGTCGGTGGCCACGACCGTCGAGACCACGTTCAACACCGACTACGCGGGCGGCACCGCCGCGTAGCGATCCGGTGGGCGCCGGGCAGCGGCCGACCGCCGCCCGGCGTGCCGTTCGCGCCCCCGCACCGCCCCCGAGCCGAACGACACCCCCCACCGGGTGCACCGCTCCGGGGCGGGCGGGGGGGCGCGGGCCGGGC
>NZ_JBFBJI010000058.1:0-43340 GCF_040702065.1 Streptomyces sp. NPDC086777 | reverse complement strand
TCGACGGCCTTGCGGCCCTCGGCGGGGGCGAGGTCGAAGAGGTAGGGCGGGTTGGCGGTGGCCTCGACGAAGGCCTGCGCGGCGGGTTCGAGGACCGGCGTGACGGGCGTGAAGGCTTCGGACATGCGCGTCTCCCTGCAGTGCGTGCGCCGCACCGGGCGTTCCGGTGCGGCCGCGGTTCACCGTAGGCACCCGGTGTGCCGTGCGGTTGCCCACGAGTGCACGGCCACCCGCCCCGTAGCGCACCCGCGGCCTTGCGATCTCCTGCCGAGATGACTGCCATCCCGAACCATCGCCGCGCGCGGGGAAGCACGGCGGGCCGCGGAGCGCTGTGCAATGACGAGAGCAACACCGCTCGTGAGGAAGGTCCCGTGTCCCAGATGTCGTCGTCCGAAATACGCTCCCCGCGCCGGGAGGCGGCCGCGCAGTCCGCCCACGGGGTGCCCGGCTGGCTGATCGCGCTGTTCGCCGTCGCCTCCGGCATGACGGTCGCCAACCTGTACTACGCCCAGCCCCTGCTGTCCGAGCTGCGCGGTGTCTTCCACATCGGCGAGACCACCGCGGGTCTGCTGATCACGCTGACCCAGGTCGGCTACGTGATCGGCATGATCTTCCTGGTGCCGCTCGGCGACCGGCTGGAGAAGCGGAGCCTGATCACCGCGCTCCTGACGGTCACCACGCTCGCCCTGGTGGCCGCCGGTCTGGCGACCGGGTTCCCGATGCTCCTGATCGCCTCGTTGATCAGCGGCGCGACCTCGGTGGTGGCGCAGATCCTCGTGCCGTTCGCCGCGAGCCTGGCGCCCGACCACGCCCGGGGCCGGGTGGTGGGCCGGGTGATGAGCGGCCTGCTCACCGGCATCCTGCTGTCCCGCACGCTCAGCAGCCTGGTCTCCGGCGTGGCCGGCTGGCGGGTCGTGTACCTCGGCTCGGCCGTCCTGATGGCCCTGCTGGGCGTGGCGCTGCGGCTCGCCCTCCCCAGGCACGCGCCCACCACCTCCGTGCCGTACCACCGCGTGCTGCGTTCCACCGCGGCACTCGTGCGCACGCACCCGGCGCTGGTGCGCCGGGGCCTCTACCAGGCGGCGATGTTCGGTGCCTTCAGCGCCTTCTGGACCACCGTCTCGTATGTGCTGACCGGACCGCGCTTCCACTACTCCGCCGTCGGGGTCGGGGTGTTCGCGCTGGTCGGCGCGGCCGGTGCGGCCGTCGCCCCGTTCGCCGGGCACTGGGCCGACCGCGGGTTGACCCACCGGATGACCGGCGCCGCGTTCGGCCTCGCCGCGCTGGCCTTCGCGATCGCCGGGTTCGGCGGGCGCAGTGTCGTCCTGATCGGGCTCGCGGCCATCGCCCTCGACATGGCCGTGCAGACCAGCCTGATCCTCGGCCAGCACACCGTCTACCAACTCGACCCGCTCGCCCGGGCGCGTCTGAACAGCGCCTTCATCGCGATCTTCTTCGTCGGCGGCGCCGTCGGCTCCCAGCTCGGCTCGATGGCCTTCCGGTCCGGCGGGTGGAGTGCGGTCAGCCTGTTCGGGGCCGCCCTGCCGGTCCTGGCGCTGCTGTACTGGCTGACCGAGCGCCGGAACGGGGTGAAGCGCCCGGCGTAGGGCCCCCGGGGCACCACTTCCTCACGCCTGCCGGTCCCAGAGTGCCCTGCTGGTCCCAGAGTGCCCTGCCGGTGCCAGGGCCCCCTCCCGGTCTCGCGGGTGATCCGCGCCGGACAGCCGCAGGCGCGGTTCCCGGCGGAGCACCCGGTCGACACTCCCCCGGTCCGGGCCCGAGCGGACCCGGGAGCAGCGGATGCCTGCCTAGGATGCGGCGGAGATCCCCGCCGTACCGAGGCGGGCGCCGTGCCACCGGGAGCGGATCATGGACCTGCGGCAGATGGAAGTCGTGGTCGCCGTGGCGGACGCGGGCGGGTTCACGGCGGCCGCGCGCCGGCTGCACGTGGTCCAGTCCGCCGTCTCCGGCACGGTCCGGGCCCTCGAACGCGAGCTGGGCACCCCGCTGTTCACCCGGACCACGCACCGGGTCGGGCTCACCCCGGCCGGTGAGGCGTTCGTCCCGGCGGCCCGGCAGGCCCTGCGCGCCGCCGAGCTGGCCCGCGAGGCGGTCGACGCGACCAGGGGCGAGCTGCACGGCCGGGTGACGGTCGGCACCATGCAGGGGGTGTGGGCGAACCTGCACCACGCGCTGAGCGCGCTGCGGGCGGAACATCCGCACGTGGTGGTCCGGTTGCGGCAGGCGGCGGTCATCGACATCCGGCAGGCGCTGCGCGAGGGCACGGTGGACCTGGCGGTGGTGGCGCTGGACCGCCAGCAGCAGCGCGGGCTGGTCACCAGGCTGCTGGCCCGCGAGGAGATGGTCCTGGTGGCCTCGCCCAGCCGCCGCCTCACCGTGAACGGTGCGCAGGGCACGGTCGACCTGGCCGACATCGCCGAGCTGCCGCAGGTGGAGTTCACCCCCGGCTGGGCGATCCGGGACGCGGCCGACCGCGCGTTCCGGGCGGCCGGCGTCGAACGCGCCACGACCTTCGAGGTCAACGACATCGTGGCCGCGTACGAACTGGTCCGCGCCGACCTCGGCGTCTGCGTCATGCCGCCGACCGTCGCCCACCGCTTCCCGGACCTGACGGCCTACCGGTTCGCCCGGCACGCACCGAGCTGGAAGGTGATGGTGGTACGGCCGCCGGGAGAGCCCCCGGCGGCCGTCGCGGCGCTGCTGCGCCACATCACCTGAGCGGGAGTCGCCGGACTCCGGGGCGTCAGAAGTCGTCCGCCTCGGGGATCACGTGCATCGCGGCCTCCTCCGCGGACGCCCCGGCGCCGTCCAGGCCGCGGTCGGAGGCGAACAGGTCGGAGTCGGTGACCTCGTGCGTGCCCTCGTCCGGCGCGAGGAGCCGTCCGGCGCGGCCGTCGCCGACCTCGTCGTCGAGGAGTTCGCCGTCCGTGTCCCAGGTGTCGCCGAGGTCGTCACCGTCCGGGACGCCGATGTCCGGCACCTCCTCGGCGAGGCGCTCGTCCAGGGTCTCCCCGCGCAGCCCCTCCGCCGCCGTCACTCCCGTGTGCTCCACGGCCCAGGGCCGCTCCGGCGGCGAGTAGCCCTCGTCCAGGGCCTCCTCGCCGGCCCGGTAGTCCAGCGTGTCCGAGGCGTCCAGCAGCCCGGCGTCGTCCTGCACCTCCGAACCGTCCGGCTGGTAGACCTCGTCACCCATCGCCTCGTCGGTCATGCGCACTCCATCGTCACTCGGGCCGTCAGTTCGATCCGGCCGTCAACCGGAAAGGGTAGGAGGTCGTGGTCCCGGCCGAGGGCCGCGATCACGAAATGGTCGCCGTCAGGGCGCGGCGGACAGCGGGCGGTCAGCCGTCCGGCCCGGCGGCGCCCGCGGTCCGCCGCCACTGCGCCGGCGGCATCCCGTACGTGTCGCGGAACGCCCGGCTGAAGTGGGAGGGGCTGGCGAATCCCCAACGGGCGGCCACCGCGGCGATCGACCGGTGGGCGGCGCCGGGCAGCGCCAGCTCGGCGCGGGCGGCCTCCAGGCGGCGGGCCCGGATCCAGGCGCCCACGGTGGTGCCCTCGCGCTGGAAGAGCCGGTGCAGGTAGCGCAGCGAGATGGCGTGCTGGTCGGCGATGTCCCGCGGGCCGAGCCCGGGTTCGCCGAGCCGGTCCCGGACGGACGCGGTGATCCGCTCCCACAGGACCGGCTCGGGCGGCCGGCCGGTCCGCTCCAGGGCCACGGTCGCGAGGATCTCCACGACGGTCCGGGCGAGCTGTTCGCGGCGGGCCGCGGTGGCCCGGGTGACCTCGTCGACGAGTCCGTCGAGCAGCGGCAGCAGCAGGGCGGCCGCGCCCCCTTCGGCCTCGTCCACGGTGCCGGCCGTGAGGGCGTGCAACTGCCGTTCGTCCAGGCGCAGCAGGGCGCGGGGCACCATGAGGATCCGGGCCCGCTGCGGCTCGGGGAGCACGATCCGGAACGGGCGCCGCGCGTCGTGGAAGGCCAGGGCGCCGGGGTGCAGCTCGGCGGTGCGGCCGTCCTGGAGCAGCAGGGCGGTGCCGGTCAGCTGGCGGCGGACCAGGATATGGGTACGGGGATCGGCGGCGGCCGTGCGGGCGGCGCGCAGGATCGCGCCGGGGCCGAAGTCCTCGGTGGCGATCTGGAGGGCGCCGAGCCGTTCGGCGGTCAGTTCGCCGGTCCACGGGCGGTCCGGTTGGACGGTGACCTCGACGTCCACGAAGGTCCGGGACAAAACGCGCTGCCAGGCGTCGAGGCGGTCGCCGGGGGCCAGGTCCCGGGTGGTGCAGGACACGGCGGTCAGCACGGCGGCCCCTCGGTCCGCACCCGGTCCAGCCAGTCCGTCGGGGAGAGCCCGAAGGAGCTGCGGAAGGCCTTGCCGAACCCGGCCGCGCCGGTGAACCCCCAGCGCCGGGCGACCTGGCCCAGGCTGACCGGGCCCGCCGGGCGGGCGGCGAGTTCCCGGCGGCACTCGCGCAGCCGCCGGTCGCGGATCCACTGGCAGACGGTGGTGTCCTCGGCCTGGAAGAGCCGGTGCAGGTAGCGCACCGAGATGCCGTGCGCCCGGGCGATGACGGCCGGGGTCAGCGCGGGGTCCGACAGGTGCCAGCTGATGTAGGTCCTGATGCGCAGCAGCAGCACGCCTTCGGCGCCGGGCAGGTCGGCGGGGTCCGCCCCGAGCCGGTCCGCGGCGGTGGCCGCGACGAGTTCGACGACGCTCTCGGCCAGCCGCTCCGCCGTCGGCGACGTGTACGACGCGGAGGTGTCGGCCAGCCGTTCCAGCAGCGGCCCGAGCAGGGCGGGGAGCCCGTCGTGCGGGTGGATCGCGCGGCCGGTGAGCCGTCGCACGTCGGCCTCCGAGAGCCCCAGCGGCGGGCGCGGGACCGCGAAGATCTTCAGCCGGAAGCGGTCCGGGAAGGCGGTGCGGAAGGGGCGCAGGGTCTCGAAGAAGGCGATGTCGCCGGTGCCCAGCTCGGCATCGCGGCCGTCCTGTTCGACCCGGGCCCGGCCGGTGCTCTGGACGGCCACGAAGATCTCCCGGCCGTCGCCGCGGGCGATGAGGCGCGGCGTCCGGTGGACCCGGCCGGGGTCGGCCTCCACCGTGGTGATCCGGAGGCCCCCGAGGCGGTCGGTGCGCAGGGTGGCGTCGTAGGTATCGCCCTCGGCGGCGATGTCCATCCCCACCAGGGTGTCGAGCACGGCGTCGTGCCAGTACTCAAGGCTCTGCTCCGGCGGAACCGAGCGGGTGGTCAGCACCCTGGCCCGTTCACTCGTCGCGCCGGCCGGGGGCCGGCGTATCTCCTCGTGGGAGCCGATCGCGGTTGCCATGGCCTCAGCCTCGCCCGGCGGCCGGTACCGGCGCATCAGTCGGCCGACTGGTCATGCGCCGGTGCCGGGCCCGTCACCGCAGACGGGCCCGCAGAAACGCACAGCCGGTCAGCAGGGCCGCCCGGGTGGGCGCGCTGTCGGCGAGGGCGTGCAGCGCCACGAAGTCGTGGATGGTCCCGAGGAACCGCACGGCCAGCGCGTCGACTCCGGCCTCGGACAGCTGCCGCGCGTACTGCTCGCCCTCGTCACGGGCCACGTCGGCCTCCGCGGTGACGACCAGGGCCGGCGGCAGCCCCGCCAGTTCCTCCGGGCGCGCCCGCAGCGGAGCCGCGGTGGGCTCGCTCCGGTACGCCGGGTCGGCGACGTACCGCTGCCAGTAGGCGCGCAGCGCCCGGCCGGTGAGCAGGTAGCCGGTGGCGAACCGGCGTTGCGAGGGGCTGTCGCAACCGGCGTCGGTCAGCGGGTAGTAGAGCAGTTGCGCGCTGATCCGCGGTCCGTGCCGGGTCTTCGCCAGCATGGTCACGGCGGCCGCCAGCGTGGCACCCGCGCAGTCGCCGGCCACCGCCAGCCGGCCGGGGTCCAGCGCGAGCGCGTCGGCCTGGGTGACCGCCCAGGTCAGCAGGGCGTAGCACTCCTCCAGCGCCACCGGGTAGCGGGCCTCGGGGGCGCGGCTGTACTCGGGGACGAGGGCGCACACACCGGCGCCGGTGACGAGTTCGCTGATGAGCCGGGCGTGGGTCTGGGCGTCGCCGAGCGCCCACCGGCCGCCGTGCAGGTACAGCAGGGCCGGGAGCGGACCGCGCGCCCCGGCCGGGCGTACGGTCCAGAAGCCGAGCAGCCCCGCGGGGCCGACGGGTGCCACGTGGAAGACGGCGTCCACGGCGAAGTCCTCGAACCGGTCGGCCTGGGTCTCCCGCAGCGCCTGCCGTGCCGCGTCCGGGCCGAGGTCGTCGAGGGTGGGCGGCACGGCGGCGGCGCTGACCAGGCGCTGCACCACGGGGTCGAGGACGACGGCGCCCCCCGGTCCTGCGGACGTCATGGGCGTTCCTCCGGCCGGTCCTCGGGTGCCCTCACCGGCCCTGTACCAGGTCACGGAGCTGATGGCGGCTGCTGATGCCGAGTTTGGGATATACGTTGTACAGGTGCGAGCCGATGGTACGCGGCGACAGGAAGAGCCGCTCGCCGATCTCCCGGTTCGACAGGCCGCGCGCCGCCAGCTGGACGATCTGCCGCTGCTGCGCGGTCAGTTGCTCCAGCAGACCCGCGTCCGCCGGGGCCGGGGCCGCACCGCTCGCGCGCAACTCGCTGCCGGCGGCGGCCGCGAGGGCGCCGGCGCCGAGGTGTTCGGCGGTCTCCAGGACCGTGGTCAGCTGCCGGCGCGCCTCCAGGGTACGGCGGCAGCGGCGCAGCCAGATCGCGTAGTTGAGGCGGACGTGGGCGCACTCCCAGGGCCAGCGGTTCGCCCCGTGGTTGACGAGCGCGAGCTGGAAGTGCTGCTCGGCGTCCCGGTCCGGGCCGACCAGGGCGGTGGCGTGGTGCAGGAGCAGCGTCATCCTGGTGCTGGGGCGGTCCCCCTGTTCGGCCCTGACCCGGTCCAGGATCGGCAGTGCCTCGGCCGACCGTCCGGTGCGCTGGGCGGTGACGGCGAGTTCGGCCACGGCCCGCGCGGACAGGAAGGGGTGCAGAGGTGCGCCGTCGGCGGTGAACAGGCCGCTGAACCGCCGCCAGGCGTCCTCCATGTCGCCGCGCGTGACGGAGGCGAGTCCGCGGGCGCGCAGCAGCCGGGCGTGGGTGGCCCGGTTCTCGTTCAGGCAGACGGCCCGCCACACGGAGGGGGTGAACCAGGGCTCCGGCGGCAGGGTGCCGCGCAGCGCCCGTACGGTCAGCGCCTGCGTCTCCAGGTCGGCCCGCAGGCGCGGCAGGCGGAGCACCGCGGCCTCCGTCAGCGCGTCCTCGATCACGCTCCCGGCCTCGGCGAGCCGCCCGGTGGCCAGCAGGGTGTCCACCAGGGGGAGCACCGACCAGCCGCGCAGCCCGAAGGCGCGGGCGCCGCGCAGCCGCTCGTCGGCCGTCCGCGACTGCCCCAGGTCCACGTCCGCCCCGTCGGCCTGGCGGGCGGCCGCAGCGAGGATTGTGCGGTCGGCAGGCGGCGTGCCGTGCGCCGTGCCGCGGCTCGGCGGAGCACCGGTGACGGCGGAGCGGGGCCGGGCGATGGCGGGGACCAGCGCGGCCAGGGACTGCCGGGTGTGGGCGGTGTCCAGCCGGGTCGGCGGTCCGGTCGTCGCGGGCCGCCACCGCCCGGACGCCTCGGCCTGCCGGGCCCGGTCGAGCAGCCCGGGCAGGGCCGCCGTGTGCTCCGGGAGCCCGGACTGGGCGGCGATGCCCGCCGCCAGGCCGGCGAGGGCGAGCGCCAGGGACCGGTCGACGGCCGGAAAGTGCTCCGAGGCGTCCGTCAGCAGCTCGAAGGCCGCGCGCTGGGCCGACTCCTGGGAGAGCGCGGAGGCCAGCGCACCTGCCGCGACGCACCCGGACTCCGGCCCGGCCCCTTCCTGGACGAGGCGTTCGTACAGCTCGCGGACCCAGCCGGGGTCGCCCGCCGCGTGGGCCGCGGTCAGGGCCTCGGCCAGCCGGCGGGCGCGTTCCGGCGGCCGTGGGCTGAGCCGGGCCGCCTGTTCCAGGGCGCGTGCGGCCTCCACCGCGTCCCCGCGCCGCCAGGCGGAGACCTCCAGGGCGGCGGCGACGGACGCGTCCGCGCCCACGGTGGCGACGGCCAGATGCCGGGCCTTGACCTCGGGCCGCACGGCGACCCTGGCGAGCTCACGGTGGGCCTGCTGGCGCTCGCCGGCCGGGCGCCCGAGGTAGGCGGCCGAGCGGGCCAGCGGATGCCCGAAGGCGAACCGGTCCTCGGCCAGCGCGATCAGCCCCGCCGCCTCGGCCGGCGCCCACACCGCCAGGTCGCCGCTGCCGAGGGCGGCCATGACCGCGGCGACGGTCCCGCCGGGTCCCGCGGCCGCCGCGTACAGCAGGGCCCGGCGGGTCCGGGCGGGCAGTGCGTCGACCCGGGCGCCGAAGACGTGCGTGCGCCGCACCGAGGTGGCGGGGTCCGCCGCTCCGCGGGCCAGTTCCACGAGGGCCAGCGGGTTGCCCTCGGCCTCCGCGAGGATCTCCAGCCGGTGCCGGCCGGTGGGCGCGGCCGGCTGCCGGTCGAGGAGGGCCGCGGCCGAGGTGCCGTCGAGCGGGCCCAGCCACAGGGTCTCGGTGCCGGGCGGCGGAGCGGGCAGGGCCGCCTCGTGGCGTGCGGTGAGCAGCACCGACAGCGCGCGGCCGGTCAGGTGCCGGACCGCGGCGAACAGTGCCTCCGGGAAGGCGCGGCCGCACAGGTCGGCGTCGTCCACGCACACCAGTACCGGACCCGTCCCGGCGAGCCGGTCCAGCAACGCGGTCACCGCCGCGTGCAGCTCGGTCCCGTCCGCCGCCGGACCGTCCGGGTGCGGTGCGGCCGTCAGCAGCCGCTGCTGGGCGGCGGGCAGCGCGGCGAGTTCGTCGCGCACGGACGGCGTCAGCAGCTGGTGCAGGCAGGCGTGCGCGTGTTGCGGGTCCTCGGCCCAGCCCTGCGCGGCCAGCACCAGTACGCCCTCGGCGGTGGCCCGGTCCCGGACGTGCCGGAGCAGTGCCGTACGCCCGGTCCCCTCCCCGCCGAGGAGGAGCAGGGTCTGGGGCGTGCCCGGCTCGCGCGTCGCGCACCGCAGGATCCGCGCGATCTCACCGTCCCGGCCCAGTACGGCGCTCTCGTCGCCGGTCGTGGACTGCTGGGATGGGCGGACCGTCATGCACGTACTCCCCCGCTGGTGCGTTTTCCCTGACCAGGGCCATTGTCGCGGAGACCGGACAGGGGCGCTTCTGTCACATGACCGGTCACCGGCGCCCGCGGCCGGCCGGTGCGCGCTGCCCGCGGTTCCCGTCCTGCCGCCGGCCGCTGGCAGGATTGCGGTATCAGCGCCTCGGCGGCCCCGACGACAAGGACGGTTCATGCACGCCGGTACCGAGCACCCCTTCGGCCAGGGCATCCTGGGCCGGGCCGGCGAGCTGGCCCGCCTCGACCGGCTGCTGGGGGCGGTGGACGGCAGCGGTCCGCAGGTGCTGGTGCTGACCGGGGAGCCGGGTGCGGGCAAGAGCACTCTCGTGGACCTGGCGGCCGAGCGGGGCCGGGACCGGGGCCTTAGGGTCCTGCGGGTGCGCGGCAGCGAGGGCGAGGCGGGTCTGGGGCTCTCGGGCGTGCACCAGTTGCTGCACCCGCTGCTGCCCGGCGAGGGCCTGCCCGCGGCGCACCGGGAGGTGCTGGACCGCGCCTTCGGCCCGGAGGCGGCGGAGTACGAGCTGAAACTCGACCAGCTGACCCTGTGCGTCGGCGTCCTCGGGCTCATCACCGAGGCCGCCGCGCGCCGGCCCCTGCTCCTGCTGGTGGACGACGCCCAGTGGCTGGACCTCGGCTCGGTGGACGTCCTGGCCTTCCTCGCCCGGCGGCTGGAGGGCAGGCCGGTGGTACTGCTGCTCGCCGCCCGCGAGGACGGCGTGCCGGCCCGCTTCGACCGGGCCTTCCCGCAGATCACGGTGGGCCCGCTGAGCCGTTCCGCGGCCGGGCAGCTCCTCGACGCGCAGCCGGATGCGCCGCGTGGCAAGGCACGGGCCGAGATCCTCCGGCAGGCGGCCGGCAATCCGCTGGCCCTGATCGAGCTGCCCCGCGCGCTGGCCCGGGGCCGGACCGGGGACACGGGGGCCGGCGGGGCCGGGGGTGCCACGCTGCCGCTGACCGCGCGCCTGGAGAACCTGTTCGCCGCCGACCTGCCCGGCCTGCCCGCACCCACCCGGGCGGCCCTGCTCCTGGCGGCCGCGGCCGGCCCGGCCCGGCTGAGCGACCTCATACGGGCCGCCCCCGAGCTGGACGTGGTGGCGGCGCTGGACCCCGCCGAGCGGGCCGGGCTGGTGCGGGTGGCGGACGGCGCGGTGCTGCTGCGGCACCCGCTGGTGCGCTCGGCCGTCTACCACGCGGCCTCCTTCCAGGAGCGCCGGCAGGCCCATCTCGTCCTGGCCGCCGCGCTGGCCGGGGAGCCGGACCGCCGGGCCTGGCATCTGGCCGCCGCGGCGACCGGCCAGGACGCGGAGGTCGCCGACGCCCTGGCGGAGAGCGCCGAGCGGGCCCGGGGCCGGGGCGGCTACGCGGCGGCCGCGACCGCGCTGGAACGCGCCGCCGAGCTGACCCCGGCGCCGGATCTGCGGGCCCGGCGCCTGCTGGCGGCCGCGCAGGCGGCGATGTTCGCCGGTCATCCGCAGTGGGTCGGCGAGCTGAGCGGCCGGGTCGGCGAGCTGACCGGGGATCCCCGGCTGCGTGCCGAGGCCTCGCTGTTGGGCGGCTGGGCCCTCGGGGTGACCCTCCGTCACGAGGAGGCGCTGGCGCTTCTGCTGGAGGTGGCCGAGGCCACCGCCGCCTCGGCTCCGGACCTCGCCCTCGGTGCGCTGAGCACCGCCGCCACCTCCGTCTACAACTCCGGCGCGACCCGCCACCGCGCCGAACTCGACCGGATCAGCGGTCTGATCGACGGGGACGACGACCCGGCCGGCCGCGCCTGGGCCCGGGCGGTCATCGACCCCGTTCACGAACGGCCCCTTCTGGAAGGGCACTTGGCGGCGGGGCTGGCCGCCCTGGCGCGCGAGGAGTCGCTCGGCAACCTCACGGCGCTGGGCGGCACGACCTGGATCCTGGACGAGACCGAGCAGGCCGTGCGCGTCCTCGGGCTGACCATGGACGTCCTGCGGCGGGCCGGCAGCGCGGGCACGAACGCGACCGTGACCCAGGCGCTCGCCCTCGCCCTGTTCGAGAGCGGCTCGTGGACGGCGGCCGAGGACGCGGCACACGAGGCGTTCTGGATGGCGACGGAGGCGGGGGCGGACAACGTGACCGTGGGCGCCGGGGTGCTGCGGGCCACCCTGCGCGCGCTCCGGGGCGACCACGCGGCCGCCAGGACCGCGGCGATGCACGCCGTGCGGGGGGTGGACCTGCGCAGGTCGCTGAGCCTCCAGGTCCGCCACCGGTACGCCATGGGCATGGCGGCGTTCGCCGCCGGCGACCACGCGGACGCCTACGAGCAGTTGCGTGCCACCTTCACCCGGGACTTCCGGCCGGCCCCCGTCCACTACCACGCCTCGCTCTACCACCTGGGTGACCTGGCGGCCGCGGCGGTGCGCGCGGGGCGGGCGGACGACGCGCGCACGGTGGCCGACGCCGTGCGGCAGGAGCTGAAGCCGGACCCGTCCCCGCGGCTGGCCGCCGTACTGCACCGGGCCACCGCCCTGCTGACCGACACCGACGACGCCGAACGGCACTTCCGTGCCGCCCTCGACGCCCCGGCCACCGACTGCTGGCCGTTCGAGAAGGCCCTCGCCCACCTCGACTTCGGCGAGTGGCTGCGCCGGCGCCGCCGCAGCGCGGAGGCCCGCCCGCACCTGAACGCGGCCCTGGAGTGCTTCCAGCGCCTGGACGCCCGCCCGTGGACCGAGCGGGCGACGGCGGAGCTCCGGGCGGCAGGCGCGGCGACCGGCCCCGCCCCCGCAGGCGAACTCACCCCGCAGGAACGCCGGATCGCCGAACTGGCCGCCCAGGGCCTGACCAACCGCGACATCGCGGCCCGTCTCTATCTCTCCCCCCGTACTGTCGGCTACCACCTGCACAAGATCTTCCCCAAGCTCGGCATCACGGCCAGGGCCCAGCTCCGCGACGCCCTCACGCAGGAGGACCGGGGCTGACCTACCGCTTGCGGGAGCCCTCGGCGGGCCGGTCGCACAGGGCGTGGTCGACGAGCGCGCCCGTGGCCCGGTTGAGGACGGCGAGGTCCGGCGGCGCGGTCGTGGTGGTGAGGGAGACGGTCACCGCGCGCCTGCCGTCCGCGCTCACCGCGGGGCGGGTGTTGACGCCCGCCCCGTCGCCCTCGTGGGTGTAGTAGTAACCGCCGCAGGAGAGCGGGATCCTGCGCAGCCCGAGGCCGTAGGTGCCCTCGGGCATCTCGGCGACGTCCTCCGGGTCGTCGGTCCGCTCGACGGTCTGCCGCATCTCGCGCCACTGCTCGGCGGGCAGCAGCCGGCCGCCGGCCAGGGCGCGGAAGAAGGTGTCCAGGTCGGCGGTGGTGCTCACCACGCCGGAGTCGGCGGTGTGCTGGAAGCTGTGCTCGGTGACGTCGAGCCGCCCGCCGTCCGCGGTCGTCAGGTACGCCCGTACGTACGGCTCCGGCAGATACGGGTCGAGCCCGGGGACGGAGGTGTTCCGCAGCCCCAGCTTCGCGATCACCCGGTGAGCGACGAGGTCCTGCCAGCTCGCGCCGCCGGCCTTCTCGGCGATCATTCCGGCGACCAGGTAGTTGGTGTTCGAGTACGCCCACCGGGTGGCTCCGCCGGGCCGCGGCACGAACAGCGGCCGGTGCCTCATCGCCACCGCCACCAGGTCGGCGGCCGGGGTGGTGTCGTAGCGGTTCTCGTCGAAGTGGTTGACCAGCCGGTCCCGGATCTCCGGGTCGTCCACGTAGTCGTACAGGCCGCTGGTCTGGCGGAGCAGGTCGCGGACGGTGATGCGGCCGCCGTCGTTGCCGTTGCCGTCGACGACCCCCGGCAGCCAGTGCTCGACGGTGTCGTCCAGCGACAGCTTCTTCTCGGCGGCGAGTTGGAGGACCACGGTGGCGGTGAACGTCTTCGTCGTGCTCGCCACACGGAAGTGCGCGTTCCACGGGACCGGTGCCGAGGAGCCGGCGGCCCGGGTGCCGAGGCGCGCCACGAGCGCCGCCCCGTCCGCCCGGTCGACCCGGGCGAGCACGTTCACATCGCCTCCCCCGGCCTGCCGTACGGCTGCCAGGTCCTGGCGGAGGGCGGCCACGCCGTAGGAGTGCGGCGCGGCCGGGTGGTGCCCGGCGGTGACGGCGGTCGCGGTCACGGGTGAGGCCAGGGCGAGCAGCGCTGCGGCCGGCAGGGCGACCCCGGCCTTCCTCGACGACGGCATCTGCATGGTCGAATCCCCCGTTGCTGGTGGGTGTCCCGGTCGGTGACGACCACCAGCCAACCGGAACGGGACCCGCGGGAGGATGGGACTTCCCACCGGATGCGGGGTGTACGTAGCCCCCCTCCGGCTCGGCCGGCCCGGTCTGGCCGGCTGCTCCACGGTCCGCCCCGTCTCAGCGCGCCCTGCGGGGCGGTGTGAACACGTACAGGTCGAGGATGTCGGGGCAGGGGGCGACGCCGGGACCGCCTTCCCGTACCCGGCGGGCGATGTCCTCGGTGGCGTCGGCTCACCCTCGTCGCCGCCACCGCCGCCAGTCCCGTCCCTCCCGCGGACCAGGCCCGTCAGCTCCTGGCGGCGGTGGCGGACCGAGGAGATCGAGAAGTGCGCGGTGCCGCCGGGCAGTACTTCGAAGCCATGACCGAACGGACGGGATTCACGGCCGCGTGCCATATGCCGGCACCCCTGACGGTCCTTCATCCCTTCACACACAAGAGGGTCGTTGGAGAGCTGCTCCCCTATCTGCGGCTCGGCCCCTGCTCCGACCCGGCGGGCAGGTCTCGCCGGCCGGCCCGCCGGTTCGGTAACAACCGCGATCTGGAGGGGATGATCATTACGGAGATCCTCAGGGTGGGGCAGCCGGCCGCGGCCAGAGAGCCGGCATATCGCGGCCCACAGGACAGCTCGGCGAGCCGACTTCTCACGCAGGCCGCCGTTGAAGCGCTGGACGGCCGGATGGACCTGGCCGAGCAGCACATGCTGACCGCACACCGCCCGTACGAGCGCGAGGGTGCCGGAGCCCACCCGGTCTGGGTGAGAAAGGCTGCCTGCGCACTGCTGCGCTCCGCTGCCGCCGAGAAGGCCGTCTACCTCCGGGTCACCGCGCAAGTCATGTCCCGCGCCCCGCTGCCCCCCGTGGAGATCATGCTGAACCGGCTGTGGAGGGTCAGCTTCGAGCCGGAGTTCGCGGAAGAAGCCCTTGCCGAAGACCCACCGGCGGTGTGACGCCCGCACGATCGAACCGGCCTCGAACACCCTCGCCCGCCCGAGGCGACCCCCGCGGCTCGGGCGGCTCGAGCGGCGCGCACGCGATCTGCGGGTTTCATCGTCACCGCGACCAATCCGCAGTCCCGGCGGGAACGGATTACGCCCGGACATGTCCCGACCGTGGAGGCCCTCGGTGAAAGAAGCGGTAAATATCAGCCCGAAACCCTCGAACGGGCCTGACCTGGAGGAGTTGGTGGGCCGGGTGGCGCTCGGGGACGAGGAGGCGTTCGCCGGCGTCTACGACTCGGTGGCGGGACCGGTGCTGGGTGTCGTGCGTGCCGTGCTGCGTGATCAGGCGCAGTCGGAGGAGGTGGCTCAGGAGGTGCTGGTGGAGGTCTGGCGGACCGCTCCCCGCTACCGGCGCGACCGGGGCACGGTCATCAACTGGATCCTCACGCTCGCGCACCGCCGGGCGGTGGACCGGGTGCGCTCGGTCGACGCGGCGGCCGCCCGGGACCACAAGGCCGCGCTCCTGGAACGGGTGCCCGAGTTCGACGAGGTGGCCGAGCACGTGGAGGCACGACTGGAGCGGGAACAGGTGCGCCGCTGTCTGCGCACCCTCACCGAGCTCCAGCACCAGGCCGTCACGCTGGCGTACTACCGGGGGCTGACCTACCGCGAGGTGGCGGAGGCGCTGGCGCTCCCGCTGGGGACCGTCAAGACCCGGCTGCGCGACGGGCTCATCCGGCTGCGCGACTGCCTGGGGGTGACCGCGTGACGACCACCGCAGACCTGCACCGGCTGACGGGCGCCTACGCCCTGCACGCCCTGTCCGACGAGGAGAGCGCGGCGTTCGAGCGTCATCTGAAGGGCTGCGAGACGTGCCCGCAGGAGACGGCCGAACTGTCCGCGACCGCGGCCCGGCTGGGCCTCGCCGTCGCCGTGCCGCCCGCTCCCGCCCTCCGTGAACAGGTGCTGCGCCGGATCACCACGGTCCGTCAGGAGACGCCCGGCAGAGCTCCCCAGTCCCCGTCCGTCCGGTCCGGCCTGCGGGCCCGGGCGCTGTCCAGGTGGGCGCTCGCCGCCTGCCTCGCGGCGACAGCGGCGCTCGGCGGGACCGCCCTGTGGCAGCACCAGCAGGCCGAGGACGCCCGTGACCGGGCGCGGCACGCCACGCAGGCGACGGACGAGATCGCCGCCGTACTGGCCGCGCCGGACGCCAGGACCCGGGCCGCCGCCCTCACCGGCGGCGCCACCGGCACCGTCGTCGTCTCCCGCGGCCAGGACCGGGCCGTGTTCGCCGTCTCGGGGATGGCCCACCCGCCCGGCGGGAAGGTCTACCAGCTGTGGTTCGACGACGCCGGGACCATGCGGTCGGCGGGCCTGATGGACCCCGGCCGCAGCGACCAGACCGTCCTGCTGCGGGGTGCCGTCGACGGAGCGTCGGGTGTGGGCGTCACCGTCGAACCCGCCGGCGGCTCGAAGCGGCCCACCTCCGCCCCGCTCGCCCTGCTGGCCTTCCCGGGCTGAACGAGAGGGCTGCTGGGCGAGAGGGCTGCGCGGGGGCCGTACGCGGTCGGTACGGGGGCCGTACGCGGGCTCGGCGAGCGCCCCGTACGCGGGCTCGACGAGGAGGCCGGGGCGTCAGACGAGGCCCGTGACCGTCACGGTCACCCGCGTCGCGGGCCGCGTGGGCACCAGGACGTCCAGGCGGTGCTCGACGGCGTCCCGGACGCGGCGGGCCACGTCCACGGCCCTCTCCTGCCGGAGCGCGACGACGTGGATCTCGACGTGCCAGGGGCCGGCACCGTCCGGACGGGTCATGCGGACACCGGCGGGCGGTGTCCCGCCCGTGCCCGGCGCGCCCGCCGTGGGCCGTGGGAGGGCGGAGCGCAGCCGGTCGGCCAGCCCCGGCCTGAGGAAGGCCACCCCCGGCACGCCCTCCACCGCCGTGGCGACTTCCGCGACGAGCGTTCCGTGCGCGCTGTTCTCGCGGTTCACGGTCATGGCGTACGGCCTTCCCGGCCGTCGTCGGCCATGGTCTCCACGAGGTCGGTGACACGGATGTCCACCGCCGCCACGACCATGCCCAGTTCGCGTTCCGCGGCCTCCCACACCCGGGCGCGCACCTGGGCGGCTAGGTCCGGCAGGGGGGCGTCGGCCGGGGCATGGATGTCGAGGCGGACCCCGACCGCACCGTCGGCATCGAGACAGGCGTCAGCGTCGCTGTCGGCAGCGGTGGCGGTGGCGGTGGCGAAGAGGCGGCAGGAACCGGCGCGGACGCCCGGGATCGTCTCGGCCGCCGCGCGCAGGGCGCGGGCCGCGACCGCCTCCATGATCCACAGGTCCTCGGCCGGTTCACCGAGGGGCACCGGGCGGCCCGGACGCAGTTCGAGACGGACGACTTCCATGATCCGCCGGGTCAGCGGCCCGGCGTCGTAGGCGGTGGTGTCCCCGGTCTCCTGCCGGAGGCCGCGCACCGCGGACTCCAGCCGGTCGAGTTCGCTCACCGCCTCCCGGCAGTGCGGGCAGGACCGTGCGTGCGGGTCGTCGGCCTGTCGTTCCCAGTCGTCCCAGGTCCGGGACAACAGCCGTCCGCACGGCAGGAGTTCGTCGTCGTCGGGCGCGCGGTTCGGCGGCTCGGTGCGGTCGGTCATCGCCAGGCCCCCAGTGCTTGTGTCAGACAACGGCGTGCGCGGAACACCCGGGCGCGGACGGCCTCCTGGCTGATGCCCACCGTGTCCGAGATGAACTCGTAGGACCGGTCGTCCAGTTCCCGCAGCACCCAGCAGGCCCGCTGCTCGGCCGACAGCAGGTCGAGGGCGTCGCGCAGTTCGCGGACGGCCTCGTGGGCCTCGGTGATGCGGGCCGGGGAGGCGGTGTGCTCGGCCGCCGGCAGGTCGCCGGCCGCTTCCAGCGGGGCCACGGGCCGGCGGGCCCGCAGCACGTTGAGGCACCGGTTGGTGACGATCCGGTACATCCAGGTGCCGAACGAGGACCGCCCCTGGAACTCCGGCAGCCGCCGCCAGGCGCTCAGAAAGGCGTCCTGCACGGCGTCCTCCGCCTCGCTGCCGGTCCCGAGCAGACGCGTGGCGAGCCGGATCAGCGCCGGTGCGTGCCGCTGCACCAGCACGGCGAAGGCGTCCTCGTCGCCCTCCCCGGCCCGGACCGCCAGCAGGACGTCGTCGGGCGGGTCGGCAGGGAGGTCGGCACCGGCCCTGCCAAGCATGTCGGCACCGGCGTCCGGCGGTGCGCTCGGTGTGCGGTCCCCCGCCACTGGGCGGCTCCTCTCGTCTCCCGTCCGGCCTTCAGAAGGTTGGACACCGTCGCGCCGCCGCCGTTACGGAGGGCTTTCGAGCAGGGACGGTCACCGTGCGGAGGGAGACTCCGTCCGTCCCTTCCCGTCGTTCGGTTTCCCTCTTTTTCCGTAACCGGAGCCGACGCGGATTGGTCGGAAATCCACCTTCACCCGATCGTGGGAGCGACCAATCCGCCCGGCTTTCGGAGCCGGATTCCCCCCGTGACGGAGAACGAGAGGAAACCCGCCAGGGCACCGCTGCCGCTGGGCGCGCTCAGCGGCGCCCTGGCCGGATGCGCCGCGCTCGCGGTGGCCGAGGCGGTGGCCGGAGCCGTGCGTCCGCAGGCCGGGCCGGTCGTCGCGGTCGGCGGTGCGGCGATCGACCGTACGCCCGCCGCCGTGAAGGACTGGGCGATCCGGCACTTCGGCTCCGACGACAAACTGGTGCTCCGGCTCGGGATTCTCGCGGTGCTCGCGCTCTTCGCACTGGCGCTGGGAGTTCTCGCGCTCCGGTTCAGGCGCACCGGCGCGGCCGGCGTGCTGGTGTTCGGAGCCGTCGGCGCGGTCGCGGCGACGAGCAGGCCGGACTCGGCCGGCGTCACGGACGCGCTGCCCTCCGTGGCGGGCGCCGCCGCCGGAGCCGTCCTGCTGTACGTCCTCGTGGGGCGTCTCCTGCAGCCCCGGGCCGCCGGGCCCGGCACTCCGTCGCCCGGCGCGGGCTGGGACCGGCGTGGCTTCGTGATCGCGGCGGGCACCGCGGCCGTGGCGTCGGCCGGTGCCGGCCTGCTCGGCCGCTCGCTGAGCGTGGCCGGCGCGCGGGACGCGGTCGCCTCCCGCCGGAACGCGGTGCTGCCCGCACCCGGTTCGCCCGCCCCGGCCGTGCCCAGGGGCGCCGGCCTGCGCATCCCGGGGGTGAGCCCCTTCATCACGCCGAACGGCGACTTCTACCGCGTGGACACCGCCCTGGTGGTGCCCGAGGTGGACGCCACGACCTGGCGGCTGCGTATCCACGGCGACGGCGTCACCCACCCGGTCGTCCTCTCCTACACCGACCTGCTCCGCCGCGAGCTGGTCGAACGGGACATCACGCTCACGTGCGTCTCCAACGAGGTCGGCGGCCCGTACGTGGGCAACGCCCGCTGGATCGGCGTACGGCTGGCGGAGCTGCTGGCCGAGTGCGGGGTCGAGCCGCCCTCCCGTGGTGGCCCGGCCGACCAGTTGGTGGCCCGTTCCGTGGACGGGATGACGATCGGCAGCCCGGTCGAGGACGTCATGGACGGCCGCGACGCCCTGCTCGCCCTGGGCATGAACGGCGAACCGCTGCCCTTCGCCCACGGCTTCCCGGTCCGCATGGTGGTGCCCGGCCTGTACGGCTTCGTCTCCGCCTGCAAGTGGATCGAGGACATCGAGCTGACCAGGTTCGACGCCTACGACCCGTACTGGGTCAAGCGCGGCTGGGCCCGCCAGGCACCGGTCAGGACCGAGTCGCGGATCGACACCCCGAGGCCGTTCGCACGGCCGACGGCCGGGACGGTGATGGTCGCCGGAGTCGCCTGGGCCCAGCACCGCGGCATCGACAGGGTCGAGGTACGGGTCGACGACGGCCCCTGGCAGGAGGCCCGGCTGGCGGCGGAGGACTCGCGCGACACGTGGCGCCAGTGGTCCTTCCCCTGGCGGGCCACCAGGGGCGGCCACACCCTCACCGTCCGCGCCACCGACCGCACCGGCCGGGTGCAGACCGCCGAGCGCACCCGCACCATCCCCGACGGCGCCGGCGGATGGCACTCCGTGGTCGTCACCGTCGACTGATCCCCACAGCCACCCGTTCCCATCCCCGTGTGCTGCCGCCCCGGCCGCACCGACCTGTAATCGATCACCAGGAGAAACACCATGAACACCCGTATCCGCCGTGTCGCCGTCACCGTGGCCGCGGCCGCCGTACTCCCGCTCGCCCTGAGTGCCTGTTCGGACAACGGCGACGACTCCGGCAAGTCGGGCTCCGCAAGCACGGCGTCGGCGTCCGGCGGCGACATGGGCGGCTCCGCCACCGCGGCCGCGGACAAGCCGTTCGGCCCGGCCTGCTCCTCGGTCCCCAAGGACGGCGCCGGTTCCTTCGACGGCATGGCCCAGGACCCGGTGGCCACCGCCGCCTCCAACAACCCCGCCCTGTCCACGCTGGTGACGGCGGTGAAGAAGGCCGGGCTCGTCGACACCCTCAACAACGCCCAGAACATCACCGTGTTCGCGCCGACCAACGACGCCTTCGCGAAGATCCCGAAGGCCACCCTGGACAAGGTCCTGAACGACAAGGCCCAGCTGACGAAGATCCTCACCTACCACGTGGTGGGCCGGAAGCTGGCCCCGAAGGACCTGGCGAAGGGCTCCTTCGACACGCTGGAGAAGTCGAAGGTCACCACGTCCGGTTCCGGCGAGTCCTACACCGTGAACGACTCCGCCAAGGTGGTCTGCGGCGACGTCAGGACCGCCAACGCCAACGTCTACATCATCGACAGCGTCCTGATGCCCGCCGGCTGACGGACCGCCACCTCCGGGTGCCACCTCGGGGTGCCGCTTCGGCGGCGCCCCGAGGTTTTCTGCGGATTCCCCGTCACGGATCCGGCAGGGGCGGGTCTGAGGAAGTGAGAGCACAGCGAGACGGAGAGAGGAACGCCATGACCACACAGACCGCTCCGGTCGCCAGGAACCTGCCCACCACGCAGCCGGGCAGGCCGCCCCAGGGGACGACCGCCGTGTCCGGCGGCACCGTGGGGGCCGACCAGCCGGCCGCCGACCGCGGCCGCACGTCGATCGCCGACGTCGTCGTCGTGAAGGTGGCGGGCATCGCCGCCCGGGAGATCCCCGGCGTGTACGACATGGGCGGCGGCCTCTCGCGCACCATCGGCGCGGTGCGCGACCGGGTGCCGGGCGGCCGCCCCAACGTGGGGCGCGGCGTGAAGGTCGAGGTGGGCGAGCGGCAGACGGCGATCGACCTGGAGCTGGTCGTCGAGTACGGGGTGTCCGTCATGGACGTCGCCCAGGACGTACGGGAGAACGTCGTCTCGGCGGTGGAACGCGTCACCGGCCTTGAGGTCGTCGAGGTGAACATCACGGTCAACGACGTCCGGCTGCCCGACGACGAGGAGTCGGCGGCCGTGACCGGGGCGCGGGTGGAGTAGCGCGTCCGGGCACGGGCAGAAGCGGATCCGGGTGAGAGGTGGACGGGTACATGAGCACACCGTTCGTCGGCATGGTCGCGGGTACGGCCCTGGCGTTCGCCGGCTGGTTCGGCGGGTTCGGCGCCTTCCTGCTGGTGGCGGCGCTGGGCGCGCTGGGCTGGGTGCTGGGCCGGTGGGCCGAGGACGGCGGAGGTGTCCGGGCGGCGCGGGACGCGTTCGAGCGGATGCGCCGATGACCGCCGCCGCGGAGCGGGGTACCACCGTCGTCGCGGAGCGGGTGGTGCGCAGGGTCGCCGAGCAGGCGGCCGCCGAGGCGCTCCGAACCCGGGACGGTGCCCGCACGGCCCGGGCGTCGGCGTCCGTACGCGGCCGGAGGGCGGAGGTGTCCCTCAGGGTGACGCTGCCGTATCCGGCACCGCTGGCCGAGTCCGTGCACGATGTCCAGCGGCATGTGGTGGAGCGTATCCGGGAGCTGACGGGGCTTGAGGTGCCGACCGCGCGTGTCGGCGTCACCTCACTGGCCCCGGCGATGCTCGCCGGTCCCCTGGCCGCCCCGGCCGGGACGGCCGACGCGAAGAGCACCCCGCGGCGCTGGTGGTCCGAGCGCCGGATCCCCGTCGCCCTGCTGACCTGGGCGGCCACCCTGGCCTTCGGCACGCTCGCCTTCGACCTGGCGCGGGTGCACCTCGCGCACCGGGCCGCCGCCGCCTGGCGGACCTCCACCGTGCACTGGCTGTCCGGGAACCGGCCCGGTGGTCCCGCTGTCACCGTCGCGGGCGGGCTGGTGGCCCTGGCCGGGACCTGGCTGATCGTGCTCGCCCTCACCCCTGGTCGCCGTCGGCAGTGCACCGTCCGCGGCACAACGGACCGCTTCGGTGTCGCGGTCGACCGCTCGGCGGTGACGGCCCTGGTCCGTGACGCGGTGGGAGACGTGGCCGGCATCGGACCGGTACGGGTACGGGTGCGAAGCCGGCGGGTCGCGGTGCGGGCCGTACTCGCCTTCGGCGACCGGCAGCAGGCGCACACCGCCGCTACGGCCGCCGCCCGCACGGCCCTGGCCGCCTGCCTCCTCCGCCGCGGCCCCCGGGTGCGGGTCACCGTCGTCCCGGAGCCGGCCTGGCGACCGCCCGCCCCGACGGCGGGCCCGGTCCCGCCCGAAGCCGTACCCGTCACCGGCGGTCTCCCGGGAGGCGACCGGTGACGCGCTCGACCAGTACGGCCGTCAACCGGTGCGTCCTCGGCGTCATGGGACTGGCCCTTCTCCTCACGGGCTGGTGGGCGACCACGGCGGACCGTGCCCGCGCGGACCGTTCCTCCTGGGTAGGGCCGCACGGCGCGGGCTGGTGGACGCCCGCCGTCATGACCGCGTCGATCGCGCTGACCGTGCTGTTCGCGCTCTGGTTCCTGAGCCGGTTCCGGCGGGGCCCGATGCGGCGGTTCGCCCTGCCGTCCCCCGGCTGCACGGTGCGTGCCCGGGCGCTGGCCGAGGCGCTGGCGGACCGCGTGGCGACCGTCCCCGGCGTCGCCCGCGGGCGCGCCCGGGTGCTCCCCCGCCGGGGACGACGACTGGAGGTGGAGCTGCGGGTCTGGCTGGAAACCGGCACGGCCCCGGAACCCGTGCTGCCCGCTCTCCACGCGATGATGGCGGAAGCCGCCACCGCGGTGGCCCCGTACACGACACACGCAAGGGTCCGTCTGAGTGCCGTCTCGCACCGCAAGCCCCATGTCCGCTGAGCCGTACCCCAACCGGGCCCGCCGCACCGCCGCGTTCCGGCCGCCCGCCGCCTGGTGGCCCGCGCTGAGGCGCACGCCGGTGTCGCTGTGGAACGACGACATCACGGACTACGCGGCGGCGCTGACGTACTACGCGATCCTGACCGTGCTTCCCGCCCTGCTGGCGACGGTGCCGGCGGTCGGTCTGATCAGCCCGGGCACGGCCGCGGAGTTCGTCGGCCACGTCACCGCCTACGCCCCGGCCGAGTCCGGCGCCGAACTGCACACCGCCCTCGTCCACGCGCTGGACACGGACGGGACGGCCTGGCCGCTGCTCGTGACGGGCACGGCCAGCGCGTTGTGGTCGGCGTCCAGTTATCTCGCCGTGTTCCGCCGCGCCCTGCACCGCATGCACCGCGTCGAGGACCGGCGTTCGACCTGGCGCACGGCGCCCCGCATCGTGCTCACCGCGCTCGTGCTGCTCGGTCTGCTCCTCGTCGGATCGCTCGCCCTCCTGCTGACCGGGCCGCTCGCGGAGGCCGTCGGCCGCTCCTTCGGCATGGACACCACGGTGGCCTGGGCGTGGAGTCTGCTGCGCTGGCCGGTGTTGCTCTGCCTGGTCGCGCTGCTGGTCGTGGTCGTCTTCCACACCGGTCCGGCGGTCGCGCGCCGGCGCCGGCACAGTCTGCCCGGCGGCGTGCTGGCCGCCGCGCTGTGGCTGGCCGTCTCCGCGGGCTTCTCGTCGTACGCCGCCACGCTCGGCGCCTACAGCAGGCTGTACGGCTCGCTCTCGGGCATCGTCGTCTTCCTCGTCTGGCTCTGGCTGTCGAACCTGGCGCTGCTCACCGGAGCGCAGTTCGCCGCCGAGCTCGCCGCTCCGGCCGGTGCGGCGGGCCCGCGGGGCGGGCCGTAGCGGGCCCGGCCGGGTCAGCCACGCCGTCCGCCGGACCGGGTTCCTCGTGGCGGGCGGGGGAAGAAGCCGCTGGTGCGGGCCCGGTATCCGGCGTACCCGGGCCGGTCGGCCATGTGCCGTTCCAGCAGCCGCTTTCCGCTGCCCCGGGTCAGCAGCAGGGTCATCACCACCGGCGACACCACGGACACCGCGGCCGCCGCCGGGGAGTCGCAGGCGAGCAGGAACAGTCCCCACCAGACGCAGAAGTCCCCGAAGTAGTTGGGGTGCCGGGTCCACGCCCACAGCCCCCGGTCCATGATCCTTCCCCGGTTGGCGGGGTCGGCCCGGAAGCGGGCCAACTGGGCGTCCCCCACCGCCTCGAAGCCGATCCCGACCGTCCACAGCGCCGTACCGGTCCAGGCGAGAGCGGAGGGCGGCCCCGGTACGTACTGCGCGGCCTGCACGGGCAGGGACACCAGCCACACGAGCGCGCCCTGGAGCAGGTAGACCATGCGGAACGCGTACGCGTTCCGGTTGCCCGGCGCCTTCGTCAGCATCGCCTCGTACCGCGGGTCCTCGCCGTGGCCCCGGCCCCGGCGGGCGATGTGTGCCGCGAGCCGCACCCCCCAGACCGCCGTCAGCGAGGTCACCAGCAGGCGCCGTACGAGGTCCCCGTGCCCGGCGGAGGCGGCCAGGGTGACCGCGGCCACCGCGGTGAACCCGATGCCCCACGCCACGTCCACGACCCGGTGGACGCCGGCGCGTACCGCGACGGCGAAGGTGACGAGCATGACCGCGAGGGCCGCGCCGGCGGCCCAGGCGAGGTTGACGGCGAACGCGCTCCACGGGAATCCGCTCACGGCCGGTCCAGCCCCTGGTACCAGGCGGGCGTCGCCACCGGCAGGCCGCCGGCGCCGCCGGGGCCGGGCCGTACGCCGAGGATCTGGTCCACGCCCATCCGGCCCTCCTCGAACGCCAGCGCCCCGCCCACCAGGTAGAGCCGCCACACCCGTGCGACCTCCTCGCCCACCAGCCGGACGAACCGCTCCCAGCTCTCCTCCAGGGTGCGGTGCCACGCCTCCACCGTGCGGACGTAGTGCTCGCGCAGCGACTCGGTGTGCCGGACCTCGATCCCCGCCGCCTCCAGCAGGCTCACCGTCTCGCCCAGGGGGCGCATGTGCATGTCGGGGGCGATGTACGCCTCGATGAACGGTCCGCCGCCGGGGGCGACCCGGCCGCGCGACATCTGCTGCACCAGCACCCGGCCGCGCGGCCGGACGAGCCGGTGCAGGGCGGCGGCGAACGCCGGGTACTCGGCGTCACCGACGTGCTCGCCCATCTCGACGGTGGCGACGGCGTCGTATCCGCCGCCCTCGTGACCTCCGTCGCGCCCGTGACCTCCGCCGCCGTCGTCCTCGATGTCCCGGTAGTCCCGGCACAGCACCGTCACCCGGTCGGTCAGGCCGCGCTCGCGCACCCGCTCGCGCACGTACGCCGCCTGTTCGCGGGCCAGCGTGACCGCGGTGACCCGAGCACCGTGCCGCTCGGCCGCGTACAGGGTGAGCGAGCCCCAGCCGCAGCCGATGTCCAGCAGCCGGGACCCGGGGGCGAGGGCGAGCTTGCGGCAGATCAGCTCCAGCTTGGCCCGTTGGGCGTCGGCGGGGCCGAACCCGTCGCGCTCGGCGGCCCAGTAGCCGCAGGAGTAGGCCATGGTGTCGTCGAGGAGGAGGCCGTAGAAGTCGTTGGAGAGGTCGTAGTGGTGGCTGACGGCGGCCCGGTCGCGGGCCCGGCTGTGCAGGCCGCCGCGCAGCCGGGCCTGGGAGGCGGGCGCGGCCGGGCGCGGGCCGACCGCGCCGAGACGTACGGCGGTGGCGAGGGCGCGGGCCCGGTCGGCGGGCGTGAGCCGGGGCGGGCGCAGGCCACGTTCGCGTTGGGCGGCCCACATCGTCCGCAGGCCGTGCGCGAGGTCGCCGTCGACGTCCAGTTCGCCGGTGACGTACGCCTGGGCCAGGCCGAGTTCGCCGGGCTGCCACAGCAGGCGGCGCAGCGCGCGCCGGGAACGTACGACGACCACGGGGGCGTCGGCGGGGCCGGTCTCGCTGCCGTCCCAGGCGCGCAACCGCAGCGGCACCGGGCCGCCGAGCGCGTCCCCGGCGAGGGCGGCGAGCAGGTGGGCGGCGCCCGGCCGGGCGGTGGCGGCGGTGTCGGCGGTGGTCATGGGGCGGGGTTCTCCTTGGTGAACAGGTACTGCTGCACGTCGAGGTACCCGGCCCGGAACCCGGCCTCGGAGTAGGCCAGGTAGAAGGTCCACAGCCTGCGGAAGACGTCGTCGAAGCCGAGTGCCGTGACCTCGTCGGCGCGCTCGGTGAACCGCTCCCGCCACAGCCGCAGCGTCTCCGCGTAGTGGGCGCCGAAGGCGTCGCGGCGGGCCGGGCGCAGCGCGGTGTGGTCGCGGACGGTCTCCTCGATCGCCCGGGTGGACGGGATGAAGCCGCCGGGGAAGACGTACTTGTGGATCCAGGTGAAGGTGGAGCGGGTGGCGAGCATCCGCTCGTGCGGCATGGTGATGGCCTGGAGCGCCACCCGGCCGCCCGGTGCCAGCCGCTCGTCCAGGGTGCGGAAGTACACCGGCCAGAACTCCGCGCCGACCGCCTCGATCATCTCCACGCTGACGATCGCGTCGTACTCCCCGCGGGCCTCGCGGTAGTCGCACAGCCGGACGTCGACGCGCTCGGCGAGGCCGGCCCCGCGCACCCGCTCCCGGGCCAGGTCCCGCTGCTCCCGGGAGAGGGTGAGCGAGGTGACGCGGGCGCCTCGGGCGGCGGCCCGCAGGGCCAGTTCGCCCCAGCCGGTGCCGATCTCCAGCAGCCGGGTGCCCGCGCCCACGCCGGCCAGGTCGAGGAGCCGGTCGATCTTGCGGTGCTGGGCCGCGGCGAGCCGGTCCCAACTCGCCGGGAACCCACGGAAGAGGGCGGAGGAGTAGCTGAGGGTGTCGTCGAGGAAGAGGGCGAACAGGTCGTTGGACAGGTCGTAGTGGCGGCTGATGTTGGCGCGGGAACCGTCGGGGGTGTTGCGCTCGGCAGGTGGCCGGCGTGGTGCCCACAGGCCGCGCAGCCGTTGCACCGGGGCCGGGATCAGCTCGGCGGCGTGTCCCGCTAGGACGGTGAGGACGGCCACCAGGTCGGGGGCGTCCCACTCGCCCGCCAGGTAGGACTCGCCGAACCCGACCAGGCCGCCGGTCCCGATCCGGGCGTGGAAGGCGGCCGGGTCGCGCACCTCGATCAGCGGTCCGCCCAGCCCGGCGTCCGCGGCACCCGCGAACCGGGCTCGCAGGGGCAGCCGGTCCAGGGCCCGGCGGACGAGGGCCGCGGTGACGGCGGTACGGGGCCGGGAGGCGGCCGGTACCGCGGCGACGTCGGGCCAGTGGGCGGCGTCGACGTCGGCCAGGCGGACGGCGTCGACGGCTGCGGTGTGCGGGCGGGAGGCGGGGAGCTCGCCGGGAGCGGCCGGGGGTCCGTCGGAGGTGGCAGGGTCCTCGTCGGGCCTGACCAGCTGGTCGTCGGGCGTGACCGGCTGGTCGTCGGCGGATGTGCGGGGCTCTGCTGTCCTCATGTCGCGTTCTCCGGGGTGTGGTGTCCGGGGCGGGGCTGGACGGGCAGTCCCCGCAGGTAGAGGCGGATGCCGTGGACGCGGATCGCGGCCGACACGGCGAGGGTGGACCAGGGATGGCGGAGCGCCAGCCGCAGCAGGGCCGCCGAGGTGGCCGCACGGCGGGTGCCGCGGACGGTCGCGGTGAAGGCCCGGCCGTCCGCGCCGTCCAGGTGCACGGTCAGGCCGAGCAGTTCCCCGGGCCGCGGCAGCCGCATCCGGTAGCCGCCGTCGACCGGGAAGAACGGCGAGACGTAGAACTCCTTCTCGGCGCGCGCGGTCCCGGACCCGTCCGGCCGCAGCAGGTAGCAGTGCCGCCCGCCGTAGGTGTTGTGCACCTCCGCGACCACGCAGCGCGGTTCCCCGCCGGGGCCGTGACACCAGTACAGGGTGAGCGGGTTGAACACGTACCCGAGTACCCGCGCGTGGGTGAGCATCACCACCCGGCCGCCGTCCAGGTGCACGCCGTGACCGGCGAGGAAGTCGTCCAGACCGGCCCGGATCGAGGGCCGGTCGCCGGTGAAGTGGTCACGCGGATCGAAACGGGCCAACGGCCGCAGCGGGAGCGGAAGCCGGGGCGGGTGGTCGGGGTCGACGAGCCACATGTAGGTGCGGTGCCGCAGCCGGTACCGCCGGGGTGTGGTGCGCACGTGCGTGATCCGGCAGGCGTAGAGGGCGGGTACGTCGTTCACCAGCGCACCCCCAGCGCGGCGGCGGCCTCGACACCGGAGCGGCAGCCGTCCTCGTGGAACCCCCAGCCGTGATAGGCGCCCGCGAACGCGCACACCCCACTCGCCAGTTCGGGCAGGCGTTGCTGCGCGGCCACCGACTCCGGTGTGTAGACGGGGTGTTCGTAGACCATGCGAGCCAGCACCCGGCCGGGGTCGACACGGTCCTCGCCCCCCAGGGTGACCACGTACGTCTCGGCGGCGTCCAGGCGCTGCAGCCGGTTCATGTCATAACTGACCTGCACCCGGCCGGAGTCGGCCGTGCACGACGGCATCAGGTGGTTCCAGGAGGCGCGGGCCCCCGGGGCACGGGGCAGCAGCCGGGTGTCGGTGTGCAGCAGGGTGGTGTTGCGGGAGTAGCGGAACGCGCCCAGCACCGCCCGCTCCCGCTCGGTCGGATCGGCGAGCAGCCGCAGCGCCTGGTCCGGGTGGACGGCGACCACCACGGCGTCGTACGGCTCGGTGGTGCCGTCCCCGGCGGTGACCTCCACGCCGTCGGCGTGGCGCCGTACGGACCGTACGGGCGTGCCGGTGCGGACGTCGCCGATCTGCTTGGCGACCCGGTCCACATAGGTGCGCGAACCGCCGATGACCGTGCGCCACACCGGTGAGCCGCCCACCGACAGCATCCCGTGGTGCTCAAGGAAGCGGAACAGGTAGGCAGCCGGATAACGCTGGGCCGTGGCGGCGTCGCAGGACCACACGGCCGACACCAACGGGGTCGCGAAGTGGCGGCGGAAGTACGGGGAGAAGCCCTCCCGGTCCAGGAACTCCCCCAGCGTCAGCCCCTGTTCGTCCCCGTCCGCCAGCAGCCGGCGGGCCGCTCGGTGAAATCGGGGCACCTCGGCCAGCAGCCGCAGGTAGGGGCCGCGCAGGAGGTTGCGGGGCTGGGCGAGGAGTCCGGCCGGGCCGCGGGCACCGGCGTACTCCAGGCCGCAGCCCTCGCACCGCACCGACATGCTCATCTCCGACTCCTGCGTGGGTACGCCGAGTTCGTCGAAGAGCCGCAGGAGCCACGGATAGGTGCGCCGGTTGTGGACGATGAACCCGGAGTCGACGCGGTGCACCCGTCCGTCGTACGGCGACGTCAGCTCGTGGGTGTGCGCGTGTCCGCCGAGCCGGTCGTCGGCCTCGTACAGCGTGACGTGACCGGCGCCGCCCAGCAGGTACGCGGCGGTCAGTCCCGCCACCCCGGACCCCAGTACGGCCGTACGCCGCCCGCGCCGTACCGGGCCGCGCGGGGCGCCCCTCGCCGTCGGATCCATCGCTGCCCTCCTGTCCCGCCCCCCGCGATCGGGGGCCCGCGCGTAATCCGGAACAGGTCGCGCGGCGGATTGGCCGAGCGGTGGATTACACCGAGGGCATCGGGCCGACGGCCCCTCGTCGCTCGCGGTGGGCGACACCACCGCGACGGTCATGTCGGACAGGTCGAAGCCGCGTACCTGGCAGACGCCCTCCGCCACCTCCGACAGCCCGTGGTCCGAGCACAGCCGGCTCTGCGGCCGCAGACCCGGGTCCGCCGGCGCCGGGCACTCCCCGACCAGGAACCCCTATGCGTCGAGGTCCGTCTTCGCCCAGGCCCGGGCGCCAGGTCACGGGGGGTCAGAGCGGATTTGTGACTCTCTCAGGAGCGATCGGACGCGCGGAGCGTCACATGTGCCTCACGCCGGGCAGCGGTGACGCCGTATGCCGATCCACTGCGAGGCGCCACACCTGCCCGCGTGTGCAGGAGCGGGCAGGCGAGGCTCTTCGCGGGAGTCGGCGGTCGAGCGGGGCACAGTCCCGGGGCCGATCACCCGGCCGGTATGCCGTCACGGTGACCCGGCTCGACCGGCCATGATCGGCCGAGCCGGGTCACGTCAGCGCCGCCGCTGGTCGGCGCCCAGCTCGAAGTCTCCGTAGCTGTTGTCGACGGGGTTGACCGTGACTCCGGGGGCGACGATCTCGTCGATGGCGTCGAGCACGTCGGCCGACAGCGTGACGTCGGCGGCGGGCAGGAACGCCTCCAGCTGCTCCATGGTGCGCGGGCCGATGATCGCCGAGGTGACGCCGGGGTGGTTGATGACGAAGGCGACGGCCAGCTCGATCAGCGTGAGACCGGCCTTCTCCGCGAGGACGGCGAGCTGTTCGACGGCGTCCAGCTTGCGCTGGTTGGCGGGGGTACTCATGTCGAAGCGGGCCTGGGGGCGTGCCGCGGAGGCGGGGCCCTCGATGGCGTTCCTGCGGTAGCGCCCGGAGAGCCAGCCGCCGGAGAGCGGGCTGTAGGTGAGGGTGCCCATGCCGTGGCGGCGCACGGTGGGAAGCACGTCCTCCTCGATGCCGCGGACCAGGATCGAGTACGGCGGCTGCTCGGTCACGAACCGCTCCAGGTGGCGCTCCCGCGAGGTCCACTGGGCCTCGACGATCTGGGAGCCGGAGTAGGACGAGGAGCCGAGGTAGCGGATCTTGCCCTGATGCACGAGGTCGGAGAGAGCGCCGAGGGTCTCGGCCACGTCGGTGTCCGGGCTGGGGCGGTGGACCTGGTAGAGGTCGATGTGGTCGGTGCCCAGCCGCCGCAGGGAGTTCTCGACCGCGCGGATGATCCAACGTCGGCTGCCACCTCGCTGGTTGGGGTCGTCCTGGTCCATCGGCATGAAGAACTTGGTCGCGAGGAACACGTCCTCGCGGCGGCCCTTCAGCGCCTTGCCGACGATCTCCTCGGAGACGCCGGCGGAGTACACGTCGGCGGTGTCGACGAAGTTGATGCCCGCGTCGAGGGCGCGGTGGATGATCCGGATCGAGTCGGCTTCGTCCTCGTTGCCCCAGGGGCCGAACATCATCGCGCCCAGGCAGAGCGGGCTGACCCGGACGCCGGTGCGGCCGAGCGGTCGGTACTGCATGAGGTGGATCTCCTCTTTCGTGTGCGTGGTCAGTCGTTCCCCCCGGGGACGACCGTGCCGGTGGTCGTCCAGCTGGCGAGCAGGTCCAGGGCCTCTCGCTCCGGGGAGTCCGGCTCGGGGGTGTAGAAGTTGAGTCGCAGGCCCGGGTCGGAGGGCAGGTCCATCGCCTCGTAGGGCAGCGCGAGGTCGCCGACCAGCGGGTGGTGGAAGTTCTTCACGCCGGAGCGGTGGAACTTCACGTCGTGCTGTGCCCACCTGCGGGCGAATTCGCTGCTCCGGGTCGTCAGTTCCCCGATCAGGTCGGTCAGCGCCTTGTCGTGCGGTGCTCGGCCCGTCTCGGTGCGCAGGAAGGCGACCGCGTCGTCGGCGTTCTTGTCCCAGTCGACCCAGAAGTCCTGGCTCGCGGGGTCCAGGAACAGGAAGCGGGCGCTGTTGACCGGCCCGCGCTGGGCGAACAGCGGGGAGTCGAAGAGGGGCGCGTACAGCGCCCGGCCCAGGGCGTTGGCGGCCACGATGTCGAAGCGGGCGTTGCGCACGAACGCGGGTACGCCGGTCATCGAGTCGAGCAGCCGCAGGATCGTGGGCCGTACCCGCGAGGAGGTCACCGCCGGCCGCCGTCCGGACGGGGCCGACGCGCGGGCCAGGTCGTACAGGTGGGTGCGTTCGGCCTCGTTGAGCTGCAGGGCGTGCGCAAGGGCTTCGAGGACGGAGTCGGAGGCGCCGCTGAGGTTTCCGCGCTCCAGGCGGACGTAGTAATCCACACTCATGCCGGCGAGCAGGGCGACCTCCTCGCGGCGCAGACCCGCGACACGGCGGTTTCCGCCGTAGACCGGCAGCCCGGCCTGCTCCGGCGTGATCCTGGCCCGCCGCGTGCTGAGGAACTCGCGCACCTCGCCGGCCAGGCTCTTTTTCTCAGTGCCGGCCACGGTCGCACTCCAGGCAGGGGATCGGCCCCGCGTCCGTACGGCAAGGAATGCGGCGGAAGGTGGCCGCGGCGGGGGGGCAGGGGCACGGGGAACTCCTCGGGATCGGCGTGAATCTTGCGCCGGCCTCTCCACCGTAGGGCGGTCGGCGAGCGCCTGCGAGGTACTGCCGGTACCTGGAAGAGCAGTGACTCCCACCTGCGGGGCCGCGCGCGGTCTCCTGGAGAGGACCGAGAACCCGATGCCGTGGAAGCAGGATCCTGAGCTCGGCCTTTACCGATCTGGAGGAGCACCGTGCGCGCAGCGCTCATGTACGAAGCCGGTGACGTCCGCGTCGACGACGTGGCCGATCCGACCCTCAAGGAGCCCACCGACGCCGTTGTCCGCATCACCGCTGCGTGTGTGTGCGGCAGCGACCTGCACCCCTACCGGTCCATGCCCGGTGCCGACGGCCCGGTCCGGATGGGACATGAGTTCATCGGCGTGGTCGAGGCGACCGGCAGCGGCGTCCGCACGGTGAAGAAGGGCGACCTGGTCGTCGCCCCGTTCGCCTACTCGGACGGCACCTGCGAACACTGCCGGGCGGGGCTGCAGACCTCCTGCGTGCACGGCGGCTTCTGGGCCCTGAACGGCATCGACGGCGGGCAGGGCGAAGCCGCCCGCGTTCCGCTCGCCGACGGCACCCTGGTCAAGCTGCCGGTCGGTGCCGACGACGCGCTGATCCCGTCCCTGCTCACCCTCTCCGACGTCATGGGCACCGGGCACCACGCCGCGGTGCGCGGCGGGGTGCGGCGCGGCAGCACCGTCACCGTGATCGGAGACGGTGCGGTCGGTCTGCTCGCCGTGCTCGCCGCCAAGCGGCTCGGCGCCGAGCAGATCGTCCTCATGGGCAGACACACCGCCCGCACCGACCTGGGCCGTGTGTTCGGGGCGACCGACGTGGTCGCCGAGCGCGGCGGCGAAGGCATCGAGAAGGTCCGCGAGCTCACCGATGGCGGCAGCCCGATCGTCGTGGAAGCGGTAGGGCACCGGCCCGCCTATGAGCAGGCGTACGGAGTGGTCCGGGCCGGCGGGACCATCAGCCGGGTGGGCGTACCACAGTACGAGGAGGCACCGGTCGGTTTCGGCAGCCTCTTCGGCCCGAACATCACACTGACCGGAGGGCCCGCCCCGGCCCGCGCCTACATCGAGGAGCTGCTCCCCGACGTTCTGGAGGGCCGGATCGAGCCCGGCCGGGTCTTCGACCGCACCGTCGCTCTCGACGAGGTCGGCGAGGGATACCGGGCCATGGACGCGCGCGAGGCGCTCAAGGTGCTGGTGCGACCGTGAACAGGCAACCTGCGATCAACGCGATGGACGCCACCGCGCGTGGGGGCGCCACCGTACCCGCCGCTCGGGCGCTCACCACGACGACCGACGCCGGGAAGCTGCCGATGGGGCCGGTGACACCTTGACCACCACCGCACAGCGCACGTCGGCGCCCGCGGCAAAGCGGGCGGGCAGGACCCCGGCCCACGCGACGGTGGTCCTCGCGATCATCTGCGTCAGCTACTTCATGGTCATCCTCGACAACTCGATCGTCTTCACCGGGCTGCCGCAGATCCGCTCCGCCATGGGGTTCTCCGAGACCGGCCTGTCCTGGATCACCAACGCCTACGTCCTGGTCTTCGGCGGACTGCTGCTGCTGGGCGCCCGGGCCGGTGACCTGTTCGGACACCGCAGGGTCTTCCTGTTCTCCCTGGTCGTCTTCTCGCTCACCTCGCTCTTGGTGGGCGCCGCGCAGACCCAGTGGTGGTTGATCGGTGCCCGGGCACTCCAGGGCGTCGGCGCTGCCGTCCTGGCCCCGTCCGCGTTGTCGCTGCTCACGCGCAGCTTCGCCGAGGGCAGGGCCCGCAACCGGGCGATGGCCGCCTACAGCGCCGTGGCCGGCCTCGGCGCGGCTCTCGGCCTGGTGGTCGGAGGGCTGACCGCGGACCTGATCTCGTGGAGGGCGGGGTTCTTCCTCAACGTCCCCGTCGGCGTCCTGATGATGGTGATGGCCCTGCGGTACCTGCCCGAGACCGAGCGCCGGGGCGGCCTTTTCGACGTGGCGGGGGCGCTGCTGGCGACACTGGGCTCCACCGCGCTGGTCCTTGGCATCGTGGACGCCGCCGACGTCGGATGGACCGCCCCCGCCACCCTGATACCGCTGGCAGCGGGCGCAGTGCTGCTGTCCTCGTTCGTGGCGGTGGAGCGGCGGGCCGCACAGCCGATCGTCCCGCTGCGGCTGTTCGCCGGCCGGGAGCGCAGCGGCGCCTACGTCACCCGGATGCTCTACATGGGCGCGATGATGGGATTCTTCTTCACCGCCCAGTTCGTGCAGAGCGTCTACCACTGGACCCCGCTGCAGGCCGGCCTGGCGTTCCTGCCTATGACGCTGGTCAACTTCGTCTTCGCTGTCCAGGTGCCCCGCCTTCTGGAGCGGGTCGCGCGGCCGCTGGTCCTGGTGACCGGGGTCGCTCTGACCACGGCCGGCATGGCGTGGCTGAGCCGTCTGGGCCTGCACACCCCCTACCTGACCGGGGTGGGCCTGCCGATGGTACTCATCGGCGCCGGGCAGGGCCTGACGCTGGCCCCGCTGACCTCCAGCGGCGTCGACGGAGTCGCCCCCTCCGCCGCGGGCGCCGCCTCCGGCCTGGTCAACACCGTCCACCAGATCGGCAGCGCGCTGGCCCTGAGCATCCTGACCGCCGTGGCCGCCTCCGTCTCCACCGGCCACTCGGCCGCCGACATCGCGGCCCGCTCCGGAGCAGCCCTGACCGGCTCCGCCGTCCTACTCGCCCTGGCCGTCGCCACCGTTCTGATCCTCATCGTGCCGTCGCGGACACCCCGCAAGGAAAGGACCCTCTGATGCAGACCCTCACCCTCAACAACGGCGTCGAGATGCCCGCCCTCGGACTCGGCGTCTTCCAGACCCCTCCCGAAGAGACCAGGGCCGCCGTCGAGGCCGCGCTCGACCTCGGCTACCGGCACATCGACACCGCCGCCGCCTACGGCAACGAGCGCGAGGTCGGCCAGGCGCTCCGCGACTCCGGTGTCCCCCGCGAGGAGCTCTTCGTCGAGACCAAGATCTGGATCAGCGACTACGGCCACGACGAGACCCTGCACGGGTTCGACAAGAGCGCGGCGAAGCTCGGCGTGGACCAGATCGATCTGCTGATCCTGCACCAGGCGCTGCCGTCGGACTTCGAGCGGACCCTTGCCGCCTACCGGGCCCTGGAGAAGCTGCTGTCCGACGGCAAGGTCCGCGCGATCGGCGTCAGCAACTTCATGGTCGACCACCTGGCGACACTGCTCGACGCCACCTCCGTCGTCCCGGCCGTCAACCAGCTGGAGATCCACCCCTACTTCCAGCAGCGCGCCGTCCTCGACTTCGACGACGCCCACGGCATCCTCAACCAGGCGTGGTCCCCCATCGGTGGCATCACCTTCTACCGGGGCTACGGCGAGGACCGCAGGAGTGTCCTTCAGGACCCGGCCGTCACCCGTATCGCCGAGGCCCACGGCAAAAGCCCGGCCCAGGTGCTCCTGCGCTGGGGGCTCCAGCAGGGCCGCTCAGTGATCCCGAAGTCCACCAAGCGGCACCGCATCGCCGAGAACATCGACGTCTTCGACTTCGAGCTCACCGCGGAGGAGCTGACCGCCCTGGACGCGCTGGAAACCGGCCGGCGCGGCGGCCCCGAGCCCGAGGCCGTCACCCTCGCGGACTACGGCCGCGCCATCCCCGAAGCCTGACGGCCCACCCCGCACCACCCGTAACCCGTAAGGAGGAACCCACATGTCCGCCACCGTCAGGGCGTTCGGCGCCCACGAGGCCACCGGCCGCTCTCCCCGGTCACCATCGAGCGCCGCGACGTCGGTCCGCAGGACGTCAACACCGCCTACGAGCGGATCCACGCCTCGGGCGTCGGGTACCGGTTCGTGGTCGACGGCTCGACCTTCGCCGGTCTGAAGGCATGACGCGCCCGATCCGTCTCAGCGGTGACGGCGGCGCGGTGCCCGAGGCACATCCGCCACGCGTCCAGAGGACGCCGGCATTCCCCCCATCCGTGGAAGGTGAGAACCATGACCACTTGGAACGGCTCCGACCTGGCAAGCATCGGTGCGGCGGAAGAACTGGACCTGGAGTCCGAACGCGGCGACGGCAGCCTCCGCGCCCCCGTGACCATGTGGGTCGTTCGGGCCGGTGACCGGCTCTACGTCCGCTCGGTCAAGGGCGTCGACGGCCCCTGGTACCGCGGCACCCGCTCCCGCCACCAGGGACGCGTAGAGGCCGGTGGCGTCCGGGCCGACGTCACCTTCCGCCACGCCGACCCCCACGAGTACGCCGAGGTGGACGCGGCCTACCGGAAGAAGTACGGCCGCTACACCAGCATCGTCGAGCACGTCCTGACCGACCAGGCCCGCGCTTCCACCCTGCGACTCGAACCCCGCTGACCGCCCCCGCACCTCTTCCCCCTCTCCAAGGAGCACCACCCGTGCGAGCCACCCTGATGTACGCCGCCGAAGACGTCCGCGTCGAGGACGTGACCGACCCGAAGATCCAGCACCCCACCGACGCGGTCGTGCGCATCGTGCTGTCCTGCGTCTGCGGCAGCGACCTGTGGCCCTACAAGTCACTGGCGCCCACCGACACCCCCCGCCACATGGGCCACGAGTTCCTCGGCGTCGTCGAGGAGACCGGCTCCGAGGTACGCACCCTCAAGCCCGGGGACGTGGTCGTCGCACCGTTCGTCTGGGCCGACAACACCTGCGCCTACTGCCGCGAGGGCCTGCAGACCTCCTGCCGGCACGGCGGACAGTGGGGAGTGAACGGCGTCGACGGCGGCCAGGGACAGGCCGCCCGCGTCCCGCAGGCCGACGGCACCCTGGTGAAGCTGCCCGTCGCCGAGGACTCCGAACTCCTCCCGGACCTCCTCACCCTCTCCGACGTGCTGTGCACCGGCTACCACGCCGCCCGCACCGCCGGCGTCCACCGTGGTGACACCGTCACCGTCATCGGGGACGGCGCGGTCGGGCTCTCCGCCGTGATCGCCGCCAAGCTGCTCGGCGCCGAACAGATCGTCCTCATGGGCCGCCACCAGGCCCGCACCGACCTCGGCCGCGACTTCGGCGCCACCGACGTCGTGGCCGAGAGAGGCGACGCGGGCGTCGCCCGGGTCCGCGAACTCACCGGCGGCGAGGGCACCCGCAAGGTCCTGGAGTGCGTCGGCCTGAAGGACGCGCTCGTACAGAGCTTCGGCGTGGTCCGCGACGGCGGCACCGTCAGCCGCGTCGGTGCCCCGCAGTTCACCGACGTGCCGTTCGGCTTCGCCGACTTCATGCGCAACATCACCCTTACCGGCGGCGTCGCGCCCGCCCGGGCCTACATCGAGGAGCTGATGCCGCACATTCTCGACGGCTCGATCCGGCCCGGACGCGTCTTCGACCGCACGGTCTCCCTGGAGGAGATCGCCGACGGCTACCGCGCCATGAACGACCGCGAGGCCCTGAAGACACTGGTGCGCCCGTGACCGCCCGCACGCCGAACCCCGCCGCCGCAGCGGCACATGAGCGACGGTTCTGCGGTCACGCCTCCACCCTCGCCGTCACCGACCCGGAGCTGATCGAGTAACTTCGACAACTTCGCCTTCGGCGAGGTGCTGCGCCACACCGGCGGCCTTTCCGAACGCACCCGGCTCATGACCCAGCTCGCCTCGATGATCGCGTCGGCGCGGTCGCGGAGTACCGGGTGACGCTCGGCGCCGCCCTCACCGTCGGTGTCACTCCGGTGGAGGCCAAGGAGGTCGTCCACCAGGCGGTGCCGTACGCCGGCATGGCTCGGGTCTTCGACTTCCTGCACGCCAGCACGCCACCAACGACGTCCGCACGGACCGCGGCGTCCGGCTTCCGCTGGAGGGCCGGTCCACCACCACGCCCAACGCCCGCGCGGCGGACGGGCTCGCCGTGCGGAAGCGGATCGTCGGCGACGCCCCCGTCGACGCGATGTACGAACGCGCCCGCCGACGAGGTGGCATAAGGCCCCCACCAACCTGATCTTTCCCTCACGAGGGGGCGGGCCGCGATTCCCGATCCGTGGTCTGTCCCCTCATGTGTCGGCGCGCGGCTATTGACGCACAGCGTCCCACTGCACGGAAAGACGCTGCAGCAGTTGCTCGGCCGAGTCATCGGGGTGGAACTCCTGGAGGACCTGTGCGAGACGCAGAGCGCGGGCCACCTGGGGGCCGGGGGAAAGGCCGAGTGCCTCCATGACGTTCGATGCGGAAACGATCAACACCCCGCTCGTGTCGGCGAGTAGCGCCCACTCGGCGCGCAGACGGATCTCGTGATCGAAATCGGCGTCGTGCGCGAGCTTCTCAAGTGCCCTCGCCCACCGCATTCGGTACCGAGCATGAATGCTGTTCAGCTTTTGATCGTTGAGCCGCTGCAGCCCCAGATCTCCCGCAGCCTCCTGAAGACTTTGCCTGTAACGCGGATAATCCTGACGCTCCAAGGCGGCACACCACTGCAACACCAGCGTGGATTTCTCCGGACTCCGCTCAACGGACTTGGCTATGGCCAGCATGAAGTGGGCATACGCCTCATTCTGTTCGAGCAGCTTGGCCAAGCAGTGCTGCCATTCAACGGTGGACTGGGGTACTACGGACCCGCAGGCTCTTTCGAACCACTCGTTGCAGATTCGCTCGGTCTCCTCGCCCTCGGATTCCGACGCATCCATGTGATGGACCAGGAACGCGCGCAACCGGCGCATCGTGTCCGCAAAATCCTTCTCGGGCGGCGTGTGTCCCAGGACCGCAGACTGTTCGTAAAGCCACCTGCTGGACGCCGCCCATGCCTCCGAGTACCACGCCCGCATCCAGATCGTGGCGAAGAAGAATGCGGTCTGCGGGTGCGTGAAGTCGGGTGGAGGCAGACTGACGTCCGTACCCGCTGCACGCTTCAACAGGTGGCGGGCGAGGCGGTCGAGGCTCCGTTGGACGCCGGTGATGCGATTCCAGGCGGCCCCAGGCTCGACCTGCGGGATGGGCTGCGTCGTTGTCACCGCGCACCTCGCACTTCGCTCTGGCGACGGGCGGCGGGCCCCAGAAGCGTGGGCCCACGACGCTCTCCAGGTTCCCGTGGAGGCTCCAGTCGCGGACCGATCATGTTGAAGGAAATGTAGGCGTCAAGCGTCCTGCCTTCGACGGCCTGGTCGGCACCGAAGCCGGACGGGTCGAAGGGGAGCTCCCGCTGGTATTCCTCGACCCAGCAGCGGCCACCCTGGAAGTCCGCGTCGACCCGAAGGACTCGGGCCCGGAAGATTCGTGGAGTACCGTCCTCCAAGCTCGACACATAGACGTTGATCACGCGACGGCGATCCCGCTGCTCCAGTGAGAGTCGATCCAGGTCCCGGAATGCATCTATCGCCCGGTCGACACTGCCCAGGTGGAAGAGCGCCAGCGCGCGCATGAAGTGGACCCTGAGCGAAGGCATCGCGTCGTAGGCCGACGCAAGTTCCGTGAGCTCGAGACATTCCTGCCAACCAGTCTGGTCCAGCGGCAAGGTCTGGCGCTCGCCCGACAGGAATCGCTCACCGGTTCGCGCGAACCACAGCAAGTCAACAGCAAGGCGTACGCAGCGTTCGTCTTGGAGCCGGAGGGGATTCCTCCTGAGATGTTCCAGAGCACGCTGAACTCCGTCATGGTCGGGTTCATTGTTGATGAAGCCGCTGACTTTCAGCGCGTAGAAGAAGGCGGCCAGCGGCTCATCGTACGCCTCAAGCTTTTTCAACTGCTGCTCAGCCAGGAAATGATTGCTCGCCAGTGAGGCGATTTCGACGAACTTGCTGTGATAGAGGCCGGCCTGTCCCGGCTCAAGAGCCTCCGGGTCGATCGCCGTCAGAGCGCTCAGGCAGTCACCTATCAGAGTGGCAGCAGCCTCGTCGGGCAGCACGCCCGATTTGAACGTGTCCCGGGTCGCCCAACAGAGCACATCCACCGGGTAGTAGTTGGTCGCCTCGCACTCCAGAGCCGACTGGACGCTTCGTTTGAGAGCCCCGAGTTCACCCGAGACATACTCCTCGCTCGGCAACGGATCAGGGATGCCGCCGTTGGGTCCAGAGTGAAGCAGTTCGTATAGTTGCGAGCCGCGGACGCTGGCCTGCTCGACGTAGAGGTTAAGGCGGATGTCTCGTCGGTGACCCAGGTCTTCCGCTTCCCGCAGCGCCTCGTCCACTGCCTCTTGTGCTGCCTCCAAGGCGCGGCGTCGCAGGTTGACGTCAGGTCCCTGCCGACGCTGGTCCCACACCGCCCACTCACGCCGCATGTTCACTTCTTTGTGGGTGAGCCGTGCATGAATCACAGGGTTCGTGACCAGCATTCTCAGCTTGGCGATGGAGTCGGCGATCAGCAGGTATTGTGACCCGTACTTCCGCTGCTCCCGGTTCTTCTGCGGACCGATCGCGGTGAGGAGCGCCATGACGAACTCGATCTCCGGGCCCCCGTTACGGGCTCGCGAATCAGGCCGGACCAGCTCAATCACTTCGGCAATCTGAGCCGCCTCCCGCTCTTCTCCCCATCTGCGGTGGCCAGTCAGCAGGGTTGCCTCCAACTGGTTACGTCCTCCGAGGGTGTAGTTACCCTGTTCGTCCTCGTCCCAGCGGATGATGTCTATGCCACTCAGCAGGTCCGGAAGATTCCGGACGCCGTCGCGACCGATGGTGCGAAGGGCGAGTTCGAGTGGCGTGCGGAGGCCGTGGCTGTGAATCAGCAGGACCAAGCTGAGGATGCGCTCGTATGGGTCGTCCTTCCATGCGGCCGCTCCCTCCTGCGTGGTGCCCGGGAGTACTTCCAGTCCGTGAAGGAGGCCGGCGTCCTGCAGGGCCGCCGCCATGATTGTGGGTGGCTCGTAACTGATTCTCGTACGGGCGGCATATCCGAGGCGCTCCTCTGAACGCCTCAACTCGAGCACCAAGCCACGGGACAGAGGAGCATGCGCGTCGGGCAGGAGGCGGTACAGAGCCGAAAGGAACGATCGATCACGAGCTACGATCGCCTCGTCCGCGCCTTTGAGAACGATGCCGAAGTCCGCCAGGTATCGGGTGAAGCGGCCAAGTTCCTTGCCGGCGATGGTGGCCGGCGCCTCGATGAAATCCCTCCCCCGCTGGTACCGGGGGGGCGTCGTCCTCACCTGCTTGTCGGTTCTCCCACGCCTCCTATCACCGTCGCCGAACTGGTCTGCATCCCAGTAGCAACTGCCAACCATGACCACCTTTCGGCCCCGGCTGCGCAGATAGTCGAAGAGTCGCTGGTACTCCTCAGGCTCCAACATGCCGTCCCACACAATCAGAGTGTTGGCTCCCGACTGTTCCTCCGCCCACAGGCAGAAGTCATCAAGTGCCTGATACTCCGGACGCGTCGACTTGCGCGGGATATGGAGAACGATTCGCCTGCCCGTCCGGGCCGTCTGGAAGGCCAGTCGAGCCAGAGCGACGCTCTTGCCCGTCCCCGACTGGCCGACGACGAGAAGTGGTCCCCGTCGCTCCGGTGATGCGGCTGCACCTTCGATCAAGTCCGTCAAGGCTTTCTCAAAGCCGCGTTGGAAGGGGAGGGCGCGGGCATGCGCCCACCAAGTGGGCGAGCCGTCACTCGCGCCGAGAAACTCGCGAAACTTCTGGAAGCGCCGATGCCTGGATTCAGCAGGCGGATCATCGAGGAGATCCACGTCCACCGGGCGGGCATGCGGCAGAATCCGCTGCCAGCGACTCCGGTCGATGGGCAGGCGCCGATCGCCGACCCGTACCGCGTGGGTCGAGGCAGTGGCCGGTCCGCCATCGCTCAAACGACCCGTACTGCGCGCTTCCTCCACCAGGGAGGCGAATGTCTCCCGATGTGGGACAAGCACCTTGAGATTGATCGCTTCACGGATGAACTCGTCCGCGAGGATTTCATCGGTCGCGGAGAACAGGTGCACCTGGTTCGGGACCGCGTCGCAGATCTGACTGTAGAGAGTCTCGGGGTCGAGCCAGTCGTTGAGGGACCACCCTTCCAGGACCAGCAAACCGCGCGGGGTCAGTCCGTCCGTCACGATACGCGACAGGGCCTCGGCTGCCAGCGCTCTGCGTCGCGACAACTCCATCTTCGTCGCGGGCGGTCTTTCGTCAGCCGGCTGGTCAACGCCTCCGAAGAGCATGAGCGCCTGAACGTCGGCCCTGTCACGTGACAGGCGCGTCCGGTCGCGCTGGGGCACAGTCTCCTGAACCGTCCGCCAGTGCTGTTTGAGACCCAGCCGCCACGACGGATCGACGGCCGACGAGAGCACGCCGTTCCAAGGGAACTCCAGTGTGGTCTTCAACGACGGCGGCAGTACCAGTACGCGTCCAGCATCGTTCACCGCCCTGGCAGCAGCGTCACGGCTGTCTGGAGCAGCGCCAAGAATTGCTTGGTATACGTTTTCGGGCAAGTTGGCCATGCCCAGTGCCCTGGTCAGAGGCCCTACCAGCGGGTCCTGTCCGGTCTCGAGGGATAGATAACCCTGTCCTAGGAACAAGAAGGACGGACCCCTGTCCAGCCGCTCGAACAGCGCCTGCTTCCCCACCGACATGCAGTCTCCAGGTGCGTAACCCACCGGCCGCTTCCCTATAGCGACGGGCCGTCAATTCTGCACTGTTGCAGCAGTTTTCGCACCAGACCTGCCAATCGCGAAGTCCGGCATCGACATGGCGCCCAGCGAGGGACAGAGGAGGGTCCGACGCCAGGCGGTCGTCACTTTGGCCGACCGCGTGGTGCGCGTGCGACTGCTGCTCGACGGTTTCGGCGCCAAGGAGATCGAGCGGCGGCTCGACCGCGTGAGCGCCGCGGGCGTGCAGGTGGCCTGGTTCCGCAAACCCGTGTGGCTGACACCGTTCAAACAGAACCACCGTTGCCACCGCAAGGCCCTCATCGTCGACGAACACCCCGCCCTCACCGGCGGCGTCGGCATCGCGGAGGAATGGAGCGGTAATGCCCGCAACCCTGCCGAGCGGCGCGACACCCACGTCCAGGTGCAAGGCCAGGCCGTGGACGGCATCGCGGCCGCGTTCGCGCAGAACTGGGCCGAGCAGGTCGTGCGCGGCTCCGCAAGCATCGGCCGGCAGGACTTGCAAACCCTCATCCGGGTCGTGCTCGCCTCCGCCGAGGAACGCTTCCGGCGGGCCACGGCCTACATTGCCCCTGACGCCTACTTCAGCGACCTACTGTGCCAGACCGCACGTCGCGGCGTGCAGGTCGAGATCCTGCTGCCTGGCCCCCACACCGACCAGCGCGCCTGCCAACTCGCCGGTCAACACCACTACACGCGTCTGCCGCAGGCCGGCGTGCACATCCGCCGGTACCAGCCGACCATGATGCACGCCAAGATCATCACCGTGGACTCGGTCGCTTCTCTCGTCGGATCCACAAATTCAACCGCCGGTCCATGGACCACGACGAAGAAGTGATGCTCGCCGTCCTGGACGACGAGTTCACTGCCTTCCTCGACCGCGACCACAAGGCGGACCTGCGCCACAGCCTGGGCGTCCAGCCCACTCGATGGAGACGACGGGCAGTGCTGCAACGCGCCGAGGAAGCCGCCGTCACCCCGATCCGGCGCTTCCTGTGAGCCGACCGTCGAAAGGGGCCTGCCCGGCGTGACGCCGGGCCGGCCCCAGTCGACGGCGCGCC
>NZ_JBFBJI010000057.1:0-46751 GCF_040702065.1 Streptomyces sp. NPDC086777 | reverse complement strand
CCAGCTGACGCCGCACCGACCGGAAACCCGGTTGACAATCCCTTCAGTGACAACTCCTCAACCCAGCCACAGCCGACACAAGGACTCCATGAGGCGACTCACAAAGCCGTGGGAAATGCAGTGGCGGCCCACCCCCACGGGCACGGAGATGGACCGCCACGTCAACGAGCCGCCCGGCCTTCACACGTGAAGGCCTCATAGACACTGGTCTACAAAAACTCTCCCATCTGGAGGGCGCGCGAACCTTGCTGGTCAGCAGGCGGTGCGCACTCCGAAGCGTGCCAGGCAGTGCCAGACCTTCTTGAGGTCCTGAAGGCCGTACCGGCCGGTGCGAGCGGCATCCCCGATGACCTTCGGATCGAGCAGACCATCAACAGCGATCTCAGCGCCCAGGTCAACGTATTCCTGTCCCCGATAGCTTGAGTGACGCCGTAGTTCAACCACACCGAGGCGGAAACCTGGATGCCATTCGATTGGGCACGACAGGCGATGAGCTGCGGATTCAACCTCCGTGCCGCGATAGCTGGGGTCCAGCACCAGCGCCTCGACATCACAGTCGAACCTGACCCGTCCGTGAATCTGTGCCTCGATGTGACAGTCCAGGGCGTCCAACCCGCCCGCCTCAGCCAGCTCGATGAGCGAGCAGCGGTCGGCTGTGCCGACGTCGGAAGGCTCGGTCGAACTGTCGGGGTAGCAGAAGGTGGTGCGTCTCAAGGTCTCGGTGCTGAGTCTGAAGTACGACGAGCCGAACCGCGGTGCACCACCGACCGGATCACGGCGGTAGTTCAGCGCACCGTATGCGGGGCGCTGGTCAGCCGGGGCCTCATCGTACGCACCGTCGAACATACGGCTCTCCCAACGCCACCGGTCTCCGCCAGGATGAGCGGTCAGACCACCGTTGCTCGTGCCTGTCACGAACTGCGACTGGTAAACGCCGTCTTCCGCCATCTGGGCCAGGGTCAGACGATTCCCTGCGGGACGATCGGGATGAAAGTGCATCGTCACCCGGAGGTCTCCAGCGAGCGGCTGTCCTTCAGATGAAGCCGCGACATGCTGCAGAGCCTTCTCCTGAAGCGATACGACGATGTCAGTACCCATGCGTGGAGTGTGCACGGACGGCACTGTGCAACGCACCTCAGTTTATGAGTCACCTGCGGCCCTGCCTGCAGTGCATGGGTCTCAGCACCAACCACACGCACCGAATAGCGCAGGGTCTGGACACCGTCTCTTCACCGGTACGGCATCCCCGCCTCCACACGCCCCGCAACCACCCGGCTGACCGCCCTCGTCTGGGGAACCGCCTCCGTCATCGCGCTCGGCGGCTCGGCTCACGCCCTCGCGTCATCACCATCATCGTCATCGGCGACGTCCACGGTGCCCTCCTGAAGCACCATTCCACAGACTCGCCCGATAGCGACACGAACGGCCACGAAGCCGACGGCACGCAACCACCAGCTGCTTCTGCGTGACACAGCGGGCTGAGAACCGCCTGGACGCGTTGCGGGCCGATGAGGACCAGCAACGCCTTTCGGTCCCGGTCTTCCGACTCCGCCCCCACGTGCCATCCGACAAGGCTGAGCCGCACCGCCTGTCCTGGCCTCCAGGGCAGCCAGGCGCGGGCGCGCGGAGCGGGCGTCGAGGGTGACAGCGGCCTCCACCTCGCCGCGCGCGGCATCGCGCGACCGTACGACGTCGCCCACACCAGACACCTTCGTACGGCAGCCGAGCCTGCCCTTATCCGCTGGAAAATGATTCAGGGGTCGTCTTCAGGAACGGCCATAGCGGCCTAGTCGCCTCATTGCGCGGCTATTACCGGAGGAAAGGGGTGCGATGCATGCGGTAATGAGGCGGAGATGTCGGCGCACCCTTCCATTGTGACTCCGAACTCGGCTGCTTCATATGGGACTTGGTATGCCACTTCGTGATTCTGCACAAGTGAGAACCCTCTGCGGGAGTCGGCGGCCTCCGGGAAACGAACGTGTAACGAAGGGCCTATTGACATCCCGTCATGTCTGACCGGCTAATTGTCGGGACGTCTTCCTGCACGCAGGTTTCCCCTGTTCCCGGCCCGATTCCGAGGGCCCGTCACGATGGGTACGAAGTGAAGCAATCCGCGTTCCGAAGAGAGCGAATATCCGTGGCCCCGCGGCTCCGTTCGGGTGTCACCGCCCTGGGGCTCGCCGCCCTTGCTCTGCTCGGCATCGAGGCGCCCGCGCACGCCATGCCGGCCACACCCTCAGGTGCCGCCGCCCCTCCGGCCCGCCTCGACACCTCTCCGGACACCGAGGCCGGCGCGGCCACCGACCTGACTCCCGTGTGCGGCACGCCCGCCAAGGGACACGCGTCGTGCTTCGCCATGCGCCACACCAGTGAGTCCCCGCTGCTGCGGCTGGCCGCTGCTCAGACCCCGCCGGGGCTCGGACCGCAGGACCTGCAGAGCGCCTACAGCCTGCCGGCCGACGGCGGCGCGGGGCAGACCATCGCCATCGTGGACGCCTACGACAACCCCGACGCCGAAGCGGACCTGGCGGTCTACCGCGCCCAGTACGGGCTGCCTCCGTGCACCACGGCCAACGGCTGCTTCAGCAAGGTGGACCAGCGCGGCGGCACCGACTACCCGCTGTCGAACGACGACTGGGCCGGTGAGATCGCCCTCGACCTCGACATGGTCTCCGCGGTCGCCCCGCAGGCGCACATCCTGCTCGTGGAGACCGACAACGACGGACTCGACCGGCTCGCGGCCGGGGTCGACAAGGCGGTCGAGCTGGGCGCGAAGTACGTGTCCAACTCCTACGGCCGCTCCGGCGACTCCGCCTCCGACGTCCCGACGTACGGCGCCTCCTACGACCATCCCGGCGTCGCGGTCGTCGCTGCGAGCGGGGACAACGGTTACGGTGTCGCCTTCCCGGCCACCCTTCCCACGGTGACGGCGGTCGGCGGCACCAATCTGGTCGCCGACCCGGACACTGCCCGCGGGTGGGACGAGACCGTGTGGAAGCGCGGCTCCTACGGGCCCGGCTCGGGCTGCGCTTCGTTCCAGGTCAAGCCCTCCTTCCAGCAGGACACCGGATGCCAGGGACGCACTGTCGCCGACGTCTCCGCGGTAGCTGACAACGTTGCCGTCTATTCGACGTTCGGCGGCCACGGCACCGGCTGGCAGACCTACGGCGGCACCAGCGCGGCCACCCCGGTGATCGCCGGCGTCTACGCGCTGGCCGGCTCGCCACGCCCGGGCACCTACCCCAACGCGTATCCGTACACGGCAGGCGGCACCGGCCTGAACGACATCACCTCCGGGTCCAACGGCACCTGCGCCGCCGCCTACCTGTGCACCGCGGGCACCGGCTACGACGGCCCCACCGGCCTGGGCACCCCGGCCGGACTGGCGGCCTTCCGCAGCGGCCCGAGCGGGACCCTGACCGGCAAGGTGACGGACAGCAGGACCGGCAAACCCGTCGCCTACGCCACCGTGGCCTCCGGCCTCGACGTGGCCACCACGAGCGCCGACGGCACGTACACCCTGAACCTGCCCGCAGGTGAGGTCGACGGGCTCACCGTCACGGCCTTCGGCTACGCGTCCACGGCACCGGTCTCCCTGCAGATCACGGACGGTCAGACCGTGACACGCGACTTCGGCCTGAAGGCCCTGCCCCGCGCCCATGTGCGCGGCACGGTCCGGGACGGCTCGGGGCACGGCTGGCCGCTGTACGCCCGGATCGCCGTCGAGGGTTCGCCGGAGGCGCCGGTGTGGACCGACCCGGTCACCGGCCGGTACGACATCTCCCTTCCGGAGCAGAGCGGTTACACCCTGGACATCACCGCGGCCCTACCCGGTTACGATGCGGTCTCCCGCGAGGTGACGGTGGGCAGGAAGGCCGTGACCGCCGACAGCGCCCTGGCCGCCGACCCGGACGCGGCCACCGCCGTCGGCTACGCGCTGCACACCGCCGAGCACTCCGAGGGATTCGACACACCCACCGCGGCACCACAGGGCTGGACGGTGGCGAGCGCGGCGGACAGCGACAACGGCTGGCAGTTCGACGACCCCACCCAGCGCGGCAACGCCACCGGCGGCAGCGGCTCCTTCGCGACCGTCGAGAGCGACAACGCGCCCTTCGGACCGCACCAGGACACCTCGCTGGTCAGCCCCGCCTACGACCTGTCGACGGCGCAGTCGGCCAGTCTCACCTTCAAGACGCACTACATCACCAACCTCAGTCAGCAGCACATGACCGTGGACGCCAGCACCGACGACGGCGCCACCTGGCAGAACGTGTGGGCCGGTCCCAAGTCGAACGGTGAGGCCGACCACCTCACGGTGAGCGTCCCGCTGCGGCAGTTCGCCGGGCAGTCATCGGTGCGGCTGCGCTTCCACTTCGTCGCCAACTGGGCCTACTTCTGGGAAGTCGACGACGTGAGCGTGCAGAGCCGGACGCTGGAGCCGGTGCCTGGCGGGCTGACGGTGGGAACCGTCCAGGACGCCCGCACCGGTAGGGCGATCATCGGCGCGAAGGTCGCCGACACCTCGGCGCCGGACACCGCCGTACTCACCGTGGCCACGCCGGAGGACCCGGCCGTGGGCGACGGTCTCTACACCCTGTTCTCGCGAGCCCCCGGCGTACACACCCTGCAGGCCACCGCGGACGGCCACCGGCTCCTCACCCGCCGGACCGTGGTGCACCGGGACCGGATCACCCACAAGGACTTCGCGTTGAAGCCCACCACGTAAGTCTCGATCACGGTGCCGTACCCACGGGTACGGCACCGTGCGCGGTGATGGCGGGCCGCCGGTCACCGACCGGCCACGGCATCGTCCGAGCCCTGGTCCTCCCCCAGCCACCCCCGTTCGGCCGCCAGCAGGGCAATCTGGAAGCGGGTGCGGGCGCCGAGCCGTGTGCCCGCGTCGCTGACATGTTTCTGAACCGTGCGGCGGCTCACCTTGAGCACGCGGGCGATCGTGTCGTCCTTCATCCCCGCGGCCATCAGGTGCAGGATCTCCCGGGTGCGCGGGTCGGGTGTCCCCGTCGTCCCGGTGTCCGGCAGCGGCGTGCTGTGCCGACCGCGGGCCTGCGCCGACGACGGCGCATCGATCCGGCTGGAGAGGGACATCGGTTCGGCATCTCGCCACACGCTCTCGAACAGGTCCGCCAGCGCCTCGACGAGCGCGGGCGAGTGAACCACCAGTGACCCGGCGGACGGCCGGTCCCCCCGCACCGGCAGCAGGGCCGCGGTCCGGTCGAACACCACGAGTTTCACCGGCAGCCGTGGAGCCAGCCGAAGTTCCCCTCCCCGTCCGGTGCCGCGCACCGCCGTGGCCAGGGACACCTCGTCGGAGAAGCCTTCGGTCTCGTACACGGAACGCATCCGCACCCCGTCCGCCACCCCTGCTGTCTCCGCGGCCACCCCGAAACCGGTGACGTAGGGCGGTTTCGCCAGGTGCAGCACTTCGGTCGCACATCCCTTGAGCAGCTGGGCGTAGCGCGCCGACACCTCGTCCTCGCGCTCCAACAGCTCCACCAGGTGGGCCGAGCGCGGTCCGGTCACCGTCTCGTACATCTCGTGCAGACGCTCCACGAGCCCTTCGGTGCGCGCCAGTTCAGCCCGCCGACGGGCCAGCAGGGCACTCAGGGAGGTGCGTGGGGGGCCGGCCGCCCAGCGTGGCACGGCAGCGTCGGTGCGCAGGGCGAGCGAGGCGTCCGCGAGGTCACGCAGAGCCCGCACCGCGTCCGCTGTTGACACTCCGACCGCTGCCGCGACTTCGTCCGCGTCAGCCGAGGGCACAGACACCAGATGCTCCAGAACGCGACCGGCCAGCGGGTCCAGACCGGCTCCGGACCATGGGCTGTCCGCGGGTGCGTCCATGGGTTTTGCCACTCCTGTGCGCTGCAGGACCGGGCGAACCCGAGCCCGACCGACGGGGTACCACCCTGATGCTACGTTGATCATGGCGGGCTCGGCATCGGAGGTACGGGCAGGGCGAGACCGCCACCCCCACTGCTTGCCCTGCGTCCTGTGTGCGCTGCCCGGCAGCGGCTGTCGGTAGTCCGTGCTGATGCCGGACCAGCACCTCAAGGCGTCCTGGAGTACATCGGGACTCCGGCAGCAGGTGAGGCCGCCCCGGGTGCTCCCGGAAGCGGGCGTGGTTCGGTGACGAAGGCGTGCGTGGCGCCCGATCCGTGGGCGGCTCCCTGGAATGTGACGCCGCAATCCCGGCCCGTGCGCAGAGCCCGTCCACCGACGATCTGAACGCTCCGGTCGGCTCCGGTGGTGGCCGCGCGCCTCGACAACACCGTCCAGACCTGCAACGCCGCGAACCGCTTCACGGTCGTGGCGGCCCTGCGGGACGCGGGTGGGATGGCTGCGCGGCTGAGTGCGGGGATTGCCCGGTTGCGGAGGGCGGTCCGTTCGCATGCTGCGGCCGAGAACGGCGGTGAAGTGGTCGTAGACGGCTGAGGCGTCTTCGCGTCCGGTGGGCAGGTCTGGGAGGATCTCGCGGTGGACAGCACTGATGACGCCGGCCGCCGGGCGCTTGTTCGCCGCGGCTTGGCCCTGGAGTACGTCACCCTGGCGTGGAACGTGATCGGCATCGTGGTGCTCGCCGTCGCCGCGCTCTCGGCCAGGTCCGTGGCGCTGGCCGGGTTCGGGCTCGACTCCCTGATCGAGATCGGCGCCTCCACCGTGGTGATCTGGGAGCTGTCCGGCACCGGCGAGGACCGTCGGCGCCGTGCGCTGAAGCTGATCGGCGTCGGCTTCGCGCTCCTGGCGGTGTACCTGCTGGTGCAGTCCACGTGGGTGCTGGCCTCCGGCTTCCGGCCCCACCACTCGCCTCTGGGCATCGGCTGGACCGCGGTGACGGCTGCGGTGATGTTCGCGCTCGCCGCCGGCAAGGCGCGTACCGGCACCGCGCTGGACAGTCCGGTGCTGAAGACCGAGGGGCGGGTGACCCTGATCGACGGCCTGCTGGCCTGCGCTGTGCTGTTCGGCCTCCTGCTGAATTCCCTGGCCGGCCTCTGGTGGGCCGACCCGGCCACCGGCTACGTGCTGGTCTACTACGCACTGCGCGAGGCCAAGGAGATCTTCTTCAGCGAGCACTGACGGACTGCGCCGGCCGGCAGCACGCTCTTCTCCGACGGTGTCCGGACCGGCTGCCACGAAGGAGCGATTCACCACCCCCGGGGCCAGGCGGTGTCGCCCCTCGCGACCAGCGGACGCGGATGTCGAATCCGGGGCTCTGGCTTCCTTTCCGTGTGGATCAACCCGCACGTGGGCCGGGAGGCCGAGGCGCTCGACGCCCTGGAGGAACTCGGCCTCGCCGACGGTGCAATGTCGTTCACCGCCTCGTACGGCGGCGTGGGCCGCGAGGCCGTCATGGGACGGCCCGGGCCCGGGAACTCGGCGAGGTGGAGGAGCGTCGCGAGGCATTCACGGGACGGACGGAGGTCCGGTGCTGCCAGGCGGTGAGCCGGCCGAAGATCTTGGTCTCACTGGACTGCGGCCGACGAACCGGTGGTTTGCCTCCATCGTCGTCGGCGTGTCGGAGCTCGGGGCGGCCCGCGCCGTCCGGGCCTGCGACGAGATCGTCGGCGTACCGGCCGCGCCGGACGCGGACGGCCGGCCTGCGCATCGTCGTCCGGGTGGCGCGACGTCGATGACACGAATGTCCACGACCGCTACGGCCGTGCCGGGTTCACGGTCCGGGCGCGTTCACGCGCGGGTGGCGGTGTCAGGCAGGAGCCGGGCCCACACGCCGTGGAAGGTATCGGCCGCTGCGTGCACCGCGTCCACGTCCGTGGTCCACATGTCGGCCGCGGGACCACCGAGCGGGACGGGGCGTCTTGGGCAGAGTGCCAGGCGGACGGTGTCCCAGACACGTCGCGGTGGCGGCTCGGGGTCGTGGACGGAGGCCGCGGTCGTCTCCTGGTGCAAGCCGATTGTCGGGCACTCTCGTTGGTCGGGTCCGGTCACGGCCCTGGACGTGCGGGCACGAGCGGGAGTGGTGCGCATGGCAGCAGTTCGTCGTCGTGGTCGAAGGCCCTCACATGTGCAGGGTCAGTCCGGCGACCTCGTCGAGGCCATGGACGACCTCGACGCTCGGGCTGGTGAGGTCGCGAGCGGGCATCCGCCGGTCGGCCCGGGGCCCACGGACGCGCGCTGACGGGGTGGCAGACAAACACCGCCGGTGCGCACCGGCGCGGCCGTCGAGCGATCCGGGCGCAAGAGACATCCCATCACAGGTTCGCAACATTGATGGGATGGATGCGCTGTCGACATCCCATGACGTGGACCCCTGGCCCCGCGTTCTGGCGCAATCCTCTGGGTTCTTCTTCCGACCTCTAGACAACCCCTTCCGGCCCACCCTATAAACATCCCATCTCTCTGCTAGCGACACCCAACCGTCGCATCGGTGTGACAACCCCGCTCCGGGACCAGCGCGAGGAAGTACCCATGAGAATCAGAACCGCACTCGGCTCCACCGCGTCCGTCGTCTGTGCGCTGGCGCTGCTCAGCGCGTGCAGCAGCGGCTCCGGCACCTCCGCCTCGTCGAGCGGCAAACCGCTCGTGGGCGTCGACTATCCACGGTCCGACACCGACTTCTGGAACTCCTACATCAAGTACACGCCCGACTTCGCCGAGCAGCTCGGCCTGTCCCTGAAGACCACGAACTCCCAGAACGACGTGGCCAAACTCACCGCCAACGCGCAGACGTTCATCAGTCAGGGCGTCAAGGGCATCGCGATGGCGCCGCAGGACACCGCCGCCATCGCGCCGACGCTCGCTCAGCTGGAGGCGAAGAAGATCCCCGTCGTCACCGTCGACACCCGCCCCGACACCGGCAAGGTGTTCATGGTGGTACGGGCCGACAACCGCGCGTACGGCGAGAAGGCCTGCCAGTTCCTCGGCACGAAGCTCGGCGGCAAGGGCAAGGTCGTCATGCTCGAGGGCGGCCTCGACTCGATCAACGGCCGTGACCGCACCGAGGCGTTCAACGACTGCATGAAGAAGAACTACCCCGGCATCAAGGTGTTCGGCGAGGCCACGAACTGGGACGGCGCGGTCGCCGCGCAGAAACTGCAGACGGACCTCACCGCCAACCCGGACATCAAGGGCGTCTACATGCAGTCCAGCTTCGGCCTGTCCGGCACGCTGCAGGTGCTCAAGCAGAAGGGCCTGCTGGTGGATCCGAAGGACAAGAAGCACGTCTTCGTCGTGTCCAACGACGGCATCCCCGAGGAGCTCAAGGACATCGCCGCGGGCAAGATCGACGCCACCGTCTCCCAGCCCGCCGACCTGTACGCCAAGTACGCCCTGTACTACCTCAAGGCCGCGATCGACGGGAAGACGTTCAAGCCGGGCCCGACCGACCACGACAGCACGATCATCCAGGTCCGTGACGGTCTGATGGAGGACCAGCTCTCCGCTCCCCTGGTCACCGCCGACGGTGGGACCTACGGCGGCGTTCCCAGCGTCAAGAGCGACGACACGTCGCTGTGGGGCAACCACCTCGGCTGACCTGCCCGGTCAGGACCCAACGGCTATCCAGGACAAGGCGGTTGAGATGAGCGACGGGGAGCGTACTGCCACCCCCGCGCCCGCCCCGGCGGACGACGGGCGGGCCCCCGCGGCCCCGCCCGTCGTCGAGGCGACGGGCATAGTCAAACGATTCGGCCCGACGGTGGCCCTGAACGGTGCCCGGATCACCATCCGGCCGGGCGAGACCCACGCACTCGTCGGCCGCAACGGAGCCGGCAAGTCGACCCTCGTGTCCGTCCTGACGGGCCTGCACGCTCCCGACGAGGGGACGGTCACCTTCGGCGGCGCCCCCGCACCGCGGCTCAGTGACCGCGACGCCTGGCGCCGGCGCGTCGCCTGCGTCTACCAGAAGTCGACGATCATCCCCACGCTGACCGTCGCCGAGAACCTCTTCCTGAACCGGCACCACCACGGCCCCCACCGGCTCATCAGCTGGACCGGCGTACGCCGTCGGGCCCAGGAGCTGCTGTCGGCCTGGTCGGTGGACGTCGACCCGCAGTCCCCGGCCGGTGATCTCGGCGTCGAGCAGAGGCAGTTCGTCGAGATCGCCCGGGCGCTGTCCTTCGGGGCCCGGTTCATCATCCTCGACGAGCCCACCGCGCAGCTCGACGCGGCGGCGATCAACCGGCTCTTCGACCGCATCCGCGACCTGCAACGCCAGGGCGTGACCTTCCTGTTCATCAGTCATCACCTGCAGGAGGTCTACGAGATCTGCGACATGGTGACGGTGTTCCGTGACGCGGCGCACATCGTGACCGCGCCGGTCGCGGAACTGCCCCGCACCGAGCTGGTCGCCGCCATGACCGGTGAGGCCGCGGCAGACCGGCGCCAGGAGCGCACCGGCCGCCCGGACGAGAGCACCGTGCCCGCGCTGACCGTGCGGGGCCTGGGCAGCGACGACACCTACACCGACGTCACTTTCCAGGTGGGCACCGGGGAGATCGTCGGCCTGGCGGGTGCCGCCGCCAGCGGACGCACAGAGGTCGCCGAGACCGTCGTAGGACTGCGGGCCGCGGCGACCGGGGAGCTGGAGATCGCCGGGCGCCGGCCCCGGCCCGGCAGCGTGCCCGACGCGCTCGCGGCCGGCGTCGGGTTCGTGCCGCAGGACCGGCACCACCAGGGCTTCGTGCCGGACATGTCGATCGCCGACAACGCGACCCTGTCCGTGCCCAGGCGGGTCGGCAGGAACGGCTTCCTCAGCCGCGGACGGCGCGACCGGCTGGCCGAGGGCATGATCGAGAACCTGGCCATCAAGACCCCCGGACCGGAGCTGCCCGTCTCCGCCCTGTCCGGCGGCAACCAGCAGAAGGTCGTCATGGCGCGCGCCCTGGCCGACGCCCCCCGGCTGCTGGTCCTGATCAACCCGACCGCCGGCGTGGACGTGCGCTCCAAGGAGTTCCTCCTCGGCAAGGTCGAGGAGACAGCCGAGTCCGGCACCGGCGTGCTCATCGCCTCCGACGAGCTGGACGACCTGCGCATGTGCGACCGGATCCTGGTGATGTTCCAGGGCCGGGTCACGACGGAGATACCACGCGGTTGGCACGACCACGACCTCGTGGCCGCGATGGAAGGAGTGGACCTGCATGCCTGAAGCAATGCCTGAAACCGTCCTCGCGGACGCCGCCGCCCGGTCCGCCGACCCCGGGCACAAGCGCACCGCGCTGCTCGGCGGCCGGATCCCCCTGGCCCGGCTGCGCGATCTGGCGCTCGTTCCCGCGATCGTCGTCATCGCGGTCGTCGGCCAGATCGTCAACCCGGTCTTCCTGCAGGCCGACAACCTCATCAACGTCCTGCAGACCATGTCCGAGATGGCGCTGCTGGTCCTCGCCCAGACGATGATCCTGATCGTCAAGAAGATGGACCTCTCCCTGGAGTCCACCATGGGCCTCGCGCCGGGCGTCGCGGCCTGGCTGGTCGTCCCGGCCGGGGCCGGACACGGACTCGGTCTGCTCCCGGGCGCCTGGGCGGTCCCCCTCACCCTCGCCGTGGGCGCGCTCGTCGGTGTGATCAACTCTCTGCTCATCATCCGCTTCGGCCTCAACGGCTTCATCGTCACGCTCGGCATGCTGATCGTGCTGCGTGGCATCCTCACCGGCATCTCCGGCGGTCAGACCTTCTTCCAGCTGCCGCAGTCGATGCTCTACACCGGCACGGCCGAATGGTTCGGCATGCCCGCCTCGATCTGGATCTGCCTGGGCCTGTTCGCCGTCGCGATCGTGGTACTCGGCTGGACCAGCTTCGGACGCTCCCTGTACGCCATCGGCGGCAACGTCGACGCGGCGAAGGCGGCCGGCATCCGCACCGACCGGGTGCTGTGGATCGTCATCGTCACCGGCAGCGTGCTCGCCGCCCTTGCCGGGCTGATGCTCTCCGGACGCCTGGCCTCGGTCGCCTCCGCGCAGGGCAACGGCTACATCTTCACCGTCTTCGCCGCCGCCGTCATCGGAGGCATCAGCCTCAACGGCGGCAGGGGCACCATGTTCGGCGCGTTCTGCGGCATCCTGTTGCTCTTCATGATCCAGAACGTGCTGACGCTGGCCGGTGTCCCCGCCCAGTGGATCGGCGCCCTCAACGGCCTGATCATCCTGGTCGCCCTCGCCATCTCCCGTATCACCGGCGGCAAGGTCCAGGAGTGACCCGGGCGGCCCACCGTCCGCCCTGCCTCCACCGCGTTCACGTCTCGTCGCAGGGGGAGCCGCCTCGCCGCCTCCCCTGCCCCTCACAGGAGTTGCCGCCATGTCCTCCCCCGTGCCCCCGTCGGCCCGCATCATCGCCCTGGACGTCCTGGACGTGCGGTTCCCGACCTCCGAACACCTCGACGGCTCGGACGCCATGAACCCCGAGCCCGACTACTCCGCCGCCTACGTGGTCCTGCGCACCGACGCGGGCGACGGGCTGGAGGGCCACGCCCTGGCCTTCACCACCGGGCGCGGCAACGACGCCCAGGCCGCCGCCATCGCCACCCTCGCCCCGCACGTGGTCGGCCTGTCCGTGGAACAGGTCTGCTCCGACCTCGGCGCCTTCTCCCGCTCCCTGGTCCACGACCCCCAACTGCGCTGGCTGGGGCCGGAGAAGGGCGCCATCCACATGGCGACCGGCGCGGTCGTCAACGCCGCCTGGGACCTGGCCGCCAAGCGGGCGGGCAAACCGGTGTGGCGCCTCCTGGGCGACATGTCGCCGCAGGAGCTGGTCGCCCAGGTCGACTTCCGCTGGCTGTCCGACGCCCTCACGCCCGAGGAGGCGCTCGAGATCCTGCGCCGGGCCGAGCCCGGCCGTGAGCGGCGCATCGCCCACCTCCTCGACCAGGGCTACCCGGCCTACACCACCACCCCCGGCTGGCTCGGCTACTCCGACGAGAAGCTGGCCCGCCTCGCCCGCGAGGCCGTCGCGGACGGCTTCACCCAGATCAAGCTGAAGGTGGGCGCCGACCTGCAGGACGACATACGGCGCCTGCGCACCGCCCGCGAGACCGTCGGCCCGGACATCCGCATCGCCGTCGACGCCAACCAGCGATGGGACGTCCAGCCCGCCATCGACTGGATGCGGGCCCTGGCCCCCTACGACCCGTACTGGATCGAGGAGCCCACCTCCCCCGACGACATCCTCGGCCACGCCGCCGTCCGCCGGGCGCTCAGCCCCATCAAGGTCGCCACTGGCGAACACGTCGCCAACCGTGTCGTGTTCAAGCAGTTGCTGCAGGCCGGCGCGGTCGACATCGTCCAGATCGACTCCGCCCGCGTCGGCGGCGTCAACGAGAACATCGCCATCCTGCTGCTGGCCGCCAAGTTCGGCGTGCCCGTCTGCCCGCACGCCGGCGGCGTCGGCCTGTGCGAGATGGTGCAGCACCTGTCGATGTTCGACTACGTCGCCGTCTCCGGCACCACCGAGGATCGGGTCATCGAGTACGTCGACCACCTGCACGAGCACTTCGTCGACCCGGTCCGCATCGTCGACGGCCACTACCTCGCGCCGACGCGGCCCGGACTGAGCGCACAGATGCACCCCGCCTCCCTCAAGGAGTACGGCTACCCCGACGGCCCGGTCTGGTCCGCCCGTGTCTGAACCGCTGCCCCTGGTCGACGCCCACCACCACGTGTGGGACCTGGACCGCCGGCCCCAGGCCTGGCTCGACGAACCGGGCCACGAGCCGATCCGCCGCAGCCACGGCATCGAGGACCTGCGACGGGCCGCCGACCGGCCCCTGGCGGGACGCCGCCTGACGAGCACGGTGGTCGTGCAGTGCGTCACCTCCACGGCGGAGACGGCGGAGCTGCTCGACCTCGCCGCCCGGGACCCGCTGGTCGGCGCGGTGGTCGGCTGGGCGGACCTGACCTCCCCCGCGGTCGGCGACGTACTCGACTCACTGCGCTGCGGGTCCGGCGGCGGGTATCTGCGGGCCCTGCGCCACCTGGTGCAGGGCGAGTTGGACCCGGAGTGGCTGCAACAGCCGTCCGTCGAGCGGGGCGTGCGCGCCGTACAGCACCGGGGCCTCGGCTACGACGTGCTCATCCGCAGCCACCAGTTCGACCAGGCGATCCGTCTCGCCCAGCGCTTCCCGGACCTCCCGCTCGTGCTGGACCACGCGGGCAAACCGCCCATCGGACGGCCCGGGTTCTCCGACTGGGTGCGCAAGGTGCGCGTGCTGGCGGGCCACCCGCAGGTGCGGTGCAAGCTCTCCGGACTGATCACCGAGGCGGACCACCGCACCTGGACGACCGACGACATCCGCCCCGTCTGGGACGTCCTGCTGACCGCCTTCGGTCCCGGGCGGCTGATGTTCGGCTCCGACTGGCCCGTCTGCGTGCTCGCCGGAGGCTGGTCCCGCTGGGCGGCCACCGTCGAGCACCTGCTGGACGACTGCTCACCGCACGAGCGGCACGCGGTGCTCTGCGAGACGGCGACCGCCTTCTACCGGCTGTCCGCCCACGAGAACGAGAAGTAAGGAGAGGACTGCGTGCTGCTGACCGAACTGCTGCACCCCGGCATCCTCCAAGCACTGGCCGGAGCCGGGCACGGTGCCCGTGTCCTGCTCGCCGACGGCCACTACCCCGCCAGCACCGCCGTCGCCGCACGAGCCAGAACCGTCCACCTCAACCTGGCACCCGGCACTCTCGACGTCACCACCGTCCTGGACGTGCTGCTGCGCGCCCTGCCCGTGGAGTCGGCGCAGGTGATGGTGCCCCCCGAGGGCGAGCCGGAGCCGGCGGCCATCGCCGAGTACCGCTCCCGACTGACACCGGTGCCCGTCGACGCGCTCGGCCGCTTCGCGTTCTACGACGCCGCCCGCTCCCCCGACCTGGCCCTCGCCGTCGTCACCGGCGACACCCGTACCTACGCCAACCTGCTGCTGACCATCGGCGTCCGCGCGGAAGGGACCCTGACCCCACGATGACCCTAGCCGTCCGATACACCTCGGCCCGCACCCTGGACACCGCGCCGACCGCCTCCTCCGAGCCCGGCCCCGGCGAAGTGGAGCTCGCCCCCGCCTACGTCGGCATCTGCGGAACCGACCTGCACATCTTCCACGGCGACATGGATGCCCGGGTCGCCGCACCCGCCGTCCTGGGACACGAGATGGCGGGCCGGATCGTCCGCGTCGGGCCCGGCGTCGAGGGCTGGCGGCCCGGAGAGGCGGTCACCGTGATGCCCTTGCGCTGGGACGACACCTGTCCCGCCTGCCGCGGCGGTCACCGGCACATCTGTCAGCACCTGGACTTCATCGGCATCGACTCCCCCGGTGCGATGCAGCAGCGCTGGACCGTGCCCGCCGCCACCCTCGTCCGGCTGCCCGACACCCTGCCCCTGGACCAGGCCGCACTCGTCGAACCGACCGCGGTCGCGGTGCACGACGTGGGCCGGGCGGCGGTGAAGGACGGCGAGAAGGTCGTCGTGGTCGGTGGCGGCCCCGTCGGCATGCTGATCGCCCTGGTCGCGCGCGACGTCGGCGCCGACGTGCGCGTGGTCGAACTCAACGCCCACCGCAGGCTGCTGGCCGAGGAGTTGGGCCTGAGCACGTGGGACCCGGCCGTCGGCGACATCACCGAGCTCGTCCGACGGTGGACGGGCGAGGCGGGAGCGGACGTCGCCTTCGAGGTCTCCGGCGCGGCGGGCGGTGTGGACACCGCGGTCGACGTCCTCGGCGTGCGCGGCCGGCTGTGCCTGGTCGCCATCCACCCACGACCCCGCGAGATCAACCTGCACCGCTTCTTCTGGCGTGAACTCACCCTCGTCGGGGCCCGGTTGTACGACCGCGGCGACTTCGAGCGGGCCGTCGCCCTGGTCGCCGACGGCACGATCCCCGCCCAGCGTCTGATCACCAAGGTCGTGCCGCTGACCGAGGCACCGGCCGCCTTCGAGGCGCTGGAGAGCGGCGGAGACGTGATGAAGATCCTCGTGGACTGCACCGACGACAGCCGGGGAGCCGCCGTATGACCGCCTTCGACCTCACCGGGAAGCTCGCCGTCGTCACCGGCGCCCGACGCGGCATCGGCCAGGCGATGGCCCGGGCGCTCGCCCAGGCCGGCGCCGACATCATCGGTGTCAGCGCCCACCTGGAGGAGTCCGGCAGCGAGGTGGAGAAGGAGGTGCTGGCCGCCGGGCGCTCGTTCGAGGCGATCCGCACCGACTTCGCCGACCCGGCCGCCGTACGCGCCCTGGGCGACGACCTCGCCGGGCGCGAGCGTCCGGTGGACATCCTCATCAACAACGCGGGCACCATCCGCCGCACGCCGGCCGCCCAGCACAGCGACGCGGACTGGGAGTTGGTGCTGCAGGTCAACCTCACCGCGCAGTTCGCGCTCACCCGGGCCGTGGGCGCCACCATGGTGGCCCGCGGACACGGCAAGGTCGTCTTCACCGCGTCCCTGCTCAGCTACCAGGGCGGCATCACCGTCCCCGGCTACACCGCCGCCAAGCACGGCATCGCCGGACTGACCAAGGCACTGGCCAACGAGTGGGCGCCGCACGGCGTCAACGTCAACGCCATCGCCCCCGGCTACATCGCCACCGACAACACCCAGGCCCTCCAGGACGATCCGGCCCGCAGCAAGGCGATCCTGGAGCGCATCCCCGCCGGACGCTGGGGCACCGCCGACGACCTCGGCGGCGCCGTGGTCTTCCTCGCCTCCCCCGCCTCCGACTACGTACACGGCACCACCCTGCCCGTCGACGGCGGATGGCTCGGCCGATGACCGCCGACCTGGCCTGCGTACTGGCGGGGTCGCGGCTCCTGCCCGTGCTCACCGTGGCGTCCGTCGCGAGTGCCGGCCCGCTGGCCGACGCACTCGCGGCGGGCGGCGCCCGCTGCGCGGAGGTCACCTTCCGCACGCCGGACGCCGAGCGGGTGGTGAAGGCGATGACGGCGCACGGCGCTCTGACCGTCGGAGCCGGCACCGTGCTCACGGCCGAGCAGGCGGAACGGGCCGTGGCGGCAGGGGCCCGCTTCCTCGTCTCGCCCGGCTTCGACGACGACGTCATCGACACCGCGCGCAGGTTGGGAGTGCCGGTGGTGCCGGGCGTGGCGACGGCGAGCGAGTTGATGCGCGCGTTGAAGGCGGGCCTCGACACGGTCAAGCTGTTCCCCGCCGAACCGCTCGGCGGCACCGGCATGCTCCGCGCACTCGCGGCGCCGTTCCCGCAGGCCCGCTTCGTCCCGACCGGCGGCATCGGCCCCGGCCGGCTGCCCGCCTATCTCGCCCATCCGTCGGTCCTCGCCGTGGGCGGAAGCTGGATCGCCACCCCTGGACACCTTGAGCGCGGCCAGTACGACGAGATCCGCCGGCTGACCGCCGAGGCGGTGGAGAGGACGGCACCGTGACCGAGGTGATCGCCCTGGGCGAGGTCATGCTGCGCTTCGACCCCGGCGAGGGCAGAATCCGCACCGCCCGCACCTTCCAGGTGTGGGAGGGCGGCGGCGAGTACAACGTCGTACGTGGGCTGCGCCGGTGCTTCGGCCTGCGCACCGCCGTCGTCACCGCCCTCGCCGACAACGCGGTCGGCCGGCTCGTGGAGGACCTGATCCTCCAGGGCGGCGTCGACACGTCGTACATCCGCTGGGTCGCGGCGGACGGCACGGGGCGCACGGCCCGCAACGGCCTGAACTTCGTCGAGCGTGGCTTCGGCATCCGCGGCGCGCTGGGCGTGAGCGACCGCGCGAACACGGCCGTCTCCCAGCTGCGCAAGGGGGACGTCGACTGGGACACGGTGTTCTCGGCCGGAGTGCGCTGGTTCCACACCGGCGGCATCTTCGCCGGACTGTCCGACACCACCGCCGACGTGGCCGACGAGGCCATGGCGGCGGCACGCCGCCACGGGGTCACCGTCTCCTACGACCCCAACTACCGGCCCAGCCTGTGGGACGGCCGGGGCGGGGCCGACCGGGCCCGCGAGACCGACTGGCGGCTGGCCCGGCACGCCGACGTCGTCGTGGGTGCGCTCGGTCTCGCGGGCCCGCACCCGGGCGCCGTGCGGCTGACCGACGACGAGGTACCCGACGCGCTCACGGCGGTCGCGTCCCGGTTGCCGCAGGCGGCGGTACTGGCGACGCCCCTGCGCACGGTGTGTTCGGCCGGGGTCAACGACTGGACCTCGCTGGCCTGGTCACGCGAGACCGGGCTGGTGAGCGGCCCCCGCATGCCCGGTCTGCACGTCCTGGACCGCATCGGCTCCGGCGACGGCTTCGCCGCGGGACTCGTCTACGGCCTGCTCACCGGTGCCGGCCTGGAGCGCGCCCTCGCCTACGGCACCGCGCACGGCGCCCTCACCATGACCACGCCCGGTGACGTCTCCATGGCCACCCTCGCCGAGGTCGAGGCGCTCCTCGCGGGCGCCACGGCACATGTCCGACGCTGAACCACCCCTCCCGGGAGTGCCCCTTGCACAGTCGTACGATCCCTACCACCGCCGTCCGGGTCACCGAGCTCGGCTTCGGCGCCTCCGTCATCGGCAACCTCTACCGGACCACCAGCGCCGAGGACGCGGCGGCCGCCGTCGACACCGCCTGGGACGCGGGCATCCGCTACTTCGACACCGCTCCCCACTACGGCCTGGGCCTCTCCGAGCACCGCCTGGGCGCCGCCCTGCGCGACCGGCCCCGCGATCAGTACGTCGTCTCCTCCAAGGTCGGCCGTCTCCTCGTCCCCAACGACCACCCGAGAGGCGTCGACACCGAAGGTTTCGTCGTCCGTGACGACCTGCGCCGGCAGTGGGACTTCAGCCGCGACGGCGTGCTGCGCTCCATCGAGGAGACCCTGGAGCGCACCGGCCTGGACCGCCTGGACATCGTCTACCTCCACGACCCCGACGACCACTGGCGACAAGCCGCCGACCAGGCCATGCCCACCCTCGCCGAACTGCGCGACCAAGGCGTCGTCCGAGCCATCGGCGCCGGCATGAACCGGTCCGCCCTGCTCGCCCGCTTCCTGCGCGAGACCGCCGCCGACGTGGTGATGCTCGCCGGCCGCTACACCCTCCTGGACCAGTCGGCCCTGGACGACGTCCTGCCCGCCGCACAGGAACACGGCAAGGCCGTCGTCGCCGTCGGCGTCTTCAACTCCGGCCTGCTCGCCGAGGACCGGCCCGCGGAAGGCATGAAGTACGACTACCGGGCCGCTCCACCCGCACTCGTGGAGCGCGCCCGTGCCATCGCCGACGTCTGCCGGGCCCACGGCACCACGCTGCCCGCCGCCGCCATCGCCTTCCCCCTCACTCATCCCGGCGTCATCAACGTCACGCTCGGCATGCGCGACCCCGGACAGGTCCGGCGCAACGCGCGGCTGCACCAGCAGTTCCTCCCCGAGGAACTCTGGCACGACCTGCGGGACCAAGGGCTGCTGCGCGCCGAGACCCCCTTCGCGCCCGACGAGCGGAGCGAGCCGTGTCCCTGACCGACAAGGCGATCACCCAGATCCGCCAGCTCATCGCCTCCGGGGTTCTGCCTCCGGGCGCGAAACTGCCTCCCGAGCCCGAGCTGGCCGCCCAGCTCGGGCTCTCCCGCAACCTCGCACGCGAGGCCGTGAAGGCGCTGTCCGTGGCGCGCGTGCTGGAGATCAGACGGGGCGACGGCACGTATGTCACCAGCCTGCAGCCGAGCCTGCTGCTCGAGGGCCTCGGTGGCGCGGTGGAACTGCTCCAGGGCGATCCCGGTGCCGTACTGGACCTCATGGAGGTGCGGCGTCTGCTCGAACCCGCCGCCACCGCCCTGGCCGTCGTCCGGCTTTCGGACGAAAACCTGGCGGAGGTGAAGCGGCATCTGGACGCCATGCGGGAGGCCCGCGACGACGTGGAGCGGCTCAACGCGCACGACGTGGCGTTCCACCGCGCCATCGCGGACGTCACCGGCAACGAAACGCTGATCACCCTGCTGGAGGGCATCTCGGGCCGCACCCTGCGGGCCCGGATCTGGCGTGGTCTGGTGGACACCCGGGCGGCGGCCCGCACGCTGGCGGAACACGAGGCGATCTACGCCGCACTGGCCGCACGTGACGCCGTGCTGGGCCATGCCGCGGCCCTGGTGCACGTCAACAGCACCGAGCAGTGGCTGCGGGAGCACCTGGAGGCCACGGAGGCCTTGCCGGTGGCGGGAACCCCTGAGTGAGGCCGAGGCGTTCGCGCCGCCGCAACGGTGAGAGAGGGACTGCCCGGACGGTTCTGCGCGCGGGCAGTTCCTCGGTTCGCCGCCTCCACGCCCGTGTCACTGGGCGGTGAAGGTCCACAGCAGATTGGTGCTGCTGTCGTAGCCCCACTGCTTGGTGACGGACCCGGAGGCCACGTTCCCGCCGCCGTCCAGGACGAGGCCGGTGGCCCGGTTGGCGATGGTGCACATACCCTCGCCGCGGTGGGTGATCGTCCACTGCTGGTTGTTGCTGCCGTTCCACGCCGCCTGCTGGGCCGGGGAGCCGTTGGACGTGGCGCCCCAGCCGTCGGCGACCATGCCGTTGGTGCGGTTGACCAGCTTGTAGTAGCCGCCGCCGACCTCCACGAGCTGCCACTGGAGGTTGGGGCTGCCGTCCCAGGTGTACTGCTTGAGGTTGGATCCCGACGCGACGTTTCCCCCGCTGTCCAGGGCCAGACCGTCGGTGACGTTGGTGATGCGGACGTAGGCGGCCGGGTTGAACTGCACCTTCAGGGATGTGATCTGGTCGTTCTGGCCGGTGACCCTGAGGTCGGGGTTGTCGGCGGTGAAGGTCCAGGACGTGCCGGTGAAGTTGTCACCGCTGTAGGCGACGATCTGGTTCCCGGCCGCCGGCCTCAGGGAGGAGATGCTCCGGGCGTCGAGCCCGGCCAGCTGCAACTGCTCGGCCGTGTAGGTGCCGGGATCGAGCACCGCGTAGTTCGCGGAGTAGTTGACGTCCTCGTGGACCACGGCACCGATCGCCGGCCGCAGCGCGGGGATCTGGCCGGAGAAGCCGAGCTTGAGGACGTAGGCGCCCGCGGTGTACGGCGCCGAGGAGGGCAGCGTCACGGTCAGCCCGGAGGAGTCCTGCGTCGGAGCGGCGAGGTTGATGTAGGTGCCGGCGGTCGCGTCGAGCAGCTTCACCGACGTGAGCGAGGAGAGGCTGATGCGGTCCGAGCCGAGCGTCTTGATCTTCAGTGAACTGCCTGGCCAGGCCAGCACGGTGGCGTACAGCACCGTGTTGCCCTTGCTGCGGGTGAAGCGGATGTCCTGGGCGGTGCCGACGAGCGGGGCGGTGAACGCGCCGCCGCCCATGCGGGTGGGGCCCTCGCCGTACTGCGTCCAGGCGCGGGTCTCGTACACCGACTCACCGAAGCGCTTCAGGTAGTCGCCTATGCCGAGCAGCACGTCCTTCTGGCCCTGGGGGATCGTGCCGTCGGCCATCGGCGCGATGTTCAGCAGCATGTTGCCGTTCTTGCTGACCCGGTCGATCAGGGAGTGCAGCATCTGCTGGATGCTGTAGTAGCCGATGCCCTGGGTGTAGCACCAGCTGGAGCTGGAGATGCTGTCGTCGGTGAGCCAGTAGGGCGCGGTCCGGTCGGCCGGGCCGCCGCGCTCGTAGTCGAAGACCTCGCCGTGGCCGTTGAAGCCGTCCTTGTAGGTGGCGACGACCTCTTTGCCCCAGGAATTGGCCTGGTTGTAGTAGTACGCCAGGAAGTTCAGCCGCTGTGTCTCGTCGACCTTGTCCAGGTCGAAGTCCTGCCAGAGGATGTCCGGCCGGGCGCGGTCGACGACCTCCTTGAGCTTGTCGTACCAGAGCTGGTTCTCGGCGGTGGAACCCAGCTGCCCGTAGAGCTTCTTCAGGCTGGGGTCGGTCTGGGCGGGCACGTGGTCGTAGTAGCCGTTGAAGTGGTAGGCGTGGTGCATCGCCACCAGCAGCTTGAGGTTCTTGGCGCGGATCGCCGTGGTGAACAGCCTCAGCAGGTCGAGCTCGGGGCCCTTGGCGACCGAGTTCCACTCGTTGACCTGGGAGTCCCACATGGAGTACCCGTCGTGGTGCTCCGCGACCGGTCCGGCGAACCTCGCTCCGGCGTCGACGAACAGCTGGGCCCACTCGTCGGGGTCGAAGTTCCCTCCGGCGGACTTGAGTCCGGGCGCGAACTGGTCGAAGTGGCCCGCCTTGTCGTTCGCCCCGTTGATGAAGTTGTGGTACGGCCACACGGTGGGGTCGCCGTAGGTCGCGACGTGGTGCGTGTTGGCGTTGCTCCCGCTGATGTACATGTTGCGGGGGTACCACTCGCTGTCGTAGGCGGGGACGCTGAAGACGCCCCAGTGGAAGTAGATGCCGAACTTGGCGTCCTGGAACCACTCCGGGGCGGGCGGGTGCTGGTTCACCGAACTCCATGCGGGTGTGTAGGTGCTGGGGGCGGCCTGCGCGGTACCGGCGCCGAACACTCCCCCCGTGACGGCTGCGGCGGCCACGCAGGTGGCACCGGCCAGGAACTGTCGTCTGTTGATCGAACTGGGCATGGGCCATCCCTGTGACGGACGAAGGCAGACGGGAGAGGTGGGACCGGCGCGACGGCCACCATCCGTTGCGCCGGCCGTTACGGAAGAAGGTCCGCCACATGTCCTTGCCATGTCAACTGGCGTGCAGGGATGAAAGCGGTCTCTCGCCTTGATTTTTGTGCCGATATAAGCCATCTGCGGGTATTCATTCACCAGTAAACATACAATGTTTCGAGACCGGAAAGGGCACCACCGGCGTCCCGCCACGCACCATGTGGAGGCGGCACGCACCGACGGCGGACCCTCCGTGGCCTCCCGGTATCATCGGCGCCACACTCGACGCGCCGCCCCGGTCACTCGCGCACCGGACCACACCGCGCGCTCACGGAAGGAGCTCACGTTGTCCCTGACAGACAGGGCCATCGGGCAGATCCGTGAGCTCATCCGCTCCGGGGCACTGCCGCCGGGCGCGAAGCTGCCCCCGGAGCCGGAGCTCGCCGCGCAGCTGGGCCTTTCCCGCAACCTCGCCCGCGAAGCGGTCAAGGCACTGGCCGTGGCCCGGGTGCTCGAGGTTCGGCGAGGCGACGGCACCTACGTGACCAGTCTCCAGCCCAGCCTGCTGCTGGAGGGGCTCGGTGGGGCCGTGGAGCTTCTCCAGAGCGACACGGGCGCCCTGCTGGATCTCATGGAGGTCCGCCGGCTGCTCGAACCGCTCGCCACCGGACTGGCCGCCACCAGGATCACCGACGACCAGCTGGCCGAGGTCAAGGGCCACTTGGACGCGATGCGGGAGGCGAGCGACGACGTGGAGCGGCTCAACGTCCATGACGCGGCCTTCCACCACTCGGTCGTGGCGGCCACCGGCAACGAGAGCCTGCTCACCCTGCTCGAGGGCATCTCGGGCCGTACCCTGCGCGCCCGGATCTGGCGGGGCCAGTTGGACGACCAGTCCGCCGGGCGGACTCTCGCCGAGCACGAGGCGATCTACAACGCCCTCCGCAACCGCGACGCCGCGGTGAGCCAGGCCGCGGCCCTGCTGCACGTCAGCAACACCGAGCACTGGCTCAGCGAGCACCTGCGATCGAACACCGCACAGGAATAGCGAACGGGGGCCAATTCCCGGCCGGGCTCGGCGCCGTGTCTGGCCGCGTCCGTCGGTTCATCAGGCGCCCGTGCCGCAAGGCCCCGCTGGGGGCACTGGTGCCGCAGACACACCGGCCCGGCATGGAAGCCGAGGTCGACTTCGGCGACGTCACCGTGCGCCCCGCCGACGAGCTGGTCACCTGCTACTTGCTCTCTTTCCGCCTGTCGTGTTCGGGCAAGGCCGTCCGCCGCGTCTCCGCCTCCTGCGGTCAGGCAACGAGTTTGCCGATATCGCCGACCCGGCGGCCAAGGACCAGATCACCTACCGCGGCTTCCCCGCCGAGCTGCCGATGGCGGAGTGTGACGACCGGGCCCGTCCCCGGTCCGAACGTCGGTTCAAAGCAGCCGGCTTCCCTCGCGAGAAGTCGCTGCGGACCGTCGACTTCGACGCCAACCCGAACATTGACGCGGCCACCGCCAACACGCTCGCCAGCTGCGAGTGGATCAAGAACGGGCAGCCGCTCTGTCTGATCGGCGACTCCGGCGCGGGCAAGTCCTACATGCTCATCGCTCTGTGAACCGAGGTCGCGATGAAGGCGTACCGCGTCCGCAACGCCCTCGTCACCACACTGGTGAACGAGCTGGTCGAGGCTGCGGACGAGAAGCAGCACCCACGGGTCCTTCGGCAGCTGGACCAGGGCCTTCACCGACCCCCGCCCCTGCGCAGCCACCGTCGACCGCCGCACCTTCAACGGAACCATCATCGAGACCGGCACCGACTCCTACCGCCTCGCCACCACGCGAGCCCGAGCCGAGAACTACGCCAACTGACCTTGCCCAGGTGTTCCGCATGCCCCGCCTGGAGACGGGCTACCGCGATGACCAGGAAACACGCTTCTGCTGGCCGGTCGGGCGGACATCGACAAGATCGAAGCCATCCTTGTGGCGCACGAGATGTTGGACCTGGCCCGGACCGGAGTCACGGACGAACCCGACCCACCCTTGCGTGGTCGCGTGTCGAAGAAGCCACCCGACGACGTCCATCGTCACCCCGAAGTCGTCCTCGTGGACGCACGTCCGGATGGTCAGGGCCCACGGTTCGCTGCCGTCCAGGTTGGGCCTGTCCGTGGCACGGACGAGCAGGGAGACATCGGCCCCGTCGAACGAGTGGCTCGCCGAGCCGCCGGCAAAGGCCTGCCAGGGACCGCCCCATGACTCCCAGTCGGTCGACTTCAACTCTGTCGGCATGTCTGCCTGCCCCAGGAGCCATCTCAGTTCCAGAAGCACCGGCTCGGGCAGATCCGGTGGCAGGTCCACCGCCAGGAACAGATCGTGGTAGTCACTCACCTCAGGGACCCTAACCCCAGCCGCTGACAGCACTCTGCGGGCCTGGCAGACCTCCACAGAGGACGGTGCTGTCAAAACTCGTGAACATCGGTCGGCGGCTTGATCACCAAGTGCTGCTCAAACTCGTCGACAAACGCTGTCCTGAGAGGTGAACGAAGCCACGCCTCCGTCACCGCTCTCCATAGTCTTGGCTCACGCCTCCGCGTCACCACCATCAACCTCATCGGCAACGTCCACAACGCCCTCCAGCAACACCACTCCCCTGACCGGCCCGAGAGCGACGCGAACGGCCATGAAGCCGACAACTTACAGCAAACCACCAGCTGCCTCTGCATGATCTGCGCCGACTACGGACCCTTCAGACGGCTCGACGCACGCTTCCGCGCGGGTGGCGCCGGTTCTGGAGCCGTCCTGGAGCCGAACGGGTGGGAATGGCGGTTTACATGGCAAGTGATGACGCGATTTGCCTAGGCTGCCTCGGCATGAGGGGGCGGTCATCGGGGCTCGCCTCGCGGTGATGGGTGAGGGAGAACTACCGGTGAACCGCAGAGGCGGGTACGGCAAGTTGGTGCGGGACCGGATTCCGCAGATCATCCGCCAGGAGGGGGCCGAGCCGGTCACCTACGTCGCGGGTCCGGAGGAGTACCGCAACCGTCTGCGGGACAAGCTCGGCGAGGAGGTCGCCGAGTTCCTGGCGGCTGACGACACCGAGGCGCCGGAGGAACTTGCGGACGTACTGGAGGTCCTGTACGCGCTCGCCGCGGTTCTGGGGTTCAGTGCGGGGCAGTTGGAGAAGATCCGCGAGGTCAAGGCGAGTGAGCGCGGAGGCTTCGCGGACCGGATCGTCTGGACCGGCAACCGCTGACCGCGCGGCTTGTTCGGCCGTCGTTCGGTACGCAATGTCGTGTGGGCCTGCGTGCGTTCGCTGGTACGCGACGTCGTGCACCAGGATGCAGGCAACCGAGGATGTTCGCTGGTGCGTCCGTCGTCGTCGGCTTGGTCAGGACGGCGTAGCAGGCCCCGGGCAACGACAGCACCGGGCGCCCTCAACTGGGTGGAGCCTGGCCTGGCGGGGGGGGTGACCTCGCCGCCGGCGATCCCGCGCTGGAAGGTCCCCCCTGGACTGGCTGGATCAGAATCCGTCGTGGTGGATGCTCCAGCCGCCGTCCGCAGCGGCCCGGGTGATTTCCTCGGGTGAGTATGTGACTGCGACGACATGCCCGCCGGGGCGGGCGAAGGTCGCCGCGTCCTTGAGGGCCTGGATCCGCTGCCCGGGGTCGGGCAGTACGTTGAGGACGAACATCGAAGTGAACAGGTCGGACCCACTCGGCTGGGGCCGGGGTCGGCTGAAGTCGTCGTGCGGGTCGGAGCCCTCTGCGTCCAGGCCCGTCGAGCGGTAGTGGGCCGACGTCGGCGCGACGGCCGCTTCCGTGGTCCGGGATGCTCCGGATACCGAGCGGGCCGGTCGGGTGCTCGGTCACCGTCGGGGGCCGGGGAGGGCGCCTGGCGGGTCACCGCGGTACGCCTGACCGCAGGGCGTTCCGGCCATACGGCACGGACAGGCAGGAGGACGGTCAGCCGATGAGGCTCGGCGGTGCCGCGGTGGGGCGCATCTGAACGGTGGAACTCCACCCGCGGGCAGTGCACCGCCCGCCCTCGTACGAGGCCGCCTGCGCGCCGTCCGCCGCCCTGGCTCAGCTGGCCTGCCACGCGCGCGCCGACGCGCTGCCCGGACACCTGTGCACCTGCCAGTGCCGGGCCCAGGGCTGCCGCTGGCACCCGCGCCACCGCGGCTGTGCCGGCCCGGTTCTGCTCGCCCTCGTCCAGGGGCGCGGCGGCCGCGCCTGGCGGCTGGGCAACGCCTGCGCGGCCTGCGCCATTGCAGCTGCCCACGTCCTCACCGCCTGCGCTGCGGCTGACCGCTCTGATCCTCGCCGCCCACATCACCGGCCCTGCCCCACGCACCGTCGACATGGATGTGCTCACCCGTCTGAGCGGCCACTCTCGGCAGTCGTGATCGCCGAGCTGCCCGACCGGCTGGTCGCCTTACGGGTGCTGACGGCATGGCGTCAACACCGGGAACGAGGATGTGCTCTGGGAACTCATCGCGTCCCAGACGACGGCCGGGGCCGGTCCGCAGCACACATGACCAGCCACTTGTCAGCGGAACTCTCTGCCGCCCGATGCTCACACCAGGGCAGTACGTGTCGACCGCACAGGAATCACAGGGTTTCCCACCCGTAATATCTCTACGCGGGGGCACACAGTGGACGATGTTTCTTTCCGCACCTGCTGCAGTGTGTCCGCAGACTTTGATCCGGCCACGCCCCGAGGAGACGGACATGCCCGAAAGCACAGCTCCCACCAGCGAGTTGACTTCGCAGTACATCAGCCAAGTGGCCAACGACCTCGACCGCAACGTCAAGGAGCAGGAACGCGTTGCCGAGGAACTCGCCGCACTACAAGAGCAGTTGGCCACCCTGAGGGCGGACCACACTGTGCTGGTCAACATGCAGCAGGCCCTCGGCGCCCCGACCACAGCTCCCGAACCGTCCCCCACCGAAAGCGCCGTAGTGCCCTCCCCCAGGCAGAAGCCCGCATCCGGCGCACGCCGGCCGGCGAAGAAGACGCCAGCACAAGAACCCCGGGGCAAGAAGACGGCCGCGAAATCAGCTCAGCCCAAGCTGGTGGACCTCATCCATCAATATGTGGTCAAGCAAGGTGAGCCCAGCTCCGCCGTGGAGATCGCGGAGGCGCTCCGGCAGGCGCACACCGGGCGCGCCATCGACACGAAGGTGGTGCGCACCACACTCGAAAACCTGGTGGCCAAGAGCCGTGTTCACCGCACCAAGGAGGGCTCCTCGGTGTTCTACACGGCCGCCAATGCATCGGGGCAAGAGGCAGGTTCTACCAGCTAGGCGCAGCCCGAAACTGCCACGGCACAGGAAGATCGCCTGCTCCACCACCACGCCACCGCCGCAGGCTCGGGCTTCGTTGACAAGCTGCCCGACCTGCACCTGCCCGGGCACTCCCCGGTTTCCGGCTGAGTTAGGAGAGGTGGGGGGTGAGATGGAGGCGCGTGCCGCCGTGCAGGATTTGAAGCGTCGGGCCGGAAGCGGACAGGCGCCGGAGGTCCTCTCACAGCCGGCACTCGCTCTCCTTGGGCGAGCGGCCGCCGCGATCAGCGGGGTGTCCTTCGACGAGGACGTCCGGCAGATGGCCGTACACGTGGCGGGCGGCACCATGGTCCACGGCGGCCGGGTGGCCGGGGAGGAACGTCTGCGCGGGGCCCGGCTCCTGGCCGGCTGTCTGCACACGCCGGCCCACGGCGGGGTCCATCTGGTCACGCCCGATGAACGGCAGGCGCGGCCGGGGCGGTGTTCGGCCCACTGGGCGTGAGCGTGGGCATCCTGCGGGAGGGCGGGGACGCGGACGAGTACCGCGCGGCCTGCGACGCGGATGTCTCGGTGGGGTCCTCTCGCCGGTTCGGCCCGGACCTGCTCCATGACCGGCAGGCTCTGGCGCCGCACGACCGGGCGCGTCGGGATGTGCCGGCAGTGGTGGTGAAGGATCCGGGGCACGTGCTGATCGCTCCGATCGCCGAACCGCTGACGTTGCTGGAGGACGATGTCTCCCCAGTGGACGAGTTGCGCAGGACGGCACAGCCGGCAGCGACTTTGCGGTCTGGGCAGGACTACACCGTCGATGCGGACCGCGGCGTCGTACGGCTGACCGTGGAGGGCCGCCACCGGCTGCACGACGCCTTTGGCGCGACCGACCCGTCCGGTATGGAGACTCCGCTGCTGGAGAAGCGCCTGACGGAGGCGGTCGCGGCACCGGGCTGTTACGTCCAGGGCCGGGACTACGACCTCGCCGACCGTGCCGTGGTGCCTCTGGCCTCGGGCACCCTGCCTTCCGCGGTGCGGCTGCGCGGAGGGCTGCTCCAGGCCATCGAGACGAAGGAAGGCGTGCCCGTCAGCGACACCCAGTGGATCACAGCGACGGTCTCGGTCTTCGAGTACTTCAAGCGCTACGTGCGGGTGGGCGGCACGTCGTCGGCGGACCTGATGTTCACAGCCGAACTCGAGGAGCTCTTCGGCCTGAAGGTACAGGACCGCCGCGGACCCGAAGAACTGAGGACCCAACGGCAGCGCGCACAGCAGTTGGCCGCCTACCTGGCGCTCAACCGTCAGATCGCCCGGTGGGGCCGGCTCGGTGCGCCGCGGCGCACCGAGCTCTACGACCTGCGTGAGCGTATCCGGCAGCCGCTGGAGCTGCGGGCACTGCTGCACCAACTGGTCGAGGCTGTGGTGCAGGAGGAAATCCGGCGCGGGGGCTCCGGCCTCCGAGAACTGCAGCACACGCCGGCCGCGAAGTCCTCGGAGTTTCCGCTCCATCGGGCACCGGATGCGCAGAACGCGGAACCGACCGAGGGCGCCGTGCTGAGGAGGGCGCGGACCATCTGCGACGACGTCCTCGCGACAGAGCCGGATACTCAACTGCGAGCCATACAGTCCGCGCTCGACCAGGCAGCCGTCTACCAGAGCCAGGCCGAGATCTACTACCGCGACCGCTTCTGGCCCGAGGACCTCGCAGCGTTCGAGGAAGAGCCGGCCATGGTGCACGCCGCCGTCCATACGCAGTTCGAGCGCGCCGTGGCAGGCCACGCCCTGCACACCGGCTGAAGGACATCAGCGGCGGCCTGCGCGTCGGACCGGGGTGGCGCGGCGGCGCCGTGCACGCGAGAGCCGATCCGACCGCGGGCCGCACCCTGGAGCGTGCCGTAGGCGGCCGTGCGGTCGATGCGCTGCATCCTCTGGTCAGGCAGGTCGCCGCGCTGCGGGGCGTAGGCGGAGCCGGCCAGAGTCAGCAGCCCGAACACGATGTCGCTGCAGCTCGCGATGTCGGTGACGATCATCTCCCGACGGCGGCCGCCGTCGCGGTGGTAAAAAACGTCGAGCACGTACAGGGAGTCCCGCGGGGTGCCGGCCACGACCTTCCGCCGAGCCCGGCGGCCTGGTCATTTACTGGTGACGAGGCAGTATTCGGGAGCTGCGCTATTCGTGACTCGGTGGTTGATGTCGAGCCAGCGGCTGCCGAGCCCGTCCAACAGTGCTGTCTGCTCCGTGAACTTCTCCCGGGCTGCTTCGGCCTGCACGGCGATCGCCCGCTGCCGCTCCTCCGGCCGCACCAGCAGTGCCCCCAGGGGCAACTCCCCGTCGGTCATGGGCCGCAGGGTGAAGCAACCGCGCGACAGGGAGAGTTGCCTGGTGTCAGTCGACGGATGGCGCTACGGCAGCGGACGCCGTGTTCGTGGTGGCCTTCGGCGGGGACGCGGTACCACGGGCGGCCCGCACTCCGGCCTCGTCGTCACCGCGGCCGGCCACCCCGTCCTCACCTCCACCGGCGGCGTCCTGACCCTCGCGATCCTGCCGATGGTAGCCATCACCATCACCGCGTACTGCCAGGCCTTTATCACACCCAGGTTTGACATCGGCGCGTATGTGTTCAATGTTTCCTTAATTTTCTGAGAAATTTCTTACAACCATCCGGCCCAGATGTCCGTCTGGTTAACACAAGGATGTGCAGGGGTTGATGTAGAGGAGCCAAGAACGTGACCGTGCGTTCCTTTGCCCGGCGGATGCGACCGCGAGTCGAGCGGAAGGCCGCCGAGAAGGTGTGGCAGCTGCGCACCATGCGGCGGCGCCGCATGGCGGCGGTCACGGACCCGGTGCTCCGTCCGGTGGCGGTGCACGGCCAGCGGCTCTACGGACGGGTCGTGACCCGGTTCGGCGCTGCCGAGGCGGCCGCCGCCAACCTCGAACTGGTCCTTGCCGCACTGGAGCAGGAGGGCATCCCCTACTTCCTGGTGCCGGCCTCCCGCACGCGCCACACGGTCGGTGTGAATGCCGTGGACCGGGAGCGTCTCCTCACCGCCCTGGAGGCGCAGTACGCGGGGAAGGCGGTGTTCATCGGCAGACCGCTGCCCGGCGGAAAGCTCAGGCACCCCGCCCTGTTCATGGACGGTGTCCTGCCGGCCGCGCTGCGTACGGCCCCGGTCCTGCGGATCGGGGAGAACCACCTGGGCCCCGCCGGCCAGCTGCTCGCCGGACCGGAACTCGCCTGCGACGTCGAGTTCTGGGAGGACGGGGCAGAGCTCCTCGCCTCCGCCGCAGGTCCCCAGCGCCTGGCCTCGGTCCAGCCGCAGGCCTCCGAGGACGTCTTCGCCGAGTCCCTCGTCGCACCCCGGAACAACGGCATCACGGACGTACTGCCGGGGTCCGAGCAGACACCGGCCGTGGTCCGGATCGGCGACCGCGAGCTGCCGAGCTTCGCCGCGCTCACTCTGCCGACCGTGAACGACGTGACGTTCCCCGTCGACGTCGTCTACACCTGGGTGGACGGAGAAGAGCCGGAGATGCGGGCCAAGCGCGCTCGCTACCAGGAGCGCGGCACCGCCGAGATCCTGGACAAGGAGACCAATGCCTCCCGCTACACCAGCCACGACGAGCTGAAGTACTCACTGCGCTCGCTCGCCATGTACGCCGACTTCGTCCGGCACATCTACCTCGTGACCGACGGCCAGAAGCCGCACTGGCTCGACGACACGGCCCCGGGGATCACGGTCGTCGACCACCGCGACATCTTCCCGGCGGACGTCCTGCCGGTGTTCAACTCGCACGCGATCGAGACCCGGTTGCACCACATTCCCGGCCTGTCGGACCACTACCTCTACTTCAACGACGACGTGTTCGTCGGCCGCCGGGTCACCGCGGAACACTTCTTCCACGGCAGCGGTCTGATGAAGATCCCGGTGTCCCCGCTCAAGATCGGGGTCGGCAAGCCGCACGCCGAGGAGACCGCCACCAACTCCGCGAGCAAGAACGTCCGCCGGCTTCTGCTGGAGAGGTTCGGCCGGATGACCACGAACAACTTCATGCACACCCCGCTGCCGCAGCAGCGCGAGACCCTGCGGGACCTGGAGGGCCTCTTCCCGGAGGACATCGGCCGCACCACGGCGTCCCGTTTCCGCTCGCCGCAGGACATCGCTGTGACGGCCCCACTGCTCTACCAGTACGCGCTGATGACCGGCCGCGGTGTGCCGGGCCAGTTCGGCTTCCGGTACGTCAACATCAGCCGTCCGGACGCCGAGGCCCGCCTGGCCGACCTGCGCCGCACCCGCCGCTTCGACTTCTTCTGCCTCAACGACGTCGACGTGCCGCCGGAGGAGCGGGAGCGGGTCGGCCTCCGGATGCACGAGTTCCTGGAGGACTACTTCCCCTTCGCGAGCCCCTTCGAGAAGCAGAACTGACGGGGGCTGAAGGGGACATGGGCATCCGTCACCGGTTCAGGTTCATGGCGCTCGCGGGCCTGCGCGCCGCCCGCGACCTGCTGGCGCGCCCGTGCGCGTGGCTGTCGGCCAGGCTCTGGGCGCTGCGTGCGACGCGGGCCCGACGACGCCTGCGCGCCGCCGTCCCCGGGCACCGGATCGCCTTCGGATCGACGCGACTGTACGGGTGTACGGTCGACGCCTACACGGCCGCGGACGCCACAGAAGCCGATCTCGGACGGGTCTGCACCCTGATGGAAGGGCTGCACGTGCCGTACTTCCTGGTCCCCTCCGACCACGGACACGGGGCGCCGCGGCAGGTCGTCGGTGTCGAGGAGACGTACCGCGACGCGATCCTCGCCCGGGCCGCCCAGCGCTTCGCGTGCACCGCCGGGTACGTCGGCACCGTCGGACCGGGCGGCGCCGTGACGACCGCGGTGCTGTGGGCCGACGGCAGGTTGCCACGGACGCTGCGGCGGGCCGCCGTACTCCGCACCGGCGTGGTGCGCCTCGGCCCGTTAGGGCAGGTGCTCAGCGGCCTGGAGACGGGGTGCGACATCGAGTTCTGGCGGCACGGCCGGGACCTGGGCGCCCCTTCGGATTCAGCCGGGGGCAGCGCCGGCGGCACCGATCCCGCCTGGCTCACCGTGCCCGGCAGTCGGCTGCCGGACGTCTTCGGAGCCGCGCTCGTCGCCCCGCGCCGCAACCCCGTGGCGGAAGTGCTCCCGTTGGCGGCGCGGCAACCGGCGGCGGTGGCGGTTCGCGGCCGCACCGTCCCGACGTTCGTCCCGTTCGCCGAGGCCGGCATCGACGAGGTGCTGTTCCCCGTCGACGCCGTGTACACCTGGGTGGACGGGGACGATCCGGCGATGGCCGCGAAGCGCCGGGCACATCAGGAGCTCTCCGCCAACCGCATCGCTCCGCGCGAGACCGGCGCCTCCCGCTACACCAGCCATGACGAACTGAAGTACGCGCTGCGCTCGCTGGAGATGTACGCCGGATTCGTCCGGCACGTCTACCTGGTCACCGACTCCCAGATCCCGTGCTGGCTGGACCCGGGGGCGGAAGGCCTGACGGTGATCGACCACCGGGAGATCCTCCCGCCGGACGCGCTCCCGGTCTTCAACTCGCACGCGATAGAGAGCCGCCTGCACCACATCCCGGGCCTGTCGGAGCACTACCTCTACTTCAACGACGACGTCTTCATCAACCGCCCGGTACAGCCCGAGCACTTCTTCCACGGCAACGGCATCGCCCGCATCCCCCTGTCTCCCCTGAAACTCGGCGTAGGTGCCCCGCACCCGCTCGAACCCGCCCCGAACTCCGCCGGCAAGAACGCCCGCGAGGTGATCAGGCGTTTCCACGGCAGACACATCACGCACAAGTCGCTGCACACCCCGCACCCCCAACTGCTCTCCGTGATGCGCGAGATGGAGAGCCTGGGAATCGAGGAACTCGAACGGACGTCCTTTTCCCGTTTCCGCGCCACCTCCGACGTCGCTCCGGCATCCACGCTCCATCACCACTGGGCGATGGCAACGGCCCGTGCCGTCCCCGCCGGCTACCGCTTCCGCTACGTCCAGCTGGGCACACCGGACATGCACCGCCGTCTGGCCCGCCTCGCGGCCGGCGAGGACATCGACTTCTTCTGCCTCAACGACGTGGACACGCCCCCGGATGCCAGATCGGCTGCCGAGGCCGCCATCCGCAGGTTCCTGGACCGCAAGTACCCCTTTCCGAGCCGCTACGAAGGAGCCCCCCGCACCAGCACCCGCCCCATCGCACCGCTCACGACGAGAGTCCCGTCCCAGCCCACACGGGAGGAAGCAGAGCGCCGCGAGGCGTAGACGGCCCGGGCCGGACCGTGCAGCGAGGCGGCACCGGGGCGCCGTGCGCACGCAGGTGTGTTCCTCGTGCCCTCGCGCGCGAGGACGACCGACAGCGCCCGAGCGGGGGGTGCTCTTGTCGTGGTAGCCGAGCGGGTGGGCGATGACGAGGGCCGCGTCATGGAGGACGAGTTCGCGGATCATGCCATGTCCATCGCCCGCCGCGTGACCTTCCTGGTCACCGGCGAACTGTTGGCGAAACAACCATCCACGCGCACGCCGGATCCGTGACCGCGCGTCGCAACCGTGCCCAGACGATCAACCGCCGGCTGAACTGGAGCTCAGGGCTTCCCTCAGCCGGTGACAGACCCGCTCCACCTCCACCGCCGGCGGGAAGCACCGCGCCTCCCCCATGGCCACCTGCAGCGCGGGACCGAAGGCGTCGAAGCGTGCCATGTCTTCCGCACCGGCGGGTTGCACGACGAAATGGATGTGTCCGGGAACGCCGCCGGCATGGGACCACAGGCATACATACACCTGCTCAGGTGCCGTCACGTCAGTGACTGCAGCGCTCACCTTCTGCAGCAGAGGTCCGAGCTCCATGGACTCTTGGGCCGTCAGGTCGGCCACGTGCACCACATGTCGGACCGGCTTGACCACGACGGCACCAAGGCCCAGGGGGCCGACGCAGTGCTCGACAACCCAGAGCTGCGTCCGCAACAGGTTCCCGCCCGGTAGCGGGGTCCTGCCCTCCATGAGATCGCACGCAAGGCACTCGTCGCTCACGCCGTCATCCTCCCCGTAGCCGAACGTTCATTTGATCACAGAAGGCCCCGGGTCCGGCGGCCGCCGAAGCACTGGCAGCGAGACGCGACGCGGCCGTCATCGACTGCTGCCTGATCTTCGTCGCTCCGCGGGATCGTGGCCATGGCCGGCGCCGGAGCGCGCCTGCCAGCCGGTCGGGTTGACCCCGGACACGGCGCCCCGGACGCGAACCTCACCGGGGCCGGGCGTCGGCAGGTCACGGTCGACGAACTGCAGAACGTCGGGAGTGCCGTTGTCGCGGTAGATGATGGCCTTCATGATCCGTCCTTGGAGCCTGGTGGAGCGAGGTCTACCGGCGTGGCCAGACGGTCGTCTGCGCTTGTCGGCGAGGGCCGGTGACCCATTGTTTCCTCCTGGGGTTGATTTCCCTTGCGGCCCGGGGGCCGCGCGGAAGCCGTTGAGCCAGGACGGCCGCACAAGATCGTCACTCGTTGGCGGGCGATTTCCGCACCGCCGTCACTCCCCCGGACGACGGCATCCGGGGCCGGTGTCACTCCAAGGAGTGACCTCTTCGGTGAGACGCCAGGCCCTGAACCAGATCATGGTGCGGAACCACCACCGTGGCGCCGACGGGCACCTGCGCCGACGCACCGCCGCGCAGGAAGGTGGTCCCGGCCTGCCGTCCTCGTCCCGGGCGGTCGTCTCCCACGGACGGCTTCCTTGCGAAGTCCGACCGACAGGGGCTGCACACGGACTGTGGGCGGTCTCCGCGAAGACGACCAAGTGGTGTCCGAAGGGACGTGACCTGTGGCAAGGTCATCCCTCTGGGGGAGGGAAACGACCGATGATCAATTACCGATGCGTTTCGTGCTCGTACGAAAGTGACGATCTCGATGAGGCACAAGAGCACTCGCGCCGGACGGGCCACGTCTGCATCGGCAAGGACGCTGCCGGGTCAACAGGAGGCAGGTTCACCAAAGCCAGGGCAGCGGCTGGGGTCACCGTCGGCGTTCTGGCCGTCGGCGCATTGGGGGGCTTCGCCTGGAAGTACAAAGCACTGGCGGTCGAGAAGGATGAACTGGCCGCAGAGAACAGCGCACTGAAGTCAACGGTTGACGGGCTGGCCGCCGAGAACAGCAAGCTGACGTCTATGGCTGGTCAACTGCTGGTGCAGGTAGCGGAGTTGGTCACGGAGAACGACTTTCTGAAGTCGCGCACAGGTGCTGGGAAAAACCTCCGCCGCTTTCGCGGATGAGCGGGGCGCGGAAGTAGACCTGCACTCCGGGCCCGACAACTTCCGACGACACCCGGTTCGAAGGCCGGCGCTCCATCTTTACAGGTCCCCGGCCATCGCGAGCCGGTTGACGATCCCGCGCGCAATCGGCCGCGCGTTGCCGACCTCGGTGATGTCGATCGTGTTGTTCCGAACCGTCCCGGACGCGCGACGGGCCAGACACCTCGTCCGCAGGCGGAGCGTGATGCTCGCCGGTTGGCGCCTCAACTCCGTCCGACACAGCCACGACGACTCTCCTGGGACCCCGTTCCACGTCGCTCTCGCGTCGGCCGCCTGGGCAGAGCACGGCACGGCTCGCCCGAAGCGGGACCGCCCCGGGCGGGGTACGGGACAGCGGTTGAGGAACGCGCAGGGGCCCGGCTGGTGCCGGGCCCCTGGCTTTGGCAACGGGGACAGGATGTGGACCTGCCACCTCTGGGTTATGAGCCCGGCGAGCTACCGAGCTGCTCCACCCCGCGTCGGTGGTGCCACCTCACACGGAGCTCCGCAGGCCATCGGGTAGGTCAGCCGCGGACGATGTTCTCGGCCTGCGGGCCCTTCTGGCCCTGGGTTACGTCGAACGTGACCGGCTCTCCCTCGATCAGCTCGCGGTACCCGTTGCCCGAAATGTTCGAGTAGTGGGCGAAGACGTCGGGGCCACCGCCGTCCTGGGCGATGAAACCGAAGCCCTTCTCGGAGTTGAACCACTTCACGGTGCCGCTGGCCATACTGCGTCGTCCTTCGGTCTTGCCGGGGTACCGGCTGGATGAGTAGCAGGGTCTTCCGCTGACGAAAGACGCCTGGCGTCCGTCCTACCCCGCTCAGGACCGGATTATTCGATCATCCGCCCCCGAGGTGGACGCGCGCCGGTCCGGCAGTGAAGGGGGCTCCGCCCGGGAGGCCGAGCGGGGGGGTGCGTGATGCCGGGGCGCGGCGGCGCGTGATGGGCGAAATGGCGGCGCAGTGCGATGGGCCTGGACGTGCACGGCCGTGCCGACAGCCGCCGTGCACGGTGGCCCGCCTCCCCTCGCCTACGCGTCCGGCGCCGCGGGCCGGACCAGGTCCGGGGCGACAGGACGTACTCCGGTCACGGCACCCCGGCTACTTGGTGGGCAGAGCCGTGAACGCGGCCAGGGTGTGGCTGACGAAGCCGCGCAGTCGGCGGTCCGTGCCGGAGTTCGGATCGTTCATCATGCTGAGCAGCTTCATCCAGGGGTCGATGTCACCCACCGGTACCCGCTTGTTCAGCGCTTGCAGCCGGTGGGCGTAGAGGCTGCCCCGGCCCAGTGTCCTGAGCTGGGTGAGCGGGCTGACCGCTCCGCCGCCCGCCGCCGTGTACGCGGTGCGCAGCTGGTCGTTGGTCAGGTTCGCGAGGAGGCCCGGCAGTTGGACGTAGTAGCCCATGCCGGTCAGGTTCGTGCGTACGGTCAGCGGGTTGGTGAAGGACTTGACGCCGTTGGGCACCGGCCTGTGCGTGGTGCCCGCCGCCTTTTCCGCGTCGCCCGCGAGGGCGGGGACGACGGGGCGGACCGCGGCCGAGGTCCAGGCGCCGTGGAAGGTGTGGCCGAGTGGAGCCGCGGCATCGGTGTCGTACATCTGGAAGTAGTGACCGATCCGGGCGCGGGCGCCGTCGCTGGGCGCACCCTCCCTGTTGCGGGCGTAGTTCTCCAGCGTGATCACGTCGTTGCCGTCCCGTATCACCACGCCGGCGTAGTGGGCGCTCCAGAAGGAGGTCAGGTCCAGGACGGGGGCTCCGGGCCGGCTGTGGTCGGTGCTGAGCACTGCGTGCGCCAGATCATCTCCGGCCGGTACGTCCTGCAGAGAGATGGTCATGAACGCCTCGCCGACGTCCGGCTGTACGTACTGGTTCACTCCGAAGTGGCGGTTCGCCGGTAGGCCCCCGATCACCCGCCAGGTGTCGGTGCGCAGCGCGGTGCCGTATGCCGTGGCGATGACCCGCGCGGAGTCGGCCTGTTGGATGCTGTGCGGGGCTCCGGTGACCCCCGGTGGGGCCGGGTGGACGAGGAAGCGGGCGATCTCGAATTCCGGCAGCTGTGGGGGCAGCGCGCCGATGCCGTCGGGCGCGGCGATCTGGATCTCGCCGGAGCCCAGGGCGCCATTGACGATGTCGTTGCAGTTCTGGGAACCTATCGCGGCGATTCCGCGCCCGCCCCAGCTGTTGAGGCGGGCGGTCACCCTGCGCAGGACTTGTCCGTTCACGGTGATGGTCTGGTTCTCGACCGCTGAGTCCGGCACCAGTTCGACGGCATCCCCCAGCGCACGTCGCCAGGCGTTGCTGTCGTCGATGAGTGCCTGGGTGGCGTAGAAGACTTTCGGCTGTCGGGCTGTGAGCCGGCAGTCCTCGATGGCCAGTCGGCCGTTCGCCGACACCCGCAAGGTGACGCCTGCCGGGTCGGCCGAGACCAGATGGAGCTGTCCGGCCGGGTTGAGGAACGACGCCGGTGGGTCGGCGGGGGCGGGGACCGCGGCGTAGGAGACGTTGTTCTGGCCGATGAAGGCGTCCTGCGCGGCCGTCGGGGACGACCATACGGAGGCGCCCACGACCACGCCCGCGGCAGCCCGCTGGCCCGGCGTCACCTGGTTCCACGCCTGGACTGCGGGCGTCGGCAGTGCCCGTGGACCGTCGGGACCGTCGGGGCCGTCGGGACCGTCGGGACCGTCGGGCAGTCGTACGGGCAGTCCGCCGGCGAAACGCCATCCCGCCGTGTGGGCCTCTGCCTCCAGTGCCGCGCGGTCGCTTCCGGGCGCGACCCGGCCTGCTCGTTGCTGTACCACGTGTGCCACCTCGTGCCCCAGCACCTGTCGGCTCCAGGAGGAGCCGGGCTGCCAGGCACCGGGTGTCAGGTGAATGTCGTCCCCGACGGCCCAGGCCACCGGCCCGCCTTGGGGAGCCGTTGCGTGCACATGCACCCGCACACATGCCAGCCCGGTCCCGAACGCGGCTTCCAGTTCCGCCCGTAAACCAGCCGGTAACGCGAATCCCGTCATCGTTCCCCCCTTTTTTTGCCCACGGAGTCGCTCCGCCGTGGCGCGTCTCCTCATGGGCGGTCAGCCTAAAGTCGCTCGGCGCGGTATGACCCGCTCCGCCGCCGACGAGCCCCGAAACGGGCCTGCGGACGGGCGCCGCACGGGAGGAGGGGACGCCCGCGCGGCGGAAAAGGTCACCTGATCGGCTTCACCATCTCGGAGCGGATCCGCAGAGCGGTCTCGGCGGCGGTCCTCAGGTCGATGTTCATCGTGGTGGCGAAGGTCATGTCCGCCACCCGGGCCCAGGTGTTGCCGTCCGCCCAGACGCAGACCGGGTAGGTGAGCGTCGACCGGTCGGCCCAGGTGCGTGTCAGAACCTCGCAGTCGACCCTGATGCGGGAGCCGGGCGTGGTGACCTCCTTCGGCCGTACCAGTAACTTCACCCGGGTGGTACGGGCGTTGTTGTCCGCCAGCACGCGGGCGCGCACCTCGGCGGTGTTCCTGATCCGACCGTACATGGCGGTCACGGTGAGATCTCCCCGGTCGCCGTCGCCAGGGTCGGCGTGGTAGACCGCGACGACGCCGTGGACGGACTCGGCGTCCCAGCTGTGCCGCCAGCTCCGCTCCAGCGCCCGGCCCAGGGTGGGAGAGTCGTCCCTGGCCAGCCGGTAGCGGCCGTCGACCAGTGCCCCGGGCACGGTCAGGGCGTACTCGGCCTTCGGATAGCCGCTCTCGACCTTCTTTCCGACCAGTACCAGGGTCGCCAGGAGTGCGACGATCAGGAGGAAGACCCCACCGATGATCAAGGCCATGAGGCCGACCCCGCTCTTCTCCGGCGCGGCCGGGGACGGGGCGCCCCAAGGGTGGAGGGACGTCTGATACGGCGACTGCGGCGCCGGAGACATGGACACGCCAGAACGGTACGCGACGCCGACGAGAGCCGTGCCGAGCCCTTCGGCAGGTATCGCCAGTCCACCCGCTACGCCACCAGCGTCGACAATCCCGTCATCTTGACCACCGCATTGCCTCGATGCACCACCATGGCCCTGGTGGCTGGTCCAGGGCGCGCACAGCGCATCGCGGAAGCGACGCCGAAGGCGCGCACCACGGGCCCGGCAGCACAGGCCGGCCCGATTACAGATGAGGACGTCGCCTTCGGCAGGATGAGCGCCATGACCGAGATCATCACTCCCCGCCTCCTCCTCCGCCGCTGGCACGACGACGACCTCGCGCCCATGGCGGACATCAACGCGGACCCACGGGTCATGCGCTGGATCGACGACGGCTCAGTGCACGACCTGGACCGCACGGCACAAGCCATCGAGCAGTGGGAGGAGGAGTGGGACGAGGAGGGGTTCGGGCTTTTTGCCGTGGAGTTGCTGGCTTCGGGTGAGCTCGCCGGCTTCACGGGTCTGTCCGTGCCCGATTTCCTGCCGGAGGTACTGCCCGCCGTGGCGATCAGCTGGCGGCTCGGCTCACAGTTCTGGGGGCAGGGATACGCATCCGAAGCCGCCCATGCCACGCTGGAGTTCGCGCTCCAGGACCGCGGCCTCGACCGCATCGTCAGCATCAACCGGGTGGGGGACGACGCCTCCGAGAACATCATCCACAAGCTCGGCATGGTGCCGGAGCGAGAGACGGCGCACCCGGTGTACGGCTATCCGCTGCGCGTTCATGCCATCGATCTCACCGAGTTCCAGGCGTGAATCGGCCGAGCCGTCGACCGCCGTCCCCCTCGGCGTCCCGCACGAGTCCAACGAGGGCAACCGCGCCCGGCTCCTCGGCGGCGATCCGTCCCTCGTCATCCGGGGGCCGCCGCCCGTCGCCTGAGGCCGTCCCGGCTCTCCCACCCCCGGTAGCCGTTGGCGCCCGCGTCGGCGGCCTCCGGGCTGGCTCCAGGCTGTCGTCAAACCCGGTTCACCCGTAGGGATTGCTGCCGTGCCACGACGTACCGCGGCCCGTCTGCCTGCCGTAGCGTTCTGGTACTGCGCCTGCCAGGAGGAGCGCGGCAGGCCGTACCGGGGAGAGGACGGCGTCGGATGGTCGGAGACGAGCGGGAGCGGCGCGCTTGTACGGAGCCGGCCGACTGTGTCCTCCAGGCGGCCGCGAAAGCGGCAACCGCGGCACCCCGGCATCTGGGCCTCCGCCCCACCGTCAGACACCGCTGAGGCGTGCTCGGTCCTGCGGTGCGGCGGGTCAGAACGACAGGACCCGAACGAGCGGGGTGCTGGGCGGAAGGCGACCATCGGCGTTCCCCTCGGCGCGGCCGGTCTCGCCCCCGTCCGCGACGGTGACAGGCCGCGCTTTCGCCCTGATAATTTCAGCAACGCGGTTATCACCTTGATGACGACGCCAAGTCGTTCCGCAGGTAGGGTCGTTGGCGGCTCCCCAGGAGGTTGGGCGTGACTGATCCCCGTTCCAGCAGCAACGCACCAGCGGCCGTTCGTGAGATGCGCGGGCGTCGGCTGCAGTGCGTGCGGCTCGCGTCGTCCGGCCTGGGACACGGGATACGAAGTGCTTGTGCGGCGGACCGGACTGCGGGCCGTCCACCGTGACGGGCCTGCTCGTCGGCGACCGTTGCGCCGTGGCCGCAAAATGACGGGCGGTGAACGGCAGGGACTGCACCGGGGTCCCATTCCTGGCCTGCGGGCTGACAGACATACACGCACGAAGGGGAGAACATGACCACCAGCCAGGCCGGCCGAGAACTCGACACGAGCAAGGCGCACTCGGCCCGGATGTACGACTACTTCCTGGGCGGGAAGGACCACTTCGAGATAGACAAGGAAGCGGCCCTGGTCGCCGCCGACGCCCACCCCGGCATCTACGTGACGGCCCGCGAGAACCGGGCGTTCATGCACCGCGCCACCCGTGTCCTGGCGCAGGAGCACGGCATCCGCCAGTGGCTCGACATCGGCACGGGCATCCCGACCGAACCGAACCTGCACCAGGTCGCCCAGTCCGTCGCGACCGACGCCCGCGTCGTGTACGCCGACAACGACCCCCTCGTCCTGAAGTACGCCGAACGCCTCATGCGCAGCACGAAGCAGGGGCGTACGGCCTATGTCGAGGCCGACGTCAGAGACCCCGACGCGCTGATGAGCGCCGTACAGGACGCGGACGTCCTGGACTTCGACCAGCCCATCGCGCTCTCCCTCAACGCGCTCATGCACTTCATCACCGACCCGCACGACCCGTACGCCATCATCCACCGGCTTCTCGACCCGCTTCCGGCCGGCAGCGCCCTCGCAATGAACCACTGCACGCCTGACTTCGATCCCGATACCTGGAACAAGGTCGCGGAGGTCTACACCAAGTCCGGGGCACCCGTGCAATTCCGTTCCCACGGCGACGTACGCCGTTTCTTCGACGGACTCGACCTCATCGAGCCCGGCATCGTGTGCTGCCACCGCTGGCGGCCTGCCGGACCGGCCGACGGTACGGAGCCCACGGACGCCCAGATCAGTCTGCTGGCGGGCGTAGGCATCAAGCACTAGGTGTACTGACCCGTGAGGTTGGGGACGCGGCCGGGGGTGGTTGGCCTTTCAGTTCGGTGTGTCCACGGTGGTGGCTGTAGGTGTGCAGCCACTGCGGGAACGTTTCCCGGCGCTCGGCTTCTGATCGGCAGGATCCGGCAGACCTGGCTGCGACCGGCCTCGATGCCTGTCCATCCGGACTCGGCGGCCGGCGTGTCGAGGGTCCGCTCCGGCGCCCGGACTCATCCGCCGCGGCCAGCTCGCCCGCCGGCCCGCGCGGTCGGCCGGCCTGAGGGCGGCTGTTTGACCAGGCCGATGGGTCTTGAGCGTTCCGTTCGGTGATCCGCCGCTTCCGGCCCTGGCCACCCAGGGCCTCCAGCCCCTGCTCAGCTGACACGGCGACCTGGGGGTTCTCGATCCGTCCGGCTATTCCGGTGGCCGAGCGTTGTCGGTCCGGGCGCGTTTCGGTGCGACGTCGCGTGCGTCCCTTTGGCGGTCACCGTATTCCGCAACGAGGGCGCGAAGCGCGGTCCTGGGAGCGGCGGCCGCGTCAGCTGCGCGGATCGCTGCCGAAGCCCGAGGCGACCGGGTGCGGCCGACGGGCGTGGCGGCGGAGAGCGCGGTGGGCATCGGCAGGGCAGCTGCGCGGTGTGGGGGCGAGCTCCGGCCCGGGTCACCCGCCGGCCCCGCGACGAGCGCCGAACTTCTTCGCGGGTCGCGACAACCTCGGGTGGGGCCGCACGTCCGGTGGGTTGAAGGGGGGTTTCCGGGACGACGTCGACGGTCCTGGCGCTGCCCGGCCCGCCGACGTTGTTCGTGAACTCTTCGGAGCGGTCCGTGTGCGGCATGCCCGCGTGAAGAAGTCGAACCCGCTCGTGGATGCCTGGGTGTTGGGGCCGGGAGTGCCCTCCACTCCGGGAACGCACGGGTCCGGCCACTGCGACCCGGTGGTTCCGGTGCCGGGCGAGGAGCACGGCACCCCCTACCCGGGTACCACCGGGCGCTGAGCCGGCGACCATGAGGGTGGCGGGGCCGGACCGATCCGGCCCCGCTCACGGCGCGGGACCACCCGGTTCCGGGGGCCACCGACCCGCGGGAGCTTCGGCTAGCGGCCTCGTTGCAGCCCTGGGCAGGCTGGGTGGTGCACTGACGATCGGCGTCGTGGCCGCGCCATACGCCAACTCCCCCGCCCAGACCGGCAGTCGGCGTCCGTATGGCGAAACGGTCAGGTCGCCGCGCGACGAGCGGGTCAGGAGTCCTCGAAGGGGCCGTCGCCGAGCAGGCCGGAACGGTCGGGCAGACCGGCCGCGACCCGGAGCCTGGCGAACTCCACGGCCAGAGCCGCGGGCGGGAAATGGGCGTTGAGACCGCTCGGGTTGGGCAGGATCCACACCTGGGCCTTGCCGATGGAGGCGGCCTGCGGGCCGACGGTGGCGTCGCGGACTCCGAAGGCCGCGCGGTACCCGGTCACGCCCAGCAAGGCGAGCCACCTCGGCCGCAGGACCTCCATCCGGCGGCGCAGGTCCTCTCCCCCGCGCACGTACTCACTGCGTGTCAGCTCCGCCGCGCGGGCCGTCGGCCTGCGCACGATGCTCGTGATGCCGAGTCCCAGCGCCAGCAGGTCACGCTCCTGCTCGGGCCGGAACAGATGCGCCGTGAAACCGGAGCGGTGCAGGGCCGGCCACATCCTGTTGCCAGGGGTGGCAAAGTTGTGGCCCCGAAGCGCCGACGGGAGACCCGGGTTGATGCCCACAAAGACGACGTCCAAGTGGGGGGCGACGACATCCTCCAGCGTCGGCTGACTCTCGGTGATGATGACTCCCTCACAGTGCTACGAAGCGAACATGCCGCCCATACTCTGACAGCATCTTCGTCTCACACCACGGCTACCAGCCGCAGGGCGGCCGACCGCGCGTCGTCCATCCAAGGGGCCACGTGCTCCCTGTCGAGATCACCGCGCACCGCTGTCGCGTGAGTGCACATCATAAAACTGCCCTCGCGACCGGGGCGTTCCATGACTCCTGGCTTGTCCTTCATGGTCTGACCTGGTCACCTTCGGCAATGGTCCCGGGCCGCCTGGCCGTTTCGCCCACGTCGTAGCGGGGGCGGCAGGCCGCTTCTCCGAGCCGGACGGTCGGCCGGTGCCGGGTCGGTTGGGGAGGAGGAGCAACGTGCCCTCGTGGTGCGACGTGAAGCCGGTTCAAGGGGCCCGTGACCTCTTCGTGGGGTGGGCCCGGTCACTCCGTCACGGGCAGGCACTCGGCGAGGAGATCGACAATGTCGCGCCAGGCCCGCTGTGCGTGCCGTGGGTGGTGGCCGACGCCGGGGAGCACGGTGTGATCGACCGGTGGGTGGTGGAAGGCGTGCAGGGCCCCGCCGTAGACCACGAGGCGCCAGTCGACGCCCGCGGCCTGCATCTCGGCGGTGAACGCTTCGCGTTGTGTGGGCGGCATGATCGGGTCTTCCGAGCCCACCCCGGCCCACACCGGGCAGCGAATGCGCGCCGCCTCGCCCGGTCGGCCTGTGGTCAGGGCGTTGACCGTCCCGATCGCGCGTAGGCTGACGCCCTGGCGCCCGAGTTCCAGCACGATTGCGCCCCCGGTGCCGTAGCCGACGGCGGCGATCCGGTCGGGGTCCGCCCGCGGTTCGGCCCGCAACACCTCGAGCGCCGCGTGGCCGATGCCGCGCATCCGGTCGTGGTCGGCGAGAAGTGGCATGCAACGGGCCAGCATCTCCTCGGGGTCGCCCAGATAACGCCCACCGTGGAGGTCGAAGGCCAGCGCCACGTATCCCAGCTCGGCGAGCGCATCGGCCCGGCGGCGCTCGACATCGCTGAGCCCCGTCCCCTCGGGCCCGATCAGGACCGCGGGCCGGCAGTCGACAGTGGCGGGGAGCGCGAGGTGCCCGATCATCGTGAGGCCGTCGGCTGGGTACTCGACCGTACGCGTGGTAATCGTCACCATGAGAGTGGACTGTAGTGACCGTCGAGCCCGGTCGGTCGGGCGTTCTGCCGCTGGCGGAACAGCCCTGGTGTGCTTCGGAATGCGGCGACGGCTCCCGAGTCCGTAGCGATGTTGCGGGCCGACGGCTGCTGACCTTCGCGGGATGGTGACAGCTGGAGTTCCGTTCGTTTCTCGGCGAGGCGGCTGAGTGTCTGGAGCTGATCCGGTGTCATGGCAGCGAACCGATTTCCGGGGGGAGGCGGGGATCCGGGTCGGCGGGCATCCGGGTCCGCGGGCATCCGGGTCGGCGGGCATCTTGTCAACCGGCCCCTGCGCAGCGTGAGCGGGTACCTCGGCCCGCCGATCGCCGCCTCACGTTGGCGGGCGCGACAGATTCTGTGACCACCGGATTTGCCGCATCGCCGGTCACGAGCTTGACCTTGACACGGTGACAAGGTTTTCGCTTGGGCGCTGGAGGTGGTCCCGATCAACACGAACGACAATACCCAGCTGGACACCCGCGTGATCAACGCCCTGGGCGCCGAGGACGCGTCGGTCCGGCTTCAGACGGCTCTGGCGGTCGGTTCGAACCCCGACCCTGTGTTCCTGGAGATGCTCGTCGAGCGGTGCGCGGTCGAGCCGGACTTCTTCGTGCGAGACATGCTGTCGTGGGCGCTGACCCGCCTCCCGCCGAAGATCAGTCTGCCCCGGATCCGCCAGGAGCTCGGCTCCGAACGTGCCCAGGCCCGCAGCCAGGCGCTGCACACACTCTCCAAGATCGGCGACAAGAGCACGTGGGACTGGATCACCCGGGACATGCTGCGGGACGCCGATGACGAGGTCGCGCGGACCGCGTGGCGCGTTGCCGTCGTTCTGGTGCCTGAGGACGAGGAGAGGAACCTGGCCGCCGAGCTGGTTGTGCAACTGGGCCGTGGCGATCGCACTGTGCAGCTGAGTCTGAGCCGGGCCTTGGTCGACCTCGGTGACGTGATCAAGTCTGCGCTGGAGAGGGCCGCGGAGAGTTCCAACCCGGCGGTGGCCGCGCACGCCCGTGCCACTGAGCTGCTCCGGCATAATCCGGAGACCGGTTTCGACGTGGCCCTCGACGAGGCGAAACGCGTGGTCGCACTCGGCCCGGGGCCGGCAGGGGGCGCGGGGGGGGGCGCCGCGCGGGGGGGGGGCGAAAAACCCGGGCGGCGGGTTTGCCCCCATCGGGGGGGGGGGACGCCGTGAGTGCGTGAGTGCGCGTGGTTCTCGGTGGCTCGCGCAGTTCCTACCCCCAGCGCCCC
>NZ_JBFBJI010000056.1:0-48281 GCF_040702065.1 Streptomyces sp. NPDC086777 | reverse complement strand
GACACCGCGAGCAGGGTGTCGCCCTGGGCGGTCACAACCGCCCGGCTGCCGTTACGTGTGTTGACCAAGCCCATCGCGGTGAGGACCCGGATGAACGGCGTCTGCTAGCTGTCCAGGCCGATCGCGAACGCCGCCTCCAGGTCGTGCTGGGAGTACGTGCGGAACGCGACGTGGGTGTCCGTGCCCTCCACGCCCTGGATCTTGCTGATCCGGCCCGGGATCACCTCGGCCAGGTCCTCGTGCTCACGGACCCGGACCATGGCGATCAGGTCGTACGTGCCGGTGACGGAGAAGACCTCGCTGACGCTCTCCAGCGCGGCGATCTCTTCCGCGATCTCGGGGATCCGGTCCACGCTGGTCTTGATGAGGACGATCGCGGTGATCACGGCTGGTTCTCTCCCTCGGGTGCCGGAGCTGGGGCGGCCTTCACTTTAGTCGCCCGCCCGTCACCCGCCACCGCCCTTCCGAGGCCGCGCTCCGCGCCCTTCTTTTTTCTGTACCGCACCCACGCGTAGCCGAACCCGAGTCCGAAGCCGACCAGGTGGGCGAGGTAGGCCACGCCGGGGCCGGAGGGGGCCTGGTCGAGGGCCAGCCACTGGAGGGCCGCCCAGAAGGGGAGGACCACCCAGGCCGGGAAGCGGAGCGGAAGGAAGAAGAGGAAGGGGAGGAGACTGGTCACGCGGGCGCTGGGGAACAGGTACAGGAACGCTCCGAGGACCGCCGAGATCGCCCCGGACGCGCCCACCAGTGACTGCGGGGACGTGGCGTTGGCGGCCGCGTAGCCGAGCAGCGCGAGGTAGCCGCAGCCGATGTAGAAAAGGGTGAACTCCGCGCGGCCCATCCGTTCCTCGGTCATCGCCCCGAAGACGAAGAGGAAGAGCATGTTGCCGAGCAGGTGCACCCAGCTGCCGTGGATGAACAGTGCCGTGGCCGGGGTGAGCGCCTCCCGCGCCGGATCGTCGAACAGGTCGGCGGGCACCACGCCCCAGTGCCGGAAGTATGCCCGCTGGGCGGTCGCGAGGGCCTCTCCGGTGCCGTAGGACGGGGTGAAGCCGGAGGCGGGGCCGAGCACGAAGATCAGGCAGCACACGGCGATCAGGGTGTACGTCATGGGCGCGGACGTGCCCCGCAGACTCCGCAGGGTCCGGGCCGCCGTGGTGTTCCAGTTGCCGATCATGGACATAGAGCATGGCGTAACGGGACGCACTGGTGCAGATCGCCTCGCCGCCGTGGACAGGGCGGCGTCGAGTACCCGCCAGGCCGTAGGGTTACGAGCCACACGCGTCGGGACGGCGCGTCACGGACACTAGAAGGAAGCGAACAAGCCACGATGACGGTTCCCCTGCCGACCGCCACGACGCGGTGGCGCTGCACCCTCTGCGGCAACCTCACGCGCTTCGACGTGACCCGCTCGTCGAAGGTGGTCGAGTACATCCACCTCGACCTGGCCGGTGAGCCGAAGGTCGAGGAGCGCGAGGTGGTCAGTGAGACCATCGAGTCGGTGCGCTGCCGCTGGTGCAACGCGGTGGACCAGGTGGAGCTCGTGGACAGGCCGGGCGCCGACTCCTGATACCGGGAGCCGGCCCCGTACAGGTGATGGGGTGTGACGGATGGTGGAGACCACGGGCGGGGGGCCGGGCGACGGCACCGCCGAGGTGCTTGACCGTCCGATGCCCGACGGCGTGCGGCGGCGGGTCGTACAGATCGTGTCGGACGGGTTCGGTGGCCTGACCGTCGCCGAACTGCCCGCCCAGCTGAGGCAGTACGCCCGCTTCGCCTCGAACCGCCGGGCCAAGTTCGCGGGGAACGCCATGGCGGCCGCGCTGGAGACGGACACCCTCTTCCGGCAGCGGATCGGGGAGAAGCTGAGAGAGGCCCAGCCGGAACTGGCCGGCGCCCTGGACTCCGGCTCCCCGCCTCCGGCCGCGGACCCGCTCGACGTGGCGGCCGCGGCCTACGTACTGCGTCCCGCGGGCTGGGTGAAGCTCGTGGCGGCGGCCGGCGAGGAGGCCCAGCGGGCGGACGCCGAGCGGGCCGACGAGGAGAGCCGGGCCGAACTGCAGCGGCTGCGCGAGGAGCTCGACCGGGCCCGGGAGCTGACCCGGTCCGAGACGGAGCGGCTGCGCGCCGAGCTGGACGCGGCGAAGAAGGAAGCGGAATCGCTTCACCGCAAGCTGCGGGCCGCCCTGAGCGACGTGAAGCGCGGCGAGGCGGCGCTGCGCAAGCTGCACGGCGAGATGGAGACCGGGCGGGCCGAGGGGCAGACCCTGGTGTCCGCCGCGGAGAGCGAGAGCCGGCGGCTCAAGGCCCGGCTCGCGGAGACCGAGGCGGCCCTGGAGGCCAGCCGCCGGGCCGCCCGCGAGGGGCGCAGCGTCGAGGACATGCGGCTGCGGCTGCTGCTCGACACCGTCCTCGACGCGGCCCAGGGGCTGCGCCGGGAGCTGGCGCTGCCGCCGGTGTCGGTACGGCCCGCCGAGACCGTGGACGCGGTCGAACCGGGACGAATGACCCCGAAGGACATCGCGGCGCGTGCGCTCTCCGAGCACGACCCCGCCATCCTCAACCAGCTGCTCGCCCTGCCCCAGGCGCACTTGGTCGTCGACGGCTACAACGTGACCAAGACCGGCTATCCGCAGATGCCCCTGGAGAAGCAGCGGCTGCGGCTGCTCGGTCAGCTCTCCCAGCTCGCCGCCCAGACCGGCGCCGAGGTCACCTGTGTCTTCGACGGCGCCGAACTGGCCGCGCCGGTGCTGCTCGCCCCGCCGCGCGGGGTCCGGGTGCTCTTCTCCAAGCCCGGCGTCACCGCGGACGAGTTGATCCGCCAGCTGGTGCGCGCCGAGCCCCCGGGGCGGCCGGTGATCGTCGCCTCGACCGACCGGGAGGTCGCCGACGGGGTGGCGAAGGCGGGGGCGCGTCCGGTCGCTTCTGCGATGCTTCTGAAGCGACTGTCCTGAACGTGCAACCCGCATATGCAATGCCCGAATTGACCGAACCGTCACGCAACGTAGCGTCAATCGCGCACTACTGCTCGTGAGTTATGTGCAAAGAGTGCGTTGCGTGACCACTTTTTTGGCTGCTGGGTTTGAACTGATCACAGGTAGGTCACTAGGGTCTGGGCTCGAACCTCCACACGGGTGATCACTCAAACGAAGGAGCCCGTCTCCGTGGCGTCCCATCGTCGACCCAAGCAGCCGAGCCGTGCGCGCGTGACCGTGCTCACCACCGCAGCAGCCGCCGCCGTAGTCCTCAGCGCCAACGCCGCCAACGCGGCGCCCAGCGAGAAGCTGACCAAGGACGAGGTCAAGGCGAAGGTCGACAAGCTCTACGAGGAGGCCGAGCAGGCCACCGAGAAGCTGGACGGCGCCAAGGACAAGCAGCAGAAGCTGCAGAAGGAGATATCCACGATCCAGGACAACGTGGCTCGTGGGCAGGAGGACCTCAACAAGCTGCGGGACAGCCTCGGTTCGCTGGCCACCGCGCAGTACCGCTCCGGCGGCATCGACCCCTCGGTCCAGCTCTTCCTCTCGTCGGACCCGGACGACTACCTCGACAAGGCGTCCACGCTCGACCAGCTGAGCGGTCAGCAGGTCGAGGCCCTGAAGAAGATCCAGGACAAACAGCGCGAACTCGCCCAGGAGCGGGCAGAGGCCAGCGACAAGCTCAAGGACCTCTCCGCCACCCGCACCGAGCTGGCCAAGCAGAAGAAGGCCGTCCAGGCCAAGCTCGCCGACGCGCAGAAGCTGCTCAACACGCTGACCGCCAAGGAGAAGGCCGCCCTCGACGCCGAGCAGGCCCAGGCCGCCAGCCGCGCCTCCTCCCGCGTGGACCTCGGCAACACGGGCTCCGCCTCCGGCCGGGCCGCCGCCGCCTTCGCCGCCGCCCAGTCCGTGATCGGCTCGCCGTACGTCTACGGCGCCTCCGGCCCGTCCGCCTTCGACTGCTCGGGCCTGACCTCGTGGGCCTACGCCCAGGCCGGAGTCACCATCCCGCGCACCTCCGAGGCGCAGGCCAACGCCGGCACCCGCATCTACAGCGCGAGCGACCTCAAGGTCGGCGACCTGGTCATCTTCTACGGCGACTACCACCACGTCGGCCTGTACGCCGGCAACGGCCAGGTGCTGCACGCCCCGCACACCGGCGCGGTCGTCCGCTACGAGGCGATGAGCGACATGACCTTCGAGTTCGGCGTCCGGATCTGACCCCGCCGGGGTACGGCGACACCCGTACGGCCGAAGATCGACTCGCCGGGACGCCCGAACGGGCGAATCGCGGCAACCAGAACTGACTCCACGCCCCGCCGGTGACCTGCGTCAGCGGCGGGGCGTCACGTTCCGTGGCCGCGGAGGTCTTTGGCCGGGGTGCGGTCGCGCGGCTACTGTCTGGCGCGTTTCCTCCGGCGTCCGGGGCATCCCCGTTCCCCGCGCCGGGGGAAGCGGTTCCCGTCCGCCAGCAGAAGGACCGCCGTGGGGTCTCATCGCCGTCTCGCACCGTCGTCCGGGTTCAACCGGGGCGCCGGTGCCGCAATCTGCGCGCTCTCGGCCGCGGCCGCCGCGCTGGGTGCCGTACCGGCGAGCGCCGCGCCGCACGCCGACGCCCGTGCCGAGGTGGACCGGCTGTACCAGCAGGCCGAGGAGGCGACCCAGGCCTACGACAAGGCCGACGAGCGGGCCGGCGCCCTGCGCCGCGAGGTGAACGAGTCCCAGGACCGCATCGCCCGCCAGCAGCAGCGCATCAACACCATGCGGGAGGCGCTCGGTTCGCTCGCCGGCGCCCAGTACCGCTCCGGCGGCCTCGACCCGACCGTGGCCCTGCTGTTCTCCGACGACCCGCAGGACTACCTCGACCGGGCCTCCCTCCTCGACCGCGTCGACGCCCGCCAGGCCGGGCAGCTCAGGCAGCTCCGGACGGCGATGCGCGAACTCGCCCAGGAGCGCACCGAGGCCACCGGGAACCTCGCCGAGCTGGAGCGGAGCCGCAAGGCCGTCGCCTTGCACAAGGCCGTCGTGGAGGGCAAGCTCGCCAAGGCCCGCCGGCTGCTCGAGACGATGCCCGCCGCCGACCGCGCCGCCTTCGAGCACGCCTCCCGCGGCGACGACCGCGCCGACCTGTCCGACCCCTCAGCGGCGGCCGTCCCCGACGCCCGCGCCGCCGCCGCGATCGCCGCGGCCCGCTCCGCCCTCGGCAGGCCCTACGTCTGGGGCGCCAACGGCCCCACCGGCTTCGACTGCTCGGGCCTGATGCAGTGGTCCTACGCGCATGCCGGGATCCACCTCCCGCGCACCTCGCAGGAGCAGCGCTTCGCCGGCCACCAGGTCCCGCTCTCCCAGGCGCAACCCGGCGACCTGGTCGTCTACCGCTCCGACGCCAGCCATGTGGGCATGTACGTCGGCAACGGCCAGGTCATCCACGCCCCCTACCCCGGCGCCCCGGTCCGCTACGACCCGGTCGGAATGATGCCGGTCTCCTCCGTCACCAGGCCCTGACTTCCGGGCTCCTGCCCTTACGATCGGAAAGTGGCTGGTCGTGGACGGGTGTGGCGCTCAGGAGCGGTGGGGCTGTGTCTGCTGCTCCTGCCGCTGACCGGATGCGGCGGCGGGCAGTCGTCGACCGGTACGGCGATGGCCGAGGTGCAGCAGGTCCTGGACCGCCGCTCGGCCGCGGTCCTCGGCCACGACGAGCAGGCGTACGCCGAGACCGGCACCCGGAGTTCGTACGCCGACCTGCGGGCCGTACCGCTCGCGGGCTGGCGCTACCGGCTCACCGCCCTCCACCCCGACGGCGCCGGAGCCACCGCCGACGCGCAGCTCAGCTACCGGATACAGGGCTACGACAAGGCACCGGTGACGACGGACCGGGCACTGACCCTCAGCCGCACGGCCGACGGACAGTGGTATGTCACATACGACAAGCCCGCCGGGAAGTCCGGGCAGCAGCTCTGGGACCAGGGCAGGGTGACCGCCGTCAGGACCACCCACGCCCTCGTGCTCGGCGTCGGCCAGTCCGCGGCCACGCTGCGCGACTACGCCCGGCTCGCCGACACCGCCGTCCCCGAGGTCTCCAAGGCCTGGGGCACGGACTGGACGCAGCGGGTGGTCCTGCTGGTACCCGGGTCGCTGGACGGCATGGCGGGCCTGCTGGGCGCCCCCGCCTCCAACTACAAGGGCATCGCCGCCGTCACCACCGGCGAGGCGGGAGGCTCCGGTCAGGCACCGGCGGACCGGGTCATCCTCAACCCGGAGGCGTACGCGATCCTCGGCACGGTCGGCCGCCAGGTCGTCCTCACCCACGAGACGACCCACGTGGCCACCCGCGCCCACACCACGGCCGCCACCCCGCTCTGGCTCTCCGAGGGCTACGCCGACTGGATCGGCTACCTCGGCACCGGCCGCACGCCCACCGAGGCGGCCCCCGAACTCGCCCGCACCGTCGAGGCCGGGGACACCCCCGAAGAGCTCCCCGCCGACCAGGACTTCGGCTTCACCGACGACCCCGCCAAACTGGCCCAGGCCTACGAGGGCGGCTGGCTGGCCTGCCGGATGATCGCCGCGCACTGGGGTGAGGACAAGCTCGGCGCCTTCTACCGCGCCGTCGGCGCCCACCGGGCACGCGCGGGCGCCGTGGAGGACGCCCTGAAGACCCGACTCGGCACGACCCTCGCGGCCTTCACCGCCCGCTGGCGGGAGTACGTGCGGGCCCAGCTGGGCGACTGAGCCGGCCGCGCCCGGGGTGAGCCCCGGGGCCGGCCCCGGGGTCAGGAGGACACCGGGGTCCCCGTGGCCCGGGACGGCTGGGACGGGAACGGGGCGGCGGTGTCCTCGGTCACCGTGGAGTGCCACAGGGCGCGGGCCGCCGCGACCGTCGCCGCCACCAGCAGGCCGTTGCGCAGGAGGAGCAGGACGATGCCGTACCAGTCGCTGACCACGACGTGCGAGAAGCCGACGGGGAACTCCAGAACGGTCACGAAGGCCGCCGACAGGAGCAGGGCGGCCGGGAGGGTCATGCGGCTGGCGCGGAAGCAGAGGCAGACGGCGGCCAGGCCCACCAGCCACACCATGTACTGGGGGCTGATCACCCGGCTGGTGACCGTGAACATCAGGACGGCGGTGAAGGCCGCGTCCGCGAGCGTGTGGGAGCGGAAGCGGACCGCCGACAGCCGCCACAGCAGCAGCCAGCCGAAGGCCAGCACCGTGAGCAGCAGGGCCGCCGTGCTCACCGCCTTCACGTGCGGGCCGAGGAATTCGATCGAGCCGTAGTTGAGCAGCACCTCGCCGTGCCAGCCGAAGTGCCGGGCGACGTGCAGGACCAGCGCGCCGAGGGACTCCACCTCGGTGCCCCGGTCCCGCTGGAAGGTCAGGAACGAGAACGCCCCCGGCATGGCCACCGCGAACAGGGCGCCGACCGCGCCCGCCGTGCCGGCCGCGGCTGCCCAGGCCCGCCGCCGTACGGCACCCACGAGGAGCAGCGCCGGCCACACCTTGACCATCGCGCCGAAGCCCGCCAGCGCGCCCATGAGCCGGGGGTGCCGGGCCCCGGCGAGCAGCGCGGCGACGGCGACGGCGGTGACCATCAGGTCGTAGCGGGAGTAGACGGTCGGTCCGAGCAGCGGCACGCCCAGCACCCAGACCCAGGCACCGCGCAGGGTGCGGCCGGGGCGCGGGCCGGTGTACAGGAGGAGGGAGAGGACCACCAGGTCGGCGAGGCAGGCCAGGACGTAGAAGGCGGTCGGGTAGTCCAGGAAGGGGAGGAGGCCGGGGGAGAGGATCGCCAGGGCGGCGGCGGGCGGGTACTGCCAGGTGACGTCGTCCAGGGGAAACGTTCCATGCCGCAGGACCTCGTACCAGCCCTGGTAGATCACGGAGACGTCGCTGGTGACGTCCGCGCCCGGGAAGACGAACACCTTCAGGACGAACAGCAGCAGCACCACCCGGGTGGCACCCCAGGTGACCAGCAACAACGCCAGGGCACGCCGCCCGCCCGTCCTGTCCACCTGAGCCCCTGTCCGTCGGCAACGCCGTGTCGAGTGGGCCACATGATCCCCCGGCGTCCTGTGCGGGGGCCATGAAGCGTGGCCGAGCACACCGTGCGGGTAGGGTCGGCGTCGATGAACAAGACGCTCGTCGTGACCAATGACTTCCCGCCGCGGCCGGGCGGTATCCAGGCGTTCCTGCACAACATGGCGCTGCGTCTGGACCCCGAGCGGCTGGTCGTCTACGCCTCCACCTGGAAGCGGGGCCGGGAGGGCGCCGAGGCCACCGCCGCGTTCGACGCGGAGCAGCCCTTCACCGTCGTGCGCGACCGTACGACGATGCTGCTGCCGACGCCCGGGGCGACCCGGACGGCGGTCGGGCTGCTGCGGGAGCACGGGTGCACGTCGGTGTGGTTCGGGGCCGCGGCGCCGCTGGGCCTGATGGCGCCGGCGCTGCGGCGGGCCGGGGCGCAGCGGCTGGTCGCCACGACCCACGGGCACGAGGCGGGCTGGGCCCAGCTGCCGGCCGCCCGGCAGCTGCTCGGGCGGATCGGGGAGGCGACCGACACCATCACGTACCTCGGCGAGTACACGCGGTCCAGGATCGCCACCGCGCTCGGTACGGAGGCGGCGGCGCGGATGGTGCAGCTGCCGCCGGGGGTGGACGAGAAGACGTTCCACCCGGGGTCGGGCGGTGCCGAGGTGCGGGAGCGGCTGGGGCTGAGCGACCGGCCGGTGGTCGTGTGCGTGTCGCGGCTGGTGCCGCGCAAGGGGCAGGACACCCTGATCCTTGCGATGCCGCTGATCCTGGCCGCCGAGCCGGACGCGGTGCTGCTGGTCGTGGGCGGCGGGCCGTACGGGAAGGAGCTGCGGCGCCTCGCGAAGGAGACCGGCGTAGAGGCCTCCGTGCGCTTCACGGGCGCCGTGCCGTGGGCGGAGCTGCCCGCGCACTACGGCGCCGGCGACGTGTTCGCCATGCCGTGCCGGACCCGGCGGGGCGGGCTGGACGTGGAGGGGCTCGGGATCGTGTACCTGGAGGCCTCGGCGACGGGCCTGCCGGTGGTGGCCGGGGACTCGGGCGGGGCGCCGGACGCGGTCCTCGACGGGGAGACCGGGTGGGTGGTGCGGGGCGGGTCCCCCGAGGAGGCCGCCGAGCGCATCGTGGCGCTCCTGGGAGACGCCGAGCTGCGGCAGCGGATGGGGGAGCGGGGGCGGCGGTGGGTCGAGGAGAAGTGGCGGTGGGATCTTCTTGCGGAGCGGCTGAAGGAGTTGCTGTAGAGGGTTGGGTCGTCGCCCGGCTACGGGCGGTGGGGGCCGGTCGCGCAGTTCCCCGCGCCCCTTTCGGGGGCGCTTGTCACCAACTCTGTTCTATCCCTAGGCGGAACCGGAAAATCCGCACATGCTGCGCACATGACAGCAAAACTGATGCAGCGTCAGCTGACTAGGCGTCACATCCTGGGCATGATCGCCCTCCAGACCGCCGCAGCGGCCGGTCTCACCCGGGTCGGACTCCCCTCGGCGCAGGCCGCCGAGGAGGCGGCCGACGTCGACAACGCGCCCGCGATCGTGGTCGGTTCGGGGTACGGCGGGGCCGTGGCCGCGCTCCGGCTCGGGCAGGCCGGCATCCGGACCCTCATGATCGAGATGGGCCAGCTGTGGAACACGGCCGGCTCCGACGGCAAGATCTTCTGTTCCACCGCCGCCCCGGACAAGCGGTCCATGTGGTTCAAGACCCGCACCGAGGCCCCGCTCGCCACCTTCCTCTGGCTGGACGTCGTCAACAAGAACATCGACTCCTACGCGGGAGTGCTCGACCGGGTGCACTTCGACAACATGTCCGTGTACGTGGGACGCGGTGTCGGTGGCGGGTCGCTGGTCAACGGGGGGATGGCGGTCACCCCGCTCCAGTCGTACTTCACCGAGCAGTTCCCGACCGTGGACGCGACCGCGATGTACGGCACGTACTTCCCGCGCGCCCGGGCCATGCTCGGCGTCAACACCGTCGACACCACCTGGTTCGAGTCGACCGAGTGGTACCAGTTCACCCGGACGTCCAGGAAGGCCGCCACCAACACCGGGCTCAAGACCACCTTCGTACCCAACGTCTACGACTTCGGGTACATGCAGCAGGAGGCCGCCGGCACCGCCACCAGGTCCGCGCTGGCCCAGGAGGTCATCTACGGCAACAACCACGGCAAGAAGAGCCTCGACAAGACCTACCTGGCCGCCGCCCTCGGCACCGGGAACGTCACCATCCACACCCTGGAGAAGGTGAAGGCCGTCACGAGGGCGAGCGACGGGTCGTACGTGCTGAGCGTGGACCGGATCGACACGAGCGGGAACGTCGTCGAGAGCAAGCAGTACAGCTGCACCTACCTGTTCCTCGGCGGCGGCAGTCTCGGGACCACCGAGCTGCTCGTCCGGGCCCGGGACACGGGGGCGCTGCCCGCGCTCAACTCCAGTGTGGGGGCGGGCTGGAGCACCAACGGCAACACCATGCTGGGGCGCGCCAACCACATCTGGGACACCACCGGCGCCAACCAGGCGACCATGCCGGTGATGGGCATCGACGACTGGGCCAACACCGACAACCCGGTCTTCGCGGAGATCGCCCCGCTGCCCATCGGGTTCGAGACCTGGGTGAGCCTGTACCTGGCGATCACCAAGAACCCGCAACGGGCGTCCTTCACCTACGACTCCGCGAGCGACGGGGTGAAGCTGGGCTGGACCGCGGCCCAGAGCGCGGTCTCGGTCGCCATGGCGAAGAAGCTGTTCGACCGGATCAACCTGGCCAACGCCACGATCTACCGCTACGACCTGTTCGGGTCGAGCAGCAAGGTGTTCGCGGACGACTTCTGCTACCACCCGCTGGGCGGCTGCGTGCTGGGCAGGGCCACCGACGACTACGGGCGGGTGAAGGGGTACTCGAAGCTGTACGTCACCGACGGCTCACTGGTGCCGGGGAACATCGGCGTGAACCCGTTCGTCACCATCACCGCGCTCGCCGAGCGGGCGATGGAACGGGTTCTCGCCGAGGACTTCTGACCACCGGGCGGATGCCCCGAGTGCCGCTCTACTTCTGGTAGATGGCCTCGATCTCGTCCGCGTAGTCCTTCGCCACCACGTTGCGCTTGAGCTTCAGGGACGGCGTCAGGTGGCCCGACTCCTCCGAGAACTGGGAGGACAGAATGCGGAACTTCCGCACCGATTCCGCCTTCGACACCGCGGCGTTGCCGTCGTCGACGGCGTCCTGGATCGCAGCGATGAGATCCGGGTCGTCGCGCAGCGACGCCGCGGTGACACCCGCCGGCTTGCCGTGGTCTGCCGCCCAGCGGCCCAGGAACTCCTCGTCGATGGTGACCAGCGCGCCCACGAACGGCCGCCCGTCGCCCACCACCATGCACTCCGCGACCAGCGCGTGCGCGCGGATGCGGTCCTCGATCACGGCCGGGGCGACGTTCTTGCCGCCCGCGGTGACGATGATCTCCTTCTTGCGGCCGGTGATCCTGAGGTAGCCGTCCTCGTCCAGGGTGCCGATGTCCCCGGTGTGGAACCAGCCGTCGGCCAGCGCCTCGGCGGTCGCGGCCGGGTTGTTCCAGTACCCCTTGAACAGGTGCTCACCGTGCAGCAGCACCTCGCCGTCGTCCGCGATGCGGATCACCGAGCCGGGCAGCGGCTGCCCGACCGTGCCGATCTTGGTCCGGTCCCAGGGGTTGAACGCGGTCGCCGCGCAGGACTCGGTCAGGCCGTAGCCCTCCAGGACCGTGAAGCCGATGCCCCGGAAGAAGTGGCCGAGCCGCTCGCCGAGCGGGGCGCCCCCGGAGATCGCGTACTCGCCCCTGCCGCCGAGCACCGCGCGCAGCTTGCTGTAGACGAGCTTGTCGAAGGTCCTGTGCTTGATCTTCAGGCCGAGCGTCGGGCCCGACGGCGTGTCCAGCGCCTTGCTGTACGCGATCGCGGTGTCCGCGGCCTTGTCGAAGATCTTGCCCTTGCCGTCCGCCTGCGCCTTGGCGCGCGCCGAGTTGTAGACCTTCTCGAAGACGCGCGGGACGCCGAGGATCAGCGTCGGCCGGAAGGCGGCCAGCTCGTCGGTGAGGTTCTTGATGTCCGGGACGCAGCCGAGCTTGATCGGCGCCATCATCGGGGCGATCTGGACGAGGCGGCCGAAGACGTGCGCGAGCGGGAGGAAGAGCAGGACGGAACACTCACCGGTGCGGAAGAGGGGGCGCAGCCGCTCCACGATGTTGCCGCACTCCGCGAAGAAGGCGCGGTGGGTGAGGACGCAGCCCTTGGGGCGGCCGGTCGTACCGCTCGTGTAGACGATGGTCGCCGGGTCGTCCGCCTTCGCCTGCGAGCTGCGCTCGTCGACCGTGGCGTCGGTGACGCCCTGGCCGAGTCTCCCGAGCTCCTCCAGGGCGCCGGCCTCGATCTGCCAGACGTGCTTGAGGGCGGGCAGTGTCTCGCGCACCGACTCGACGGCTGCCGTGTGGCCGTCGAGTTCGACGATGCAGGCGGTCGCGCCGGAGTCGCTGAGGATCCACTGCACCTGCTCCGGCGAGCTGGTCTCGTACACCGGCACGGTGACCGCGCCGGCGCTCCAGATCGCGAAGTCGAGGAGCGTCCACTCGTAGCGGGTGCGGGACATCAGGCCGACCCGGTCGCCCGGCTGGATGCCGGCGGCGATGAGGCCCTTCGCCGCCGCGTGCACCTCGGCCAGGAAGGCGGCGGCGGTCACGTCCTGCCACACACCGCCGACCTTTCGGGCCATCACGGCGACGTTCGGATGCTGCGCGGCGTTTCTGCGGACGATGTCGGTCAGATTCCCGTCCGCGGGGACCTCGTACAAAGCCGGAAGGCTGAACTCGCGCAAGACTGCTGCTCCTCATAGGGCGCCGACGCCACGACGTTGTGCGATGCGACGGTGCGGTCCAAGGCTCGGGCAGGTGCTCAGGGCTTCGGCACGGGCTGGAAGATCCGTTGGTTGAATTCCTGAGCACGACTGGACTGCCCGGACGTTACCCGTCGGTATGGCTTCTTCGACAGGGGGGTCCGACGAGATGTTCGCTGCGTCACACGGGTTGGTGTTCCTTCGCGTACGGTAGTCCACGCCTTTAGTGACTGACCAGTAACCGCGGGCCCGGCCATCGCCTGTTCACGTTTGCCGCACAGGCCTACCCTTGATCACCATGGCAGCCACACCCCCCGGCATCCGAAGGACCCGCGTCCATGTGGTCAGCGACGTGCACGGCAACGCCCGTGACCTGGCCAGGGCCGGCGACGGCGCGGACGCCCTGATCTGTCTCGGCGACCTGGTCCTCTTCCTCGACTACGCCGACCACTCCCGCGGCATCTTCCCCGACCTGTTCGGCGTCGAGAACGCGGACCGCCTCGTCGAACTCCGCACCGCCCGCCGCTTCGAGGAGGCCCGGGAACTCGGAGCGCGGCTGTGGGGCGGGATCGGCATGGACCGGGCGACGGCGATCGAGAAGGCGGTACGCAAGCAGTACGCCGAGATGTTCGCGGCGTTCCCGACACCGACGTACGCGACGTACGGCAATGTCGACATGCCGCCGCTGTGGCAGGAGTACGCCGGTCCGGGCACGACGGTCCTCGACGGCGAGCGGGTGGAGATCGGCGGCTGGGTCTTCGGCTTCGTCGGCGGCGGCCTGCGCACCCCCATGCGCACCCCCTACGAGATCCCCGACGAGGAGTACGCGGCGAAGATCGATGCGCTCGGCGAGGTCGACGTGCTCTGCACGCACATCCCGCCGGAGGTGCCGGAGTTGGTGTACGACACGGTGGCGCGCCGTTTCGAACGGGGCAGCCGGGCGCTGCTGGACGCCATCCGCCGCACCCGCCCCCGGTATTCGCTCTTCGGCCATGTCCACCAGCCCCTGGTGAAGCGGATGCGGATCGGGGCCACCGAGTGCGTGAACGTCGGGCACTTCGCCGGTACCGGCCGGCCCTGGGCGCTGGAATGGTGACGAGCCCGGACAGGGGGTGAAGTCGGCTGGTCGGACGCGCGGTAGCCTTCACGCGGCACGCGTGTGCGCACGCCCGCGCACGCCGACCCCTTTACCGGTCCCACCGGTCCCACCGGCCCGCATCTGGAGGAGCCACGGCGATGGCGGAACACACCAGCTCGAACATCACGATCGAGGCGGCCCCGGCCGACGTCATGGCGGTCATCGCCGACTTCGGGCGTTACCCGGACTGGACCGGCGAGGTGAAGGAGGCGGAGGTTCTGAAGACCGACACCCAGGGCCGCGCCGAGCAGGTCCGCCTGGTCATGGACGCCGGTGCGATCAAGGACGACCAGGTCCTCGGGTACACCTGGACCGGCGACAACGAGGTCTCCTGGACGCTGGTGAAGTCCCAGATGCTGCGCTCGCTGGACGGCTCGTACCTGCTGAAGCCGGCGGGCGCGGGCTCGACCGAGGTCACGTACTCGCTGACGGTGGACGTCAAGATCCCGATGCTCGGGATGATCAAGCGCAAGGCGGAGAAGGTCATCATCGACCGGGCGCTGGCGGGCCTGAAGAAGAGGGTCGAGTCGGGGGAGAAGTGAGGTAGGGAGGCGCCGTAGGGGTACGCGGGGGACCCCGGGTGCGGTCGTCGGTGGTTGCTCGCGCGGTTCCTCCCCCAGCCTTCGGCCGGGGGTACCCCCAGCGCCCCTGACGGGGCGGCACCCTGCCAACGCCGGTGAGCGACACTCCCTGCGCCCGCTGCAGCGGGGGCTCACCTGGACGTCCGTTACGGTTCACCCTCATGCGCACCATCCTGATCACCGGCCCCGGCGGCAGCGGCCGTACGACCGTCGCCGCGGCCACCGCCCTGCGCGCCGCGGCCGCCGGCACCCCGACCCTCGTCCTGAGCGCCGACCGCACGGACACCCTCGGCGCCGCCCTGGGCACGGCGACAGGAGCGGAGCCCGTCCGCGTCACCCCCACCCTCACCGCCTGGCGCCCCGACGCCGCCGGCCGCTTCCGCGAGGACCTGACCGCCTTCCAGACCCGCGCCGCGAACGTCCTCGACCTGCTCGGCGCCTCCCGCCTGGACGCCGAGGAACTCACCCCCCTGCCCGGCGCCGAGGAGCTCTCCTTCCTCCGCGCCCTGCGCGACGCCGCCCTCTCCGAGCGCCACGAACTGCTCGTCGTGGACCTCCCGCCCATCCCGCAGGCGCTCGCCCTCCTCTCCCTCCCTGAGGAGCTCCGCCGCTACCTGCGCCGCCTGCTCCCGCCCGAGCGGCGGGCGGCCCGCGCCCTGCGCCCCGTCCTCGGCCGGCTCGCCGGCGTCCCCATGCCCGCCGACTGGCTCTACGAGACCGCGGAACGCTGGGACACCGAGCTGGCCGCCGTGGAGGCCGTCCTCGCCGACCGTGACACCGCCGTACGCCTGGTCGCCGAACCCGGCCCGGCCGGCGCCGACGCCGTCCGCGCCGCCCGTCTCGCCCTCGCCCTGCGCGGCCTGTCCGCCACGGGCCTGGTCGCCAACCGCGTGCTGCCCGAGGCCACCTCGCTGCACGCCCTGGTCGCCCAGCAGCGCAAGGCCCTCGCGGAGTGGGGGGAGGCGTACGACGTCACCGCGGTCGCCCACCTCGGGCACGACCCGCGCGGCACCGACGACCTCGCCGCGCTCGCGGTGCCCGGTGTCAACACCGCGCCCGCCCCGGTCGAGTGGCCGGTCGCCGACCGGATCGAGGCGGACGGCGTCCTCGTCTGGCACATCCCGCTGCCCGGCGCGATACGGGACGACCTCGACCTCGTCCGGCGCGGCGACGAGGTGGTGATCACCGTGGGCGGCTTCCGCCGGATCGTCGCCCTGCCGTCGGCCCTGCGCCGCTGCACCGTCGCCGGGGCCGCCCTGCGCGACGGCGAGCTGCGGCTGCGGTTCGCGCCGGACCCGGAGCTGTGGCCGCGCTGACGGTGAAACCGGTACGCCCGTTCGGGTACCGTCGGAGAGACGAACCGTAGTCAGGAGTCCGTCATGAGCGAAGAGCGCCCCGCAGCCGACGCCTCCGAGGCCGCGGACGAGGTACGGGCGACGGACGACGACGCCTGGGCCACCGCCTGCGCCGAGGACCTGGAGGCGGAGAAGGCCCGCCGCCGTGCCCAGTACGGCCCGACTCCCGGGTCGGCCGCCGAGGAACTGCGCAAACTCGTCGACGCCGTCGCCGACAAGCTCTCCGGCCTCCAGACCCCGCTGCTCGGGGCGGTCGCCGGACCCGCCGCCCAGCAGGTGGTCCGGCAGGTCGTCCAGCAGGCGAAGAACGCCGTCGAGCCCGTCATAGAGCGCAACCCGGACGTCTTCGACCACCTGGCCGCGGCCGGCAGCGAGCTCCTCGCCGCCTACCGTTCCGCGGTCCAGGCCCAGGAGACCCGCTGGGCCTCCGGCGCCTCCGACAAGGGCGAGGACGACGGCCCCGGCGAACGCATCGATCTCGACTGACAGCCCCCTCGGGTACGGTTGGCCGTAGCGGGGCTCGACCGAAACTGAGGGATTCATGGGACTCACCATCGGCGTCGACATCGGCGGCACGAAGATCGCGGCCGGCGTGGTCGATGAGGAAGGCAACATCCTCTCGACCCACAAGGTGCCGACCCCGGGCACGCCCGAGGGCATCGTGGACGCCATTGCTTCCGCCGTAGAGGGCGCCCGCGCCGGGCACGAGATCGTCGGTGTCGGCATCGGCGCCGCCGGTTACGTGAACCGGCAGCGCTCCACGGTCTACTTCGCGCCCAACATCGACTGGCGCCAGGAGCCGTTGAAGGACGAGGTCGAGGCCCGCGTAGGCCTCCCCGTGGTGGTGGAGAACGACGCCAACGCCGCCGCCTGGGGCGAGTACAAGTTCGGTGCCGGCAAGGGCCACCGCAACGTCATCTGCATCACCCTCGGCACCGGCCTCGGCGGCGGCATCATCATCGGCAACAAGCTGCGCCGCGGGCACTTCGGCGTCGCCGCCGAGTTCGGGCACATCCGGATGGTCCCGGACGGGCTGCTGTGCGGCTGCGGCTCGCAGGGCTGCTGGGAGCAGTACGCCTCCGGCCGCGCCCTGGTCAGGTACGCCAAGCAGCGCGCGAACGCGACCCCGGAGCACGCCGAGGTGCTCCTCGCCCTCGGTGACGGCACCCCCGAGGGCATCGAGGGCAAGCACATCTCCGTGGCCGCCCGCCAGGGCGACCCGGTCGCCGTCGACTCCTACCGCGAGCTCGCCCGCTGGGCCGGCGCCGGCCTCGCGGACCTGGCCTCCCTCTTCGACCCCTCCGCGTTCATCGTCGGCGGCGGTCTCTCGGACGAGGGCGAACTGGTCCTCGACCCGATCCGCAAGTCCTACAAGCGCTGGCTGGTGGGCGGCAACTGGCGCCCGGTGGCCGAGGTCATCGCGGCCCAGCTGGGCAACGACGCCGGCCTGGTCGGCGCGGCGGACCTGGCCCGGGAGCCCGACCCGATCATGTAAACGCCGTCCACCGGTCCCACCCAGGGGCGCGGGGAACTGCGCGACCGGCCACCGTGCGCCGGCAGCCGCGCACGTACCTCGCGCCCCACCCCACCAGGCGCACGGCCCTCCGTCCGGCGTACATTGATCCACATGGCGTCGCTCCCCAAGTCCCGCACAGAGCCCGACGGTTCCGCGGTCATCCGCGTCCTCAGCTACAACATCCGCTCCATGCGGGACGACAGCGACGCCCTCGCCCGCGTCATCAGGGCCTGCGCCCCCGACCTGGTCCTGGTCCAGGAGGCCCCCCGCTTCTTCCGCTGGCGCAAGAAGCTCGCCCGCCTGGCCTCCGCCTCCGAGCTGGTGATCCTCACCGGGGGCGGCACGGCGGCCGGTCCGGCGATCCTCTGCGACCTGCGCGCCACCGTGGAGCGCACCGAGGACGTCCTGCTCCCGCTCACCCCCGGCCTGCACCGCCGGGGCCTCGCGACCGCCGTCGTCCGCATCGGCGGCGCCCGCCTCGGGGTCACCAGCTTCCACCTCAGCCTCCAGCAGGACGAGCGCTACGAGCAGGGCGGCATGCTCCTCGACCGGGTCGCCGGCCTGGGCGTGGAGCACGCCATCGCCGGCGGCGACCTCAACGACCGCCCCGACGGCCGCACCTTCCGCCGCCTGGCCGACGCCTACCAGGACTGCCGAACCGCGGCCCCCTGGGGCGGCGAGTTCACCTCCGGATCCACCGACCCCCACCAGCGCATCGACGCGATCTTCGCGACGAAGGGCATCGAGGTACTCGGCTGCGGCGTCCCCGCGGACCTGCCCGGTGTGACCGGGGCAGACCTGAGGGCGGCCACGGACCATCTTCCGGTCCTGGCCGCCCTCAGAATTCCGGCACCGTCCTAGAGCGGGCGCGAGGCCTCAGACCACGGCGCCCCGGCCCGGGTCCCCGTCGTCCTCGTCGTCGGTCTTCATCCTGGTCACCAGCGTGGCGAAACCGCCGAGGAAGCCGCCGATGCCCACCGTCGCCAGCCACCAGGTCATGTCCCAGCCCAGCAGCACCGCGAGCAGCAGCAGGATCGGCCCGCCCACCACGCCGAGCCAGGCGAACTTGGCCGTGACGTCCGCCTCCGGCAGCGGCGGCGGCTCGGGCGGCACGAAGTGCCCCTCGTCGTCCTCGTCGAAGTCGTCCTCGGACGGCTCCGGCGCCGTGTAGTCGCGCGGGCCGCCCACCCCGGGAGCGAAGGAGACCGAGCTGCCCAGCGGCTGCACGGGACGCTGCTCCTCGGCCGCCCCGGCGCCCGTCCCGGCGGGCTCGGCGCCCGCGTCGGTCTCGTCCTCGTCCATCGCCGGCAGCGCGAGGTCCTTCACCGGCTTGAAGGGCGTCGTGCCCGGCGGATCCGGCGGCTCGTCGCCGTACCCCGCGACGATCGCCGCCCAGGCGGCCTCCTCGTCGAAGGGCACCCCCGTCTCGTCCGGCTCGCGGTCCTCGCGGTCGGAGTCGTGCTCAGCCAACTGCGGCCGTCCCTTCCTTGCCGACACTGGGTGCGAGCCGGCCGATGAAGGCGAGGCTCTCCTCGAAGATCCGGTCCGCGTCATGGTCCAACGTCGCGACATGGTGACTCTGTTCCAGCACGACCTCCGTTACGTCCGTGGAGGACACCCGGCTCAGGATGCGGGCGGAATCGACCGCCGGAACCACATGGTCCACGGCGCTGCGCAGGAGCAGCAGCGGCTGCGTCACCTGCGGCAGCTCCTTGTCCACCTGCCGGAAGAAGTTCCGCAGCGAGTGCGCGCTGTGCAGCGGCACCCGGTCGTACCCCACCTCGGCGGCGCCCGGCTTGGCGATGTCGCTGGCGATGCCCCTCGTCGTGCGCACGAGATGGCGGGCCACCGGAAGGGCGTACGCCGACAGGCCGTGCACCCTGTTCGCCGGGTTGACGATCACCAGGCCGTCCACACCCGTACCGTTCCGCGCGGCCAGCCGCAGGGCCAGCGTGCCGCCCATGGACAGGCCCGCCACGAACACCTGGGAGCAGCGCTCGCGCAGCAGCCGCAGCTCGCGGTCCACCTCCGCGTACCAGTCCTGCCAGCCGGTGACCGCCATGTCCTCCCAGCGGGTGCCGTGCCCGGGCAGCAGGGGCAGGGACACGGTCAGGCCGTGTGCCGCATGGTGTTCCGCCCAGGGGCGCAGCGACTGGGGCGAGCCGGTGAAACCGTGGCAGAGGAGGACGCCGGCCTCCCCGCCGTCATGGCGGTACGGCTCGGCTCCGGGGAGAACCGGCACCTTCGGTCTCCAATTCGTTTCGAGTTCGTTCGAGGGGGCGAAACCGGGGGAGCCGTGGACGACGACTCCGGTTGTGCTTCACCGTACGCGACGGCACTGACACCGACCAGGGTCGTCGGGCCCATTCCCGGCGCTCCGGGTTAAGGTCTGATCGACGGAAACAGGAGGCACTCGGTTGTTGTACGGCGCGATGAAGGTCGCTATCGGGGGACCGCTGAAGGTCACCTTCAGGCCCTGGGTGGAGGGCCTGGAGAACGTCCCGGCCGAGGGCCCGGCGATCCTGGCCAGTAACCACCTGTCCTTCTCGGACTCGTTCTTCCTGCCCGCGGTGCTGGACCGCAAGGTCACCTTCATCGCGAAGGCCGAGTACTTCACCACCCCCGGGCTGAAGGGCCGCCTCACGGCCGCCTTCTTCAAGGGCGTCGGGCAGCTCCCCGTCGACCGCTCCGGCGCGCGCGGCGCCGGCGAGGCCGCGGTGCAGAGCGGCATAGACGTGCTGGAGCGCGGCGAGCTGTTCGGCATCTACCCGGAGGGCACCCGCTCGCCCGACGGCCGCCTCTACCGGGGCAAGCCCGGCGGCCTCGCGCGCGTGGCGCTCGCGACCGGCGCGCCGGTCGTCCCGGTCGCCATGATCGACACCGAGAAGATCCAGCCGCCGGGGCAGGTGATGCCCAAGCTGATGCGGCCGGGCATCCGGATCGGCAAGCCGCTGGACTTCAGCCGTTACCAGGGCATGGAGCACGACCGGTTCGTGCTGCGCGCGGTGACCGACGAGGTCATGTACGAGATCATGAAACTCTCCGGCCAGGAGTACGTGGACATCTACGCGACGGCCGCCAAGCGGCAGATCGCGGAGGCCGCCAAGGCCGAGAAGGACGCGGCGAAGGCCGAGAAGAAGGCCGCCGAGTCCTAGGCCGGCGGCAGGGGGCCCGCAGCCGGGGGGACCGGCGGCCGGGGACGGGCAGGGGGACTGGGGGACATGAGCAAGCGGGAACGCGTCGTACGGATGTCGGTCGAGCAGCCGCTGTGGCGCGCCCTCACCGGCTACCGCGTACTGACCCTGCTGTACGCCGTCGGCCTGTTCGCCTCCGCCTACGACGACTACGACCGCGCGGGCGTCGCCATCGCCTACTACGCCGTCCTGGCCGTCTGGACCCTGGCGACCCTGCCCCGCGTGCAGAACGCGGCGGCCTGCACCAAGCGCTTCCTCGCCGTCGACCTCGCCATCGCGCTCACCGGCATCGTGCTGACCCCCTGGGTGGTCACCCAGGGCCACATCGACCGCGGCGGCCCGACCCTGCCGTCGATCTGGACCGCCGGCTCGGTCCTCGCCTACGCCCTCAAGGGCGGCTGGCGCTGGGCCGCCTTCGCCTCCACGCCGGTCGCCGCCGCCAACCTGATCGAGCGCGGCCACCCGGCCCGCGACACCGTCCACAACGTGATCCTGGTCTGGGTCGCCTCGATCGCCATCGGGTACGTCGTCGAGGTCGCCCGCGCCTCCGAGCGCACCCTCGCCCGCGCCCTGGAGATCGAGGCGGCGACCCGGGAACGGGAGCGGCTCGCCAGGGACATCCACGACGGCGTGCTCCAGGTGCTCGCCATGGTGCAGCGCAGGGGCGCGGTCCTCGGCGGCGAGGCGGCCGAACTCGGGCAGCTGGCCGGGGACCAGGAAGTGGCCCTGCGGACGCTGGTCTCCGGCGGGCTGGTGCCGCCCTCGCGGCTCTCGGAGGACGAGGCCGAGGGCGCGGTCGTACGCCTGGTCGAGGAGCCGGACGACGGCGACCCCGTCGACCTGCGCACGCTGCTCTCGCGGTACGCCGGGTCCCGGGTGAGCCTGGCCGAGCCCGGGGCGCCGGTGGGGCTGCCGCCGGGCGCCGCACGCGAGTTGGCCGCCGCCGTCGGTGCGGCCCTGGACAATGTGCGCAGGCACGCGGGTGCGGAGGCGCGGGCCTGGATCCTGGTCGAGGACGAACCCGGCGAGGTCGTGGTCACCGTACGGGACGACGGCCCCGGCATCCCGGAAGGGCGGCTGGCCCAGGCCGAGGGGGAGGGGCGGCTCGGGGTGGCCCAGTCGATCCGGGGGCGGCTGCGCGACCTCGGCGGCAGCGCCGAGCTGTTCTCGACTCCCGGGCAGGGCACGGAAGTCGAGCTGAAGGTACCGAAGGTCTCCCCGGGGAAGGCGGAGCGGCGATGAGCATCAAGGTCATGGTGGTCGACGACCACCCCATGTGGCGGGACGCGGTCGCCCGTGACCTGACCGAGTCCGGGTTCGAGGTGGTCGCCACCGCCGGGGACGGCGACCAGGCGGTGCGCCGCGCCAAGGCCGCCGCGCCCGACGTCCTCGTCCTGGACCTCAACCTGCCGGCCAAGCCGGGCGTCCAGGTCTGCAAGGAACTCGTCGGTCACAACCCGGCGTTGCGGGTCCTGGTGCTCTCCGCGAGCGGGGAGCACGCCGACGTCCTGGAGGCGGTGAAGTCCGGCGCGACGGGTTACCTGCTGAAGTCGGCCTCGACGGAGGAACTCCTCGACGCGGTCCGCCGTACCGCCGTCGGCGACCCGGTGTTCACGCCCGGCCTCGCCGGTCTCGTCCTCGGCGAGTACCGCCGGCTGGCCTCCGAACCCGCCCCGGAGGCGGACCCCGACCGGCCCGACGCGCCCCGGCTCACCGACCGCGAGACCGAGGTGCTGCGGCTCGTCGCCAAGGGCCTGAGCTACAAGCAGATCGCCGAACGCCTGGTCATCTCCCACCGCACGGTCCAGAACCACGTGCAGAACACCCTCGGCAAGCTCCAGCTGCACAACCGGGTGGAGCTGGTGCGGTACGCGATAGAGGCCGGGCTCGACGACGACTGAGCCGACGACTGAGCCGACGGATGAGCCGACGGATGAGCCGACGACTGATCTGATCTGATCGTCGGGCGACGCGTAAACCAACCGCCCGACAATTCACCGGAATTGCCCTTCCGCGCCCATCCCTGTGTGAGCTGGATCACCATTAGCGTGAGTCCCACAGGCAACCGCGGCGAAGGGACATTTCCATGCGGGTCGGAGTACTGACCGGAGGCGGCGACTGCCCCGGGCTCAACGCCGTCATCCGGGGCGTCGTCCGCAAGGGCGTGCAGGAGTACGGCTACGACTTCGTCGGCTTCCGGGACGGCTGGCGCGGGCCCCTCGAAGGCGACACCGTCCGTCTCGACATCTCCGCCGTACGCGGCATCCTGCCCCGCGGCGGCACCATCCTCGGCTCCTCGCGGACCAATCCGCTCAAGCAGGAGAACGGCATCCGGCGGATCAAGGACAACCTCGCCAAGCTGGAGGTCGACGCGCTGATCGCGATCGGCGGCGAGGACACCCTCGGTGTCGCCGCCCGCCTCACCGACGAGTACGGCGTGCCCGTCGTCGGCGTGCCGAAGACCATCGACAACGACCTGTCCGCGACCGACTACACATTCGGCTTCGACACCGCGGTCGGCATCGCCACCGAGGCCATCGACCGGCTGCACACCACCGCCGAGTCCCACATGCGGGTCCTGGTCTGCGAGGTGATGGGCCGGCACGCCGGCTGGATCGCCATCCACTCCGGGCTCGCCGGCGGCGCCAACGTCATCCTCATCCCGGAACAGCGCTTCGACGTCGACCAGGTGTGCGCCTGGGTGACGTCCCGCTTCAAGGCGTCGTACGCCCCGATCGTGGTCGTCGCCGAGGGCGCCATGCCCAAGGACGGCGAGATGGTCCTCAAGGACGGCACGCTGGACTCCTTCGGGCACGTCCGGCTCTCCGGGGTCGGCGAGTGGCTGGCCAAGGAGATCGAGAAGCGCACCGGCAAGGAGGCCCGGACCACCGTCCTCGGGCACATCCAGCGCGGCGGCACGCCCAGCGCCTTCGACCGCTGGCTGGCCACCCGCTTCGGCCTGCACGCGGTCGACGCCGTCCGTGACGGGGACTTCGGCAAGATGGTCGCGCTGCGCGGGACCGACATCGTCCGGGTCCCGATCGCGGAGGCCACGGCCAAGCTGAAGACCGTCGACCTGAAGCTGTACGAGGAGGTCGGGGTGTTCTTCGGCTGACGGCCGGCTTCCCCGCTCGACCCGCGCCGCCACGGTCACCGTGGCGGCGCGCAGAGGCCTCCGGCACCAGGCCGAGCTTCTACGCACCGGCTACGGAGAGACACCCGAGGGGCGCGGGGCTGTGTTCGATGTGCGGCTCCGCCGCGCGGGCGCGACAAGCCCCCACGCACCAGCACCCGAAACTCAAGCCCGAACCGCTCCAGTACCGCGCAACTGCCCCACCAGCTCCCGGACGATCACCGCCCCGTTCAACGTGAGCACCGACTCGGGATGGAACTGCACCCCGGCGAGCGTGTTTCCGGGCGCGCCTCCGGCACGACGCGGCCCCCGCAAGGCGTGCACCTCGCCGTTCGCCGCCCGGCTCACCTCGATGCCGTGCGCCGCCAGCTCCCGCGCCGCCTCGTCGTCGCAGCGGGCCACGAAGCTGTTGTAGAAGCCGACCGTCTCCGGCCGCCCGAACAGGTCCACGGTCGTCTGCGCCCCCTGGTAGGGGACCTCCTTGCGGACGATCTCCAGCCCCAGTTCCGCCGCGATCAGCTCGTGCCCGAGGCAGACGCCCAGCACCCCGTGCCGGTGCTCCCGGATCAGGGTCGCCGTCAGCTCCCGCAGGAACCGCATCTTCGGATCGTCCGGGTCGGTCGGGTCACCGGGCCCCGGGCCCAGTACCACCGGTCCCCGGTGCGCGAGCACGGCCGTCCGCAGCCCCGGCTCGTCGTACCGCCGGACGGTGACGTCGAGCCCGCCGGCCCGCAGCACGTGCGCGAGCATCGCGGTGAACGTGTCCTCGCCGTCCACCACGAGCGCGTGCCCGGCCGGCTCGCCGGTCCGCTCCTGCATCCGCAGCCAGAAGGGCGCGAGCGAGGCCCGCCGTCCGTCCAGCGCGGCCCGCACCCGGGGGTCGTCGGCGAGCCGCGGGGCGGTCCGTTCGGCGCGCGGCCGGGACGGCCGCACCCCGAGGGCCGCGAGCACACCCGCCGCCTTGGCGTGCGTCTCGGCGACCTCGCTCGCCGGGTCCGAGCCGCGGACCAGGGTGGCCCCGACGGGGACCCGCAGCCGGCCGTCCGCGTCGATGTCCGCGGTGCGGATCAGGATGGGGGAGTCGAGGGTCTGCGCGCCGCCGGAGTCACGGCCGAGCAGGGCCAGCGCACCGGCGTAGTAGCCCCGCCCCCCGACCTCGTGCCGCTCGATCACCCGGCAGGCGTTCTGCACCGGCGACCCCGTCACGGTCGCCGCGAACATGGTCTCCTTCAGGACCTCCCGGACGTCCAGCGAGGACCGGCCGCGCAGCTCGTACTCGGTGTGCGCGAGGTGCGCCATCTCCTTCAGCCGCGGCCCGACGACCACACCGCCCATGTCGCCCACCGTGCACATCATCTTGAGCTCCTCGTCGACGACCATCGACAGCTCCTCGATCTCCTTGCCGTCGGCGAGGAAACCGAGCAGGTGCTCGGGGGTGGGGCCCTCGGCGGGATAGCGGTACGTGCCGCTGATCGGGTTCATGACCACCGTGCCGCCGGACATCCGCACGTGCACCTCGGGGCTGGCGCCGACCAGCGTCCGGTCCCCGGTGTGCACGACGAACGTCCAGTACGCGCCCCGCTCGCCCTCCAGCAGCCGCCGGAACAGGGCCAGCGCGTCGGCGCGGCCGAAGCCCGGGATCCGGCCCTCGTAGGTCCGCCGGATCACGAAGTTCGCGCCCTCGCCCCGGCCGATCTCCTCGCGCAGCACCCGGCCGACGATCTCGGCGTACGCGTCGTCGTCGACGTCGAAGGCGCCGGAGTCGACGTGGACGTCGTGGGCGGGGAGGGTGGCGAGGGCCTCGTCGAGTGGAATGTGACATACCACCGTCGGGGTCAGGACCAGCAGCGGCGTCCCGTCGTCCCGTACGTCGAACCCCCGCTCCCGGATCTGCCGGTACGGGATCAGGGCCAGTCCCTCCTCGGGCAGGCCGGCGAGCCGGTCACGGGCGGTGACGGGGCCGAGCAGGAGCTCCACCGTGCTCTCGTCGTGGCCGGGGGTGCGGCGGCGGAGCAGGGCGAAGGGGCGGTCGTCGTGGAGCAACTGGGTCAGGTCCATGGTTCCTCTGCCTGGTCGGGCTGGTGAGGGAGGAACGACCCCGGGAACGCCGAAGGCCGCCCCTCCGGGCGGCCTTCGCGAAGTCTTGCGTACGCGCAGTCAGTGGGCCGCCGGAGAAGCGGTCCACCACCAGTTCTGGATCGAATGCGCGAACATGCCGAAAACCTTACCCCACCGCCCGCCCTGTCCACAGGACAATCGCGGCGTCTCACCAGTCGAGCCGGAGGAAAATATGGCGACACGACCCCGTAGTGTTTATGAGGTGACCGTGAACGCTAAGACCAGCCTCGGTGCTGGCAACACCTGGCGAAACCTGCCCGCGGCGCAGCAGCCCGAGTACCCCGACCCCGAGGCTGTGCGCAAGGTCGTTGCGGAGCTGGAGTCGTATCCGCCCCTTGTCTTCGCGGGCGAGTGCGACCAGCTGCGCGCCCGGATGGCGGCCGTCGCCAAGGGCGAGGCGTTCCTCCTCCAGGGCGGCGACTGCGCCGAGGCCTTCGACGCGGTGTCCGCCGACCACATCCGCAACAAGCTCAAGACCCTCCTCCAGATGGGTGCCGTACTGACGTACGCCGCGTCGGTGCCCGTGGTGAAGGTGGGACGGATCGCCGGCCAGTACAGCAAGCCGCGCTCCAAGCCCACCGAGACCCGTGACGGCGTGACGCTGCCGACCTACCGCGGCGACTCCGTCAACGGCTTCGACTTCGACGAGGCCTCGCGGATCCCGGACCCCGAGCGGCTGAAGCGGATGTACAACGCCTCCGCCTCGACGCTGAACCTGGTGCGTGCCTTCACCACCGGCGGCTACGCGGACCTGCGCCAGGTGCACGCCTGGAACCAGGACTTCGTGAAGTCCTCCCCGTCCGGCCAGCGCTACGAGCAGCTCGCCCGCGAGATCGACAACGCACTGAACTTCATGCGGGCCTGCGGCGCGGAGCCCGAGGAGTTCAAGACGGTCGAGTTCTTCTCCTCGCACGAGGCGCTGCTGATGGACTACGAGTCCGCCCTGACCAGGGTCGACTCGCGCACCGGCAGGCTGTACGACGTCTCCGCGCACATGGTGTGGATCGGTGAGCGCACCCGGCAGATGGACGGGGCGCACATCGAGTTCGCCTCGAAGATCCGCAACCCGATCGGTCTCAAGCTCGGCCCGACCACCACGGCCGAGGAGGCGCTGAGGTACATCGACCGTCTCGACCCGGACCGCGAGCCGGGCCGGCTGACCTTCGTCGTCCGCATGGGCGCCGACAAGGTCCGCGACAAGCTCCCCGAGCTGGTCGAGAAGGTCACCGCCTCGGGCGCCACCGTGGCCTGGGTGACCGACCCGATGCACGGCAACACCTTCGAGGCGGCCTCGGGCCACAAGACCCGGCGCTTCGACGACGTGCTCGACGAGGTCAAGGGCTTCTTCGAGGTCCACAAGACCCTCGGCACCCACCCCGGCGGCATCCACGTCGAGCTCACCGGTGACGACGTCACCGAGTGCGTGGGCGGCGGCGACGAGATCTTCGTCGCCGACCTGCACCAGCGCTACGAGACGGCCTGCGACCCGCGGCTGAACCGCAGCCAGTCCCTGGACCTGGCGTTCCTCGTCGCGGAGATGTACCGCGACCAGTAGGCGGCCCCATGGGGGTGGGGCGCGGATCACACGCGATCCGCGCCCCACCCCACTTTTGTGCCCGCCGAATGATGGGTAAGGTTAGGTTTGCCTCACCGATCCATCGGGACGGCACCATTGATCGATCCCGGCGGGAGGTGAATCCGCGTGTACGTCTGCAGTTGCTTCGGAGTGACCGAGGCCCAGGTCAAGAAGCACGCGGAGGACGGCGCCTGCACCCCCCGCCAGGTAGCGTCCGCCTGCAAGGCGGGCACGGACTGCGGTTCGTGCGTCCGTCGCATCCAGGCGATCCTCGGCCGCGGCGCCTGCCCGCGCCGCGAGCCGGCCGATGAGGGCAGGCCTGTTCTGACGGCGCTGGCCGGTGAGCGCCCCGAAGGGCGCGGGGCCGTGTCCATCAGCGGCTCCGCCGCGGGGGCGCGCTCGGCCGCGACGGACCCGCGGACGGCCGCCGTTCCGCCTCGGCCCTTCCCGCAGAGCGCCTAGCTGGTCTCGGGCTGCTCGATGATCTGTGCGATGTAGAGCGCCTCGCCGAGCTTCTCCACCAGCTCCAGCTGGGTGTCGAGGTAGTCGATGTGGTGCTCCTCGTCCTCCAGGATGTCCTCGAAGATGTTCGCGGACGTGATGTCGCCCTTGTCGCGCATCACCTTGATCCCGCGCTTGAGGCGGTCGATCGCCTCCACCTCGATCTGCCGGTCGGCCTCGAACATCTCCTTGACGGTCTGCCCGACGCGGACGTGGAACAGCCGCTGGTAGTTGGGCAGCCCCTCCAGGAACAGGATCCGGTCGGTGAGCACCTCCGCGTGCTTCATCTCGTCGAACGACTCGTGCCGGGTGTACTTCGCGAGCTTGTACCAGCCGAAGTTCTCCTGCATCTTCGCGTGCAGGAAGTACTGGTTGATCGCGGTGAGCTCACCGGTGAGCTGCTCGTTGAGGAATTCGATGACCTCGGGGTCGCCCTGCATCGCAGAGGCTCCTTCCACGGACTGGGGTGCTTGCGGCGCATGATTGCACCGGCGTGGAAGATCGTCCAGTAAGTGCGTACTTAGTAAGTAAGTGAATGCTTGGCACCATTTGACCGATTTGTCGATCTCCGGAGGATCCGCCTGGTCAGGTGCACCGCCCGTGGTCTGTCAGGATGGAGGGCATGGGTCATCGGGTGGAGCGCGCGTCTCGGGAAACCGCGGGAGCCGGGCTTCCGCCGGGACAGCGACTCCAGCGCGGCTGGCCCGTCACGCACTACGGCCCGGTCCCCAGGTTCCGGCCCGAGCGCTGGGAGTTCCGGATCTTCGGCGCCACCGCCGACGGGGGCGCACACGTCTGGAACCACGAGCAGTTCACGGCCCTGCCGTACGCCACCGTGGTCGCCGACCTGCACTGCGTGACGAAATTCAGCATGCTCGGCGCCGAGTGGGGCGGGATCCCGGCGCGGACCGTCCTGGAGCTCGCGCCGCCCGCTCCCGAGGTCACCCATGTGATGGTCTGGGCGGAGTACGGCTTCAGTTCCAACCTGCGGCTCGCGGACTTCGCCGCCGAGGGCGCCCTCTTCGCCACCCACAAGGACGGTGAACTGCTCACCGCCGAACACGGTTTCCCGGTCCGCCTGGTCGTCCCGCACCTGTACGCCTGGAAGGGCCCCAAGTGGGTCCGCGGCGTCGAGTACATGACCGCCGACCGCCGCGGTTTCTGGGAGGAGCGCGGCTACCACAACATCGGCGACCCCTGGAAGGAACAGCGCTACTCCTACCAGGAGGAGCCGGGGGACGGCCCGGAACTCTGAGCCGCCGGCGCCGGGCCGGCTCAGCCCTCCCGGAGCCGCTTGAGGCGCTCGACGTCGGCCGCGTGCCCCTCCTTGCCGCCGGGCGTCTCGATCACCAGCGGTACGCCCGCGGTCGCCGGGTGGGTCATCAGCGCGCGGAACGCGTCCTCGCCGATGTGACCGGCGCCGATGTTCTCGTGCCGGTCCTTGTGCGCGCCCACCACGTCCTTCGAGTCGTTGGCGTGGATCAGCTTCAGCCGCCCCTCGCCGACGGTCGACACCAGCAGGTCCAGCGTCCGGTGCATCCCGTCCGGCCCGGTCAGGTCGTGCCCGGCGGCGAAGATGTGGCAGGTGTCCAGGCAGACGCCGAGCTTCGGATGGGCGTCCAGCGCCTCGAAGTACGGGCCGAAGTCCCAGGTCCGCGAGCAGAGCGAGGCGCCCTGCCCGGCGGTGGACTCCAGGAGCAGGAACGGGTCGTCGTCGTGGGTCAGCTCGTCGAGCAGCGGCAGCAGACGCGTCCGTACCTGCTTCAGGGCCACGTCCCGGGCCCGGCCACCGGTCGCGCTCCCGGTGTGCACGACCACCCCGAGTGCCCCGATCTCCCGGCCGCGCCGCAGCGAGTGCCGCAGCGACTCCACCGACCTCTCCACGGTCGCCTCGGTGTGCGAGCCGAAGTTGATCAGATACGGGGCGTGCACGTAGGCCGGGATCGACTCCTGCGCGCAGGCCGCGCGGAACGCCTCGTCCTGCTTCGGGCTGCCCGCCGGGGTGGCCCAGCCGCGCGGGTTGGCGACGAAGACCTGCACGGTCTCGGCCCGCAGGTCTCGGGCGTACGCCAGTCCCACGGAGTGCAGACCGCCGGCCACCGGAACGTGGCCGCCGACGGGGTTGCGGGAAGGACCCGGCTGCTCGCTCTTCACCCGTCCAGGGTGTCACGCCGCGGCCCGGCCCCCGTCACCGGATGGTGATCGTGATCGTCGACCCCTTGGGCGCCTGTTCCCCGGCGTCCACCGACTGCTTCCGCACCTTGTCGCCGAACAGCCCGAGCAGCCCGCGGTCCTCCTTGACCTGGAAGCCGGACTGCTCCAGCAGCTTGGTCGCGTCGTCCACGGTGGCCCCGACCACGTTCGGTACCTCGACCAGCTCCGGGCCCTTGGACAGCGTCAGTGTCACCGTGTCCCCCTCGGCGGCCTGCGCGTCGCCCGCCGGGGTCTGCCGGGCGACCTGCCCCTGGTCGTACTCGGAGTTGACCTCGGTGGCGGACACCGTCACCTTCAGCCCGGCCTCCTGGAGCTCCTGCCGGGCGTCGTCCAGGTCGTCGCCGGTGACGTCCGGCACGTCGACGGGGGCGCCCTTGCTGACGACGAGCGCGATCGCGGTCCCCGCGTGCCGCCCGGTCCCGGCCCCCGGGTCGGACGAGATGACCGAACCCTTGGGCACGTCCTCGCTGAACTCCCGCGTCACCATGCCCGGTTCGAGCCCGTCGGCGGTCAGCAGCAGCTTGGCCCTGGCCAGCGTGCGTCCCTGTACGTCCGGCACCTTCACCGTCTCGGGGCCGTCCGAGATGGTGAGCTCCACCGAGTCGTTGCTGCGGATGCGCTTGCCGGCCGCCGGGTCGGTGCTGATCACCGTGCCCCGCTTCACCGTGTCGCTGTAGGCGTGCTCGACCGACCCGACGTCGAGGCCGGCCTCCTTGAGCCGCGTGGTGGCCTCCGCCTCCGTCTTCGACAGGAGTGGCGGGACCTTGGTGAACTGCCCCGAGTTGATGTACCAGACGCCGGCGCCGGCACCGAGGACGATCAGCACGGCGACGACCAGCGTCAGCAGCCCGCGCCGGGACCGGCGGCCCCCGCGCCGCCGCTCCGGGACCGGCGGTGCCTCGAACCTGCTGGTCCGCAGCACCCCCTCGTCCTCCTCGTTGACGGGCAGCGGCCGGGGCACCGTCAGCGACCGGGGTATGACACTGGTCCGGTCCTCGGCGATGTCGTGCGCGTCCGCCAGCGCCTGCGGCGGCACGGCGTCCAGCTGCTCGGCGCGGAGCGCGGCCCGCGTCCGGCGCACCAGGGCGAGCAGCGCGACGGCGTCGTGCGGCCGGACCGCGGGATCGCGGGCGGTTCCGTGGGCGACCAGTTCGTCCAGCTGGTAGGCGAGCCCCGGCACCACGCGGGACGGCGGCGGCACGTCCTCGTGCAGGTGCTTGTAGAGGATGACCGCCGGCGAGTCCGAGTCGTGCGGCTTCTCCCCGGTGAGCATCTCGTACAGCACGACACCGCACGCGTACACGTCGACGCGTGGATCGGCGGCCCCGCTCTCGACCTGCTCGGGCGCGAGGTACGACACGGTGCCGAGCACGGCCCCGGTCGTACTGGTGACGGAGTCCACGGACCGCACCAGCCCGAAGTCCGCGACCTTGACCCGGCCGTCGTCCCCTATCAGGACGTTCTCGGGCTTCATGTCCCGGTGCACGAACCCGGCCCGGTGCGCGGCGCCCAGTGCGGCCAGCACCGGCTCCAGGATGTCCAGCGCGGCCCGCGGCTGCAGCGCGCCGCGCTCGCGCAGCACGTCACGCAGGGTGCAGCCGGCGATGTACTCCATGGCCAGATACACGTACGAGCGGTCGGCCCCCTGGTCGTAGACCTGCACCACGTTCGGGTGGGCCAGTCGGGCGACCGACTTCGCCTCCCGGATGAACCGCTCGACGAAGGCCCCGTCGGCGGCGAGCGCCGGGTGCATCACCTTCAGCGCGAGCACGCGGTCCAGCCGGATGTCCAGGGCCCGGTAGACCGTGGCCATCCCGCCGACGGCGATCCGCGCGTCGACGCGATACCGGCCGTCGAGCACCTGCCCGACGAGAGGGTCCTGAAGGGTCATATCCACCCAGCGAGTGTACGAGTACCTCCTGACACTCCCACAGGTGAGACCGCTTTCCCGGGGGACTTGCAGCGCACCTGTGACGCTTTGCACCTGGCTGGAATATGCACCCACCCACCCCCAGCCACCACCACCCGAACACACCTCCCACCCACCCCCAGCCACCACCACCCCCCGGCACGAGCAGGCACTCTCCCCATAGCCGCCGACGTCACCCGCCCCCCGGCGGGCCTCCCACCCACCCGCCGAGCAGGCCGCCCACCCACCCGCAGCCGCCACCACCCCCCGGCAGCGAGCAGGCACTCCCCCCATAGCCGCCGACGTCACCCGCCCCCCGGGCAGGCCTCCCACCCACCCGCAGCCGCCGACGGCGGGCGGCACCCACGGGAGAGTCCCGCTTCTCGGCGGACGGTTTCGGGTGGTGCGTGGGTGGGAGAGGAGGCGGGAGTGGAGAGGGCCTCAGAACGCGGGGCGCTCGGGGTCCAGCACGGCCAGGCCCTCCGCAGGAGAGGACGCCTCCGCGAGGTAGCGGCGGGGAATCCGCCCCGCCAGCCGGGCCAGCCGCCCCGCCTCCACCCCGGCCCGCATGGCGTGAGCCATCCGCTCGGGATCCTGCGCCCGCGTCACCGCCGACGCCAGCATCACCCCGGCGCACCCCAGCTCCATCGCCAGCGCCACGTCCGACGCCGTACCGGCCCCCGCGTCCAGGATCACCGGCACGCGCGCGTGCTCGACGATCAGCTGGAAGTTGTGCGGGTTGCGGATCCCGAGCCCCGACCCGATCGGCGACCCGAGCGGCATCACCGCGGCGCACCCCACGTCCTCCAGCTTCCGGGCCAGCACCGGATCGTCGTTCGTGTACGGCAGCACCGTGAACCCGTCGTCCACCAGCGTCTCCGCCGCGTCGAGGAGCTCGATCGGGTCGGGGAGCAAGGTCCGCTCGTCGGCGATGACCTCCAGCTTGATCAGATCGGTCCCCAGCGCCTCCCGCGCCAGCCGGGCCGTCAGCACCGCCTCGCCCGCGGTGTAGCACCCGGCCGTGTTGGGCAGCACCCGGATCCCGAGCCGGTCGAGCACCGACAGCACGGAGCCCCGTACCCCCGGGTCCACCCGCCGCATCGCGACCGTGGTCAGCTCGGTCCCGGACGCGACCAGCGCCCGCTCCAGCACCTCCAGGCTGGGCGCACCCCCGGTCCCCATGACCAGCCGGGAGGAGAACGCCGTACCCCCGAGGACGAACGGATCGTCGGCCATGGTGCTCAGCCTCCCTGCACGGCGGTCAGGACTTCCACCCGGTCGCCGTCGGCGAGTCCGGTCGTCGCCCACTGCCCGCGCGGTACGACGGTCTCGTTGACGGCCGCGGCCACTCCGGAGGGCGCGGCGGTGAGGGACCGTACGAGCGAGTCGAGAGCGGTGCCCGGGGCGATCTCCCGGCGCTCCCCGTTGACGGAGATGGTGACGGAGAGGTTCATGCGGTCTGCTCCACGAGGACACGGGGGACGGGGTCGAATCGCCGCGGCGTGAACGGACGGGCCTCCGCCGGCAGCTCGCCGCCGGTCAGCAGCTCCGCCATGACGTCTCCGGTGACCGGTGTGAGCAGCACCCCGTTGCGGAAGTGCCCGGTGGCCAGCAGCAGTCCGTCGAGGCGGGTCGGCCCGAGCAGCGGCGCGTTGTCGGGGGAGCCGGGGCGCAGTCCGGCCCGGGTCTCGGTCAGGGGCAGCTCGGTGATCCCGGGCACCAGTTCGTGCGCGTCGCGCAGCAGCTCGTACACCCCGCCCGCGGTGACCGTCGTGTCCCAGCCCAGCTCCTCGCTGGTGGCGCCGACGACCAGTTCGCCGTTCTCCCGGGGCACCAGGTAGACGTTGCCGCCGCGCACCACGGCCCGTACGGTCCGGCTGAGGAACGGCGCGTACCGCGCGGGCACGGTGAGCCGCAGCACCTGCCCCTTCACCGGCCGTACCGGCGGCAGCACGTCGTCGGGCACGCCCGCCAGCCGCCCGCTCAGGCTGCCGCCCGCGAGCACCACCTGCCCGGCGCCCAGGGCGTCGCCCGCGCGGGTGCGGACCCCCGCGGCCCGCTCCCGCACCACCTCCAGGCGCTCGGCCCAGTCGCGGTGGAACACCACCCCGGACCGCTCGCACGCGGCCACCAGCGCCGCCGCCAGCCGGCGCGGGTCGATCTGGTGGTCGCCGTCCACCCGCAGCCCGCCGCGCACGCCCGGCGCGAGCATCGGCTCCAGGCGCCGGCACTCCCGCCCGGACAGCCACTCGGACTCCAGGCCCGACTGCTGCTGGAGGGTGTGCAGCTCGCGCAGGTGGGCGCGGTCGTCGGCGTCCAGCGCGACCGCGAGGGTGCCGCAGCGCCGGTAGCCGAGGTCGTGGCCGGTGAACTCGGTCAGCTCGGCGGCGAAGTCGGGGTAACGGCGGGCGGAGGCCAGGTTGAGCCCCAGCAGGGTCTGCTCGCCGTAGTGCAGCTCGGTGACCGCGGCCAGCATCCCGGCCGCGACCTGCGCCGCCCCGCCGCCGGGTTCGGGGTCGGCCACGGCGACGGCGAGCCCGCGCCGAGCCGCCCGCCAGGCCGTGACCAGGCCGATGATTCCGCCCCCGATGACGAGGACGTCGGACGTACGTGAGGACATGGGCGTCCAGCCCCTCCCTTCGCCGGCATGACCCGGATCAGGTTCGTACGGTCGGAGGCCGCCAGCCTCCCTCTCAGCCCGGTGCGTCCGGGCTCCCGCGTGTGCTTCACCGCCACCCTAGCCCGCGGGGCTGCGCCCCCGTAAGACGGCCCCGGACGGCGTCGCGGGCGGTGCTGTGGAACAGGTCACCCGACACGACCCATGACTGACTCTTTGTCAGGTGTCTATCGTTCTTGTCTATGGTGATCACGTGAGCGAGCAGACGGAGCGACGGAGCACGTCACAGACGCGGCGCGTGGTCGTCGTGGGCGCGGGGATGGCCGGGGTGCAGACCGCCGTCGCCCTGCGCGAGCAGGGGTTCGCCGGGACCGTCACACTGATCGGCGCCGAGCCGCACCAGCCGTACGACCGGCCGCCGCTCTCCAAGGCCGTCCTGCTCGGCACGTCGGAGGGCTCCGCCTTCGAGGTGGACTTCGAGGCGCTCTCCATCGAGCTGGCGCTGGGCCGCGAGGCGCTGGGCGTGCGCACCGCCGACCACGAGCTGGACACCGAGTCGGGACCGGTGCCGTACGACGTCCTGGTCCTCGCCACCGGTGCCGAGCCGATCACGTTGCCGGGCACCGAGGGCGTGCCCGGCGTCCATCTGCTGCGCACCCTGGACGACGCCGAGCGGCTGCGGCCGGTGCTCGCCCGGCAGCACGATATCGTGGTCGTCGGCGCGGGCTGGATCGGCGCCGAGTTCGCCACCGCGGCCCGCGAGGCCGGCTGTGCGGTCACCGTGGTCGAGGCGGCCGACCGGCCGCTCGCCGGAGCACTCCCCGCCGAGGTCGCCGCGCCGATGGCCGCCTGGTACGCCGACAGCGGCACCGAGCTGCGCACGCACGCGCGCGTGGCGGGTGTCGAGCCCGGCGCGGTGGTGCTCGACGACGGCTCGCGGCTGCCCGCCGGCGCCGTCGTGGTCGGCGTCGGCGCCCGCCCGGCCACCGCCTGGCTGACCGGGTCGGACATCGGGCTGGGCACGCACCGCGAGGTGCTCGCCGACGACCGCCTGCGCACCACCGTCCCGGACGTCTACGCGGTCGGCGACTGCGCGTCCTTCCCGTCCGGCCGCTACGGCGAGCGCCTGCTGATCCACCACTGGGACAACGCCCTCCAGGGCCCGCGCACGGTCGCCGCCAACATCCTCGGCGAGACCGACGCCGTCTACGACCCGGTCCCGTACTTCTGGTCGGAACAGTTCGGCCGCTTCGTCCAGTACGCCGGTCACCACGCCGCCGCCGACCACCTGATCTGGCGCGGCGATCCGGCCGGCCCGTCCTGGAGCGTCTGCTGGCTCCGCGAGACCCGCCTGGTTGCCCTCCTGGCGGTAGGCCGCCCACGCGACCTGGCCCAGGGCCGCCGCCTGATCGAGGCGAGCACCCGGATGGACCCCGAGGCCCTCGCCGACCCGGCCCGCCCCCTGAAGAACGCGACCGCAGCGCCCCGTTAGGGGCGGGTTCCCCGGCCGAAGGCTGGGGGAGGAACCGCGCGATCAGCCCCAACGGCGCCGCACCTGGGACACCCACCCATCGCGCCCGAACCAGCGGACCGCCTACCCTGGTCCCGTGACCGAGATTGACACGAAGATCGATGCTCTCGTCCCCGCCTGGCTCACCCTCCCCGACATCGCAGAGATGATGGACGTCGAGGTGACGCGCGTGCGGCAGCTGGTCAAGGAGGGCCAGCTCATCGCCGTCCGCCGCGGTGAGAACAGGGCACTGCACGTCCCCGCCGCCTTCATCGACGGCGACAAGGTCGTCAAGGGCCTGACCGGGACCCTGACGCTCCTGCGGGACGACGGCTTCACGGACGAAGAGATGCTGGAGTGGCTCTTCACTCCCGACGCGACCCTGCCCGGCACCCCCGCGCAGGCCCTCAGCGAGAATCGCGGCACGGAGGTGAAGCGCCGCGCCCAGGCGCTCGCCGTCTGAGGCAGCCAGTACCGACACAACGGGGGACCACCGATGACCGACACCGCCCGCGCCCGGCTGGCCGACGCCCGGCTCTACCTGTGCACGGACGCGCGCAGGGAGCAGGGCGACCTCGCCCCGTTCCTGGACGCGGTCCTGGCGGGCGGTGTCGACATCGTGCAGCTGCGCGACAAGGGCATGGAGGCCGCCGAGGAGCTGGAGCACCTCGCGGTGTTCGCCGACGCCTGTGCCCGGCACGGCAAGCTGCTCGCGGTCAACGACCGCGCGGACGTGGCCCACGCGGCCGGCGCCGACGTGCTCCACCTCGGCCAGGGCGACCTGCCGGTCCCGGCCGCCCGCGCGATCCTCGGCCCGGACGTCCTGATCGGCCGCTCCACACACGCCGAGTCCGAGGCGGCCGCGGCCGCCGTGCAGGACGGCGTGGACTACTTCTGCACCGGCCCCTGCTGGCCCACCCCGACCAAGCCCGGCCGTCACGCGCCCGGCCTCGACCTGGTGCGGTACACCGCGGCGCTGGGCACGGACCGACCCTGGTTCGCCATCGGCGGCATCGACCTCGGCAACCTCGACCAGGTGCTGGACGCGGGCGCCCGCCGGGTGGTCGTGGTCCGCGCGCTCACCGCGGCCGACGACCCGGGCGCGGCGGCGGCCGAGTTCGCGAAGCGGCTGCGATCGCTCTAGCCGCGGTGCGGGTGCGGGTGCGGGTGCGGGTGGCGGGGCCCGGCTGTCCGGAAACTTGTCCAGTATCCGGACACAGGCTCCACAAGAGGTTGACAATTCGGGCAAATGTCCCGAGTGCGGTTGGGTGACCGGCCGCCCCTGACTAACCTGCGGGTATGGCCCTCGGAACCGCATCCACCAGGACTGACCGCGCACGTACCGTGCGTGACATGCTCGCCGGCGGCAAGACCACGTACTCGTTCGAGTTCTCGGCGCCGAAGACTCCCAAGGGTGAGCGGAACCTGTGGAGCGCGCTCCGGCGGGTCGAGGCGGTCGCCCCCGACTTCGTCTCCGTGACCTACGGTGCCGGCGGATCCACCCGCGCGGGCACCGTCCGGGAGACCCAGCAGATCGTCGCGGACACCACGCTCACCCCGGTCGCCCACCTCACCGCGGTCGACCACTCGCTCGCCGAGCTGCGCAACATCATCGGCCAGTACGCGGACGCCGGGATCCGCAACATGCTCGCCGTGCGCGGCGACCCGCCCGGCGACCCGATGGGTGAATGGGTGGCGCACCCGCGGGGCCTGACCTACGCGGCCGAACTGGTCCGTCTCATCAAGGAGTCCGGCGACTTCTGCGTGGGCGTCGCCGCCTTCCCGGAGATGCACCCGCGCTCCAGCGACTGGGACACCGACGTCCGGCACTTCGTCGACAAGTGCCGCGCGGGCGCCGACTACGCCATCACGCAGATGTTCTTCCACCCCGAGTCCTACCTTCGCCTTCGCGACCGGGTCGTCGCGGCCGGCTGCGAGACCCCGGTGATTCCGGAAATCCTGCCCGTCACCAGTGTGAAGATGCTGGAACGGCTACCCAAACTCAGCAACGCGGCCTTCCCGGACGTCCTGAAAGAGCGGATCCTCACAGCGAAAGACGATCCGGCGGCGGTACGCTCCATTGGCATCGAACACGCCACGGAGTTCTGCGCACGGCTGCTGGCCGAGGGAGTGCCGGGACTGCACTTCATCACGCTCAACAACTCCACGGCGACGCTGGAAATCTACGAGAACCTGGGCCTGCACCATCCTCCGCAGGCCTAGACCGGCCGCACCGGAGTACGACACACTGCGTAGCGGTTACAGGGAGAGGGGCGTACATGGGCTGGACGGTCCTCTACGTAGCGTTCGGCATCGTCGCGCTGTGGCTGCTGGGCGAGGTGCTGCTGCAGTACAAGGCGCGCCTGCGCTGGCGGTTGCTCGCCTTCGGCGGCTTCCTCGGCGTCGTCCTCGGTGTCCTGATCCCGTCGGTCGTCGTGATCGGCGTGGGCGCGATCGCCTTCGCGGTCGGCCAGACCTACGTCACGCTGTCCTTCCGCCGCGGCTTCGAGGCCGGCTGGGCGGTCAAGCGCCCCGGTGCGGACGGTGACGGCCACGGCCCGACCAAGCGCCGCCGCGGCGAGCCCGACGAGGACGAGGACCCGGGGGCGGAGGCCACCGGCCCGGACGCGGCCGGATCCTCCTACGCCGAGCAGCAGGGCGGCTACGCCGCGACGGGCGGCGGCCAGTCCTACGGTGGCGACGAGTACGACCGCGACGACGTCTTCACCCCGGCGGCCCGCACCATGGAGCCCGGCGCGGCCGAGACCACCGCGGTGTACGAGCCGCAGCCGATGCCCGAGGACACCGGCTCCTACGGCGTCTACCGCGACGCCGCCGGCTACGCCGCGGCGGGCGACCAGCAGGCCGCCTACGCGGCCGCCGGCCAGGACCAGGCGTACGCCGCCCAGGGCACCGACCAGAACTACGCCTACGACTACTCCGGCTACGGCCAGCAGCAGTACGGGTACGACACGAGCGGCGGCCAGCAGCAGTACGCCAACTACTCCGACCCGTACGGCGGCAACCAGACCTACGGCGGCGCCGGGTACGACCAGTCGTCGTACGGCACCCAGCAGTACGACCAACAGGGCTACGCACAGGGCCAGTACGGCACCGGCGGGTACGGCGAGACCCCGGCGGGCGGTGTCTGGGTCCCGCAGCAGCGCGCCGACGAGACCTACGGCGGTGAGCTCCCGCAGGAGCAGCAGTACCCCTACCAGGGCGACGAGCAGGGACGGCAGCAGGGCCACCAGGGCAACGGGTACGACGAGCAGTACCGTTTCTGAAGCCGTCCCGCGGCCCCGGCTCACTGCGAGCCGCGGAACTCCGGCCCCTCCACGATCAGCCCGGCCACCAGCGCCCCCGACATCCCCGCGTGCGCGAGGCCGCCACCGGGGTGCGACCAGCCTCCGGCGGTGAACAGACCCGGTACCGCCGTGGTGTTGGACGGATGCAGCACGCCCTCCGCCGCGGCCAGCGCAGGCGGCGGAACCGTACCGCCCAGAGCGCCGGTCTCCCGCTCGGTGTCCACGGGCGTACGGACCTCGCGCCACAGCAACCGCTCGCGCAGCCCCGGCACGGCACGTTCCGCGGCGGCCACCATGCGGTCCGCGAAGGCGTCCGCGGCCCCGGGAGCGGCCCAGTCGTACCGGCCCGCCGACGGCACCGTGGCCGTCACCACCACGGACTCGTGCCCTGCGTCGGGACGCAGGGCCGGGTCGTCCGGCCGGTCCACGACGACCGTCGGCCGGTCGGGCAGCTCCCCGTGCCCCAACATGTCCAGATCACCCTCGGCGTCGGGGCCGTGCACCACCGTGCGGTGCACGGCGGCCGGCTCGCGCGCACCGCGCAGCGCCAGACACACGACCACCCGGCCCAGGTAGCGGTCCTCGGGCTCCGGGCGTACGTCCTGGGCGCCGTACAGCTCCCTGTCCGCGACCAGGCCGCCGAGCCGCCACGGCCCCGTACCGACGACGAAGTCGGCCTCTGCCACCGTGCCGTCGGCCAACTCCACCCCGGCCGCCCGGCCGTCCTTCTCCAGGACCCGGACGACCTCGGCGCCGAAGACGAACTCGACCCGCCGCTTCTCACACCGCTCGTACACGGCGCGGGCCAACTCCCGTATGCCGCCCCGCACGTACCAGGTGCCGAAGGCGTGCTCCAGGTACGGCAGCACGGCCGCGCTCGCCGGGGCGATCCCGGGATCGATACCGTGTGCGAGCGCGTAACCGTCCAGCAGCTCACTCAACCGGGGGTCTGCGAGCTCCCAGGCGCCGATCTCGTGGAGCGTGGTCGCCCGGCGGGTGCGCAGCAGCCTCTTGTGCGGGACCGACGGGTAAGGCTCGCGCTCGGCCAGCATCTGCCAGTTCGGCCACAGCGGCTCCTCCAGGAGCGGGCGCCGGGTGCGGTCCCAGGCCTCCCGGGCGCGCACCAGGAAGTCGCCCCAGCGCTGCCCGGCACCCCCGCCGAGGGCCTCGTCCAGGGCGGTGACGACGCCCGCGCGGGACGCGTTCGGCAGGGACACCTCCGTACCGTCCGCGAAGACGTGCCGCGCCGTCGGGTCCACCTGGACCAGCTCGACGCAGTCCTCCAGCGGCTCCTTGCCGGTCTTGACGAACAGGTCGCGGTAGACGGCGGGCAGCGGCAGCAGCCCCGGGCCGGTGTCGAAGGCGAAACCGTCGCGCTCGAACCGCCGCACCCCGCCGCCGTACGTCTCCGTGCGCTCGTACACCGCCACCCGGTGGCCCGCGACGGCCAGCCGGGCGGCCGCCGCCATGGCGCCCATCCCGGCGCCGATCACCGCAATCCGTCCCATGCCCGCGACTTTATCGACCGCCACCGACAGCCTGGATGGGCGGGCCGTCAGCCGGGTGGCCGTCCCGTCTGCGCCGCGAGCCGCCGTTCCTCCCGGCGCTGGGCCCGGCGGCGCCAGAAGCGCCGGATCCGGGAGATCAGGAACACCACCACGACGAGGCCGGTCGCCAGGAGCACCGCCGCGATGATCGCCGCGGCCAGCGGGTGGAACATCGCGAACGACACGATCCCGGCGACCCCGAGATCCTCGGCGAAGCTCAGCACGATGTTGCTGAAGGGCTCCGGCGAGGTGTTGACCGCCATCCGGGTCCCGGCCTTCACGGTGTGGCTGGCCAGGGCCGTGGAACCGCCGACCAGCCCGGCCACCACGTCGTTGACCGAGCCGCTGTGCCCGGCGAGCAGCGCGCCGACCCAGGCGCCCGCCACCGGCCGGATCACCGTGTGCACGGAGTCCCACACCGAGTCGACGTACGGGATCTTGTCGGCGACGGCCTCGCACAGGAACAGCACGCCCGCGACGATCAGCACCTCGGGGCGCTGCAGCGTCTGGGGTACGTCGTCGCTCAGGCCCGTCGCGCCGAAGAGACCGAGCAGCAGCACCACCGCGTAGGCGTTGATTCCGCTGGCCCAGCCGGTGGTGAAGACCAAGGGGAGTACCGACACGGACGCGATCGTAACCAGTCGGCGGCCGCGCGTCGTGGGCCTCGGTGCGCAGATCTGAGTACGGGTACCCAGGGAACGAGTTGAGTACGCGCACGGATGGGCCGCGACCTGCGTGAACGGGAGAGTGGAGGCACGGAGAAGGGCGCGGGGCCCGGTACCGCCGACACGGGGCGGCGGAACGGCACCTTCGCCCTCGACCGCTCCTTCCGCCGATTCGCTCGGCGGAAGCGAGACACGGGGGAGAGGGGACCCGGGGGAACAGCGGGAAACCGGGGGAGCACGGGGGTGCACGGAAGGCGCCGGTCCGCCGGCGGCCCGCGGGGGACGCGGCCGCCGGCGGACCGGCGCCTTCGCACGCCCACGCGCGCGTGGCGGTTGCGCGAGGCCGCTCAGCCCTTGCCGCTCACCCGCCCCTGGAGCAGCCGCGACAGCGCCGCGTGGACGTCGTCCAGGGAGCGCTCCGGCTGGAAGGACTTCCAGTCCAGCGCGGCCACCAGCACCATCCCGACCAGTGCGGCCGCCGTCAGCTGGACGTCGATCTCGTCGCTGAACTCGCCGTTCGCCACGCCCTCGCGCAGCACCCCCTCGACGACCGCCACGGCCTGCTGCCGGACCACCATCAGCGTCGACTGCCAGGCCCGGTTGGTGCGCCACAGCTCCGCCACGTACAGCTGTGTGAAGGCCGGGTAGCGGTCGATGAAGACCAGGCCCGCGCGGACCATCGCGTCCAGGGCGTCGACGCGGCTGCCGCCCTCCCGCGCGGTCTGCTCGGCGGCCTCCTTCAGGGAGGCGGCGAGCAGGCCCACGCCGTGCCGCAGCAGTTCCTCGAAGAGGACCGACTTGCTCGCGAAGTTGTAGTAGACCGTGCCCTTCGCGACGCCTGCCCGTTCGGCGATCTCGTCCACCGTGGTGGCCGAGAAGCCCTGCTCGGCGATGAGCGTGACGGCGGCCTCGTAGAGCTTCTGCCGGGTGGCTTCACGGCGTGTGCTGCCGCCCGTGGTGCTGCTGCTTTCCATGGTCCCGATTCTCACAGGAACAGTGGCCCCCGCGGGCACGGAAGACGAGGTCATGGAGGTCCTCACAGACTCAGCTCGGGATGCAGCCGGTCCAGCGTCCACACCTGGCGGCGCCGGGCCGAGAGCGCGGTGAGCGCCAGGGCACCCGCCGTGAACGCCACCAGGACGGCACAGGCCTGCCAAACCGGTCCGAGACCGCCGCCCGTGATCAGCCGCCGCAGCGCCGACACGACGTAGCTCATCGGCAGGAACGGGTGGATCGCGTTGAAGAAGCCCGGGCTGGTCTGCACCGGATACGTGCCGCCCGCCGACGTCAGCTGGAGCATCAGCAGGGCGAGGACCAGGATCCGCCCCGCCGCCCCGAAGCGCGCGTTCAGCCACTGCACGATCGCCGCGAAGCAGGCGGCCACCAGGAACAGGAACCCGACCGTCCCGGCCGCGCGGACCATCTCCAGGCCGATCGCCCAGTGCAGTACGGCCATCAGCGCGGCCGTCTGCAGCACCCCGATCGCGACCACCGGCAGCCAGCCGGCCAGCGCGATCCGCCAGGCCGCGGAACCCGCCGCCAGGGCACGCCGGTTGAGCGGCTGGATCAGCATGTACGCCACCATCGCGCCGACCCACAGGGAGAGCGGGATGAAGTACGGGGCGAACCCGGTGCCGTAGTTGGGCGCCTTGTGCAGGTCGCGCGAGGCGAGCTGGACCGGGTCGGACATCACCCCGGTGCGCTCGTCCCGGTCCTGCTTGTCGTAGTCGGGGATCTTCGCCGCGCCGTCGTGCAGGCCGCCGGCGAGCGTGTTGGACCCGTCGGCGAGCCGGTACATCCCGCCGTTGAGGTCGTAGGCGCCGGACTCGAGCCTGCCGAGGCCACTGTCGAGGCCGGTGGCGCCGGTGACGGCCGTGCCGAGCCCGGTGTGCAGCTCGGCGGCGCCCGAGGCGACCCGGGCCGCGCCGTCGTTCAGCTTGTCGATCTTCTCGACGGCGTCGGCCACGTCCTCGGAGAGGTGCGGGGCGCGGTCGGCGAGGGCCCGTGCCTGGGTCTGGAGCGTGCCGAGGTTCTTGTCGAGCGTCTTCAGGTCGCCGTTCTGGTCGGCGATCAGCGTGTTCAGGTCGTCGGCGACGGCGGCCACGTCGTCGGCCGCGTCCCTGGCCTTCTTCAGGTCGGGGCAGACCGGGTCGGTCAGCAGGTCCGCCGAGCAGCGCGCCGCGTAGACCCCGTCCAGGGTGTCCGCGGCCGCGTGCGCGGTCCTCGCGGCCGCCGGTGCCGTCTTCACCAGGACGCCCAGGTTGTCGCGGACGGTCTGCGCCGAGTCGGCGACCAGCCGGGCGGTGTCACCGATGGTCTTCTCGTTCTGCGCCAGGTACGGGCCGACCCTGCCGTAGACACCGTCGACCCGGTCGGCCAGGGCCTGGGTGCCGTCGGCGACCTGACGGGAGCCGTCCGCCAGGGTGCCCGCGCCCGCGTCCAGCTTCCTGATCCCCTTGGCGAGCTTCCCGCTGCCGGTCCTGGCGTCCGCCAGGCCGTCCGCGAGGTCCTTCGATCCTTTCTCGGCCTTCCCGATGCCGCCGGCGAGGGTGTCGGCGCCCTCGGCGGCCTTCACGGTCTGCCCGTGGATGTCGGCGAACGAGACGAAGATCCGGTCCAGAAAGGACCGGGACGCCTTGGTGGAGGCGGCCGAGCGCACCTCGTTGAAGACCGTGCGGGAGATCTGCCCGACGATGTAGTTGTTCGCGTCGTTCGTGCGCACCTGGAGGGCGCCGGTCTGCGGGGAGTCGCCCGCGCTGGAGGCGATGCGCGCGCTGAAGTCGGCGGGCACGGTCAGCGACAGGTAGTAGGTGCCGTTCTCGACGCCCCGGCGGGCCTCGGCGGCACTCACCTGGTGCCAGTCGAAGCTCTTGCTGTCCCTGAGCCCGGCCGCGATGTCGTCGCCCGCCGTGACCCGCTGCCCGCCCGCGGTCGCGCCCCTGTCGTCGTTGACGAGCGCCACGGGAACGCGGTCGAGGCGGCCGTACGGGTCCCAGAACGACCACAGGTACAGCGCGCCGTACAGCAGCGGCAGCACCAGCAGGGCCACCAGGGCCGCGCGCGGCAGCCTGCCCCGTCCGAAGCGCCTGAGCTCAAGCGCGGCCAGTCGCGGCGAGCGCATCGCCGGCCTCCTCGTCTTCCGATGCCTTCGCTGTCTCGGCCGCCTTCGCCGTCTCCGCCGTTTCCGCCGTTTCCGCCGTTTCCGCCGTCTCCGGCGTCTCCGGCGCCTTCGGCGTCTGCGCCGTCTCGGTCGGCCCGGTTGCGGTGGTGCCTCCGGTGGTTCCGGTGCTTCCGGTGCCTCCGGTGTGGACGACGACGGCCCCCGGCATCGCCTCTCCGCACACCGCCACCACCGTCGTCCCGGCCTCGGCGATCGACGCCAAAAGTGTCCGCACCTCGGCCCGTTCGGACTCCGACAGCTTCAGGTCCGCGTCGTCCACGGCCAGCAGCCGCGGCTTGCCGACCAGTGCCAGCGCCACCGACAGCCGCAGCGCCTCGATCCGCTCCAGATCCCGCACGGCCGTCCGGGCGCCCTTGGGCAGCGACTCCAGATCGAGTCCGGCGGCGGCCAGGGCGTCGTCGATCCGCTGCTGCGCCCCCGCCCGGCGTTCCGCGCGCGGCCGCACCAGATCGCGCAGGGAGTCGCCGAACCGGCGCTGCAGCAGGGCCCGTTCGCGCAGGTGCTCGCCGGCGGTCAGGGCGGGTTCGAGGTCGGTGACCCCGGCCACGTTGGCCACCGCGCTGATCCGCCGTACCGCCGCGAGCTGCCTGGGCAGCCGGGCCGCGCCGACGGTAGCGATGCCCTCGGTCGCCTTCATCCGGCCGGTGAGCGCGAGCAGCAGACAGGTGCGGCCGGAGCCGGACGGCCCCTCCACCGCGATCAGCGCGCCGGGCCCGGCGTCCAGGGAGATGTCCCGGAACGCCCAGCCCCGCGGGCCCTCGAGCCCGAGGCGCTCGGCCGTGACAGGTACGCCGTGCACAGGTTCCCCCGCCTCTCTCTTCGGAAGCTGGTTTTTGAACTGACTGGTCAGTGCAAAAACTACTCCGAACCTGCGAGCGAAGCAAAACCCCAGGTCAGAACGGATTGTCAGTGCCATACCCCACGATGGGCACATACGGCACCCCGTGTGAGGGCGCCGTCACTCAGACGACAGGAGGTTCGTCATGGCCAACTCGTCAGCGTCCGCCGCACACCGGCGCCGCACCACCGGCCCTGCCCCCTCACTGACCGGCCCGGCGAGCGACGTGCACCCCGTGCTCCGCCGGGCCACGGCCCCGCCCGCCGCCCTCGACCTGCTCACCCAGGCCCGCGCCGCACTCGACGAGGCCGAACTGCTCGACACCCCCAACGAGCGCTATGCGACCGCTCACCTGGCCGCCTTGCGCACGGCCGCCGCCGTGCTCGCCGCCCGCGCCCGCCCCGAGACCTCGCCCCGGCGCCGGGCCCGGATCCGCAGCGCCTGGGAGGTGCTCCCCGAGGTCGCGCCCGAGCTCACCGAGTGGAGCGCCCTGTTCGCCTCCGGCGCCGCCCGCCGGGCCCGCGCCGAGGCCGGCATCCTGGGCGCGGCGGGCCGCCGGGACGCCGACGACCTGATACGGGACGTCGCGATGTTCGTCCGTATCGTCGAGCGGATGCTCGTCCTGCAGCCGGTGCTGCCGCGGCCGCGCCTGCAGGACGGCGAGCGGCCGCCCGGCGACCCGGCAAGAGAGCTGCCCGACGCGGGATGACCAGGCAAGGCGACGGAGGCAACGGGCGGCGGAGGCAATAGGGTGGACAGCGCCTGAAGCCTTCCCGCCTCCCGCACTCCGGGCCCGGGCAGGCACCGAGTTCGCGCCGCCGGGCAACAGGCGGTGCCGCGCCGAGGAGTCAACTGCCGTGCCGGACCCCACTCGACCCCGCGCTTCTCTCCGTACCGCCGTGGTCTGGGAGGTTCTTCAGGACGCCCTCGACCGCCGGGTCAAGGCCACCGGCCGGGACGCACTGGACGTCCTGGACACCGGCGGCGGCAGCGGCAACTTCGCCGTCCCCCTGGCCCGCCTCGGCCACCGCGTCACCGTCGTCGACCCCAGCCCGAACGCACTGTTCGCGCTGGAGCGCAGGGCCGCCGAGGCCGGCGTGGCCGACCGGGTCAAGGGCGTCCAGGGCGACGTCCTCGGCCTCTTCGACGTGGTCGAGCGCGGCGCCCACGACGTGGTCCTGTGCCACGGCGTCCTGGAGCACGTCGACGACCCGGCCGAGGGCGTGCGCAACACGGTGGCCGCGCTGCGCTCCGAAGGCGTCCTCAGCCTGCTCGCCGCCGGGCTCGGCGGAGCCGTGGTCGCGCGCGCCCTCGCCGGCCACTTCACGGAGGCCAAGCAGGCCCTGGAGGACCCCGACGGGCGCTGGGGCAGCGGCGACCCGATGCCGCGCCGCTTCACCGCCGAGCAGCTCACCGGCCTGGTCGAGGGAGCGGGCCTTGCCGTCACCGCCGTGCACGGCGTACGGGTCTTCGCCGACCTGGTCCCCGGCGTCCTCGTGGACACCGAGCCGGGAGCCCTGGAGGCCCTGCTCAAGCTGGAGGCAGCCGCGGCCGAGCTCCCGGCCTTCCACGCCGTCGCCACCCAGCTGCACGTACTCGGCGAGACACCGGGTGCCGCCGGGGTCTGAGATCCTCCTGGGACTCGCCCGCTGATCAGGGGCTCGACAGCGGATGGAGTACGCCACAGGCCCCCCGATCGAGGGGTTTGCGCCGTATGATCGAGGGAGACCAGCCCGGCATGACGGGTCGGCTCCCGGGGAATGGAAGCCTCAGCGAGCCGGGACTGCCATGGCGGGTTCCGGTTGGCCAATTGGCCTAGAGGGGCGGGTTTCACGGGGGCGATTCCCTGCCTATCCTGAAGGGACCCCCCGGGTCGCCCCGGCGACTGCACGATGAGGAGGACGCCGTGCCGCTCTCGGAGCACGAGCAGCGAATGCTTGAGCAGATGGAGCGAGCGCTGTACGCCGAAGACCCCAAGTTCGCGACAGCGCTTGAGGGAAGCGGCCTGCGGACGTACACCAGGCGACGGGTCTACCAGGCGGTGGCCGGCTTCCTCGTGGGTATCGCGCTCCTCATCGCCGGAATGGTCGTCCAGCAGGTCTGGGTCAGCGTGGTGGGTTTCCTCGTCATGCTGGGCTGCGCGGTCCTCGCCGTCACCGGCTGGCGCAAGGCTCCGAAGCCCGGCGAGCAGCCCGCGGGTCCGCAGGCGCGGCGCCAGGGCCGGCCGAAGCGGTCGATGATGGACCGCATCGAGGAGCGCTGGCAGCGGCGGCGCGACGAGCAGGGCCGCTGACGGCTCCGCCGGTGGGGCCGACAGGCTGAACAGAGCATGACTGAGGGGTGACCGTCACTGGACGGTCACCCCTCAGGCGTTGTCCGGTCGGCGGGAGCCGAGGGCCTTGTGGCGGGCCGTGCATCGCAGCGGGTGCGTGGGGTCTGGTCGCGCGGTTCCCCGCGCCCCTTTCGGGGCGCCTCGGGACCCGGGTTTCGAAGGGGGCGCACCTTGATCTCCGAGCGGGTCGCTCC
>NZ_JBFBJI010000055.1:4869-53370 GCF_040702065.1 Streptomyces sp. NPDC086777 | reverse complement strand
GGCGGGCGCCCCCCCCCCGCCCCGGGGGGGGGCCCGCGCCGCCGTCTGCAGACGCTCCGGCAGCAGCGCCATCGCGCCGCCGCCGGTCGCGCCGATCAGCCGCAGCTCCGGGTACTTGTCCAGCCACCCCGCGAAGGCGATCATGGCCATGCCCATGGTGACGTCGCCGAACCGGCCGATCTGCTCGACGAAGCCCATCTCGTCGACCCGTTCCGTGCCGGCCGGTTCGGCCGGGGCGTGTACCAGGACGGGTACGCCCGCCTCCGCGGCCAGCGCGAAGAAGGAGTCGGCGCGCGGGGAGCCGAGCAGCTCCCCGTGGACGCTGGACGTGGTGATCAGGCCGACGAAGGCCGGGTCCGCCAGGGTCTCCCGCACGCCTTCGAGGTGATCGTCGTCGCCGAACGGGTTGGCGTACACGTAGCCGCGCAACCGGTCGGGGAACCTGCCGATCAGCCCCGACATCCAGGCGTGGAAACCGCGCAGCCTGTCTCGTGGTTGCGCGTAGTTGTCCACGCCCGGTACCCGCGCCATCGCTCCGGCGCCGACGGGGCTGCCGATGATGGTGAGGTCGATGCCGGCCTCGGCGCGAGCGGCGAGCATGCCGTCGACGTCGGTGAGGCTCGGCGGCATGGGGAAGCGTTCGGCCGCCTCCGGCGGGGAGAGATGCCCGTGGATGTCGATGATCACGTGTCGCTGCCCGGTTTCGGTGTGAGTGCGCGGGTGACCGCGGCACAGTCCTGGTCGCCCAGTCCCTGCTCGGTGGCACGGACATGGGTCTCTGCCGCGGCGGTCGCCAGCGGCAGACTCAGGCCCACTGCGGCCGCCTGTTTGGTAGCGAGCATGAGGTCTTTCGCCATCAGCCGCAGCCGGAAGTCCGGCTCCTCGAAGCGGCCGGAACCCAGGCGCCTCGACTTGAACGCCATGACCGGAGAGGCGAAACCGCTGCCCGCGATGGTCTTGAGGACCGCCTGACGGTCGAGGCCGCAGGCGGTCGCCAGTTCGCTGACCTCGGCCAGGGCCTGCACCTCGATGCCCATCAGGAGGTTCAGGCACAGTTTCATCCGCATGCCGGAACCGAGTGCGCCCAGATGGACGACCTCCTTGCCCAGCGCCTCCAGCAGCGGGCGGCAGGCGCTGAACGCGCGCTCCTCGCCGCCGACGAAGAGCCGGAGCTCGCCGTCACGGGCATGGTCGCGGTTGCCGAGCATGCCCACGTCCACGACCGACGGGATGTCCCCGGCGATCTGGACGACCTCTTCGGGGGAGACGGTGCTGGCGCAGACGAGGACACCCGGGTAGGAGCCCTGGGACAGGATGCCGTCGGGTCCGTGCAGCACGGAGCCGAGGGCCTCGCCGTCGGCGACGACGCAGACGGCGGCACTCGTGCCCGCGACGGCGTCGGCGGGGTGCCGGGCGACGAAGGCGCCTGCCTCGGCGAGCGGCTCGGCCCGCTCCGGGGTACGGTTCCACACCCGGACCCGCATTCCCCGGTCGAGGAGGCGGGCGGCCAGGCCGGAGCCCATCGTGCCGAGCCCGAGTACGGCGACGGGGCCGTCGGCGGTGCGCGTCATGACGTCACCCCCGTCGTCTCCTTCACGACCCGGAACCGCAGCGACTGCGTGGAGTCGACCCACTGGCGCAGCGGGGCCACCAGCGCGCGGTGCTCCGCGCTCTGCTGCCAGGCGAAGAAGTGCTCGGCCGTCTGCCACTCGCTGGTGATGACCCACTGCCGGGAGTCGTCCACGGGCGCTCCCAGCCTCTCGACGATGTGGCCGGGGGTCCGGGCTACGGACTTGCGGAGCTGGTCGTACACGTCCAGGAATCCCTGCTCGCCGCCCTCGATCACTCGGACGGTGAAGACGACGCTCAGCTTGTCGGCCGGCCGGCCGTTGTTCCTCGTGCCCATGTCTCCTCCTGAGGGTGAGATCCGGCAGGACACGACTCCCACGGCCTCATGTCCCCCGTGCGGACGCAACTCCGAACGGGGGACGGGCCAGTGGGGACAAGGGGTTAACGGACCGTGATTGCTCTTTCCGGGTGAGTGACGAGGCGCCGTGCGTCGTCGGCGTCCGGGCTCGGACGGCCGCGCCCGAACGGGTGTCTGCACCCCCGATGCGCGCCGGGGGATCTGTCAGCCGGCCGCGCTGCCCGAGACCCACTCGGCCCACGGCATGTTCCAGTCGCTGAACCCGTTGTCGGGGGCCAGCGCGGTCTTGTCCGCGGAGTTCTTGACGACCACGACGTCACCGATCATCGAGTTGGCGAAGAACCACGCGGCGGGCTGCTTGCCGTCGCCGCCGCCCTTGACGTCGTTGAGCCCCACGCAGCCGTGGCTCGTGTTGGCCTTGCCGAAGATCGAGTCGGCAGCCCAGTAGTTGCCGTGGATGAACGTACCCGAGGCGGTCAGGCGCATGGCGTGCGGGACGTCGTCGATGTCGTACGCGGGCTTGCCGTCCTTCGTCAGGCCGACGGTCGCACCGTTCATGTGGGTCTGCGTGAACTTCTCGGAGATGACCATCGTGCCGTTGTGCGTCGGGTGCTCCGAGCTGCCGGACGAGATCGGGACGGTCTTGATCGTCTTGCCGTCCCGGACGACGGTCATCTGCTTGGTCCTGGCGTCCACGGTGCTGATCTGGCTCCGGCCGACGTGGAAGGTGACCGTCTTCCGGATGCCGTTCCGGGTGAGGTCGACGGTGACGGTGGAGCCGGGCTTCCAGTAGCTCTCGGGGCGGAAGTCCAGCCGGGTGTCGTTGAGCCAGTGGCCGACGACCCGCTGCCCGCTGCTGGAGCTGACCCGGATCTCCGACTGCACGGCGGCCCGGTCGCCGACCGCCTTGCCGAAGCTGACCGACACCGGCATGCCCACGCCGACGGTCGAGCCGTCCTCGGGGAAGAGGTGCCCGACGAAGTCGTTGGCCGGGGAGACCGTGGTGATCGTGGCGTTCGCGGTGGCGGAGCGGTTTTGCGCGTCCTGGGCCTCCGCGGCGATCTGGTATCTGGTGGCCCGTTCCAGCGGGCCGTTCGGCTTCCAGGACGTGCCGTCCGCGGACAGGGTGCCGGGAACCTCGGCGCCGGTCGCGGTGGCTGTCATGGTCACCTTGGTGAGCTTCCCGTTGCTGACGGTGACGTCGACGGGGCCGTCGACTCCGACGCGGTAGGCGCCCTGTCCGGGCGTGATCCTTATTCGGGCGTCGGAAACGTCCTGGGCGCCCGCCTCGCTCGGCTGCGCCCGCGCCGGCGGTTTCGGGTGGCTCCCGGTGTCGTTCCCGCTGGTGGCAGCGTTGCTGGTGCCGCCGAGGACCGTGAGCGCGAGGACACCGCCCAGTACGCCGGCCGTGGCCGTCAGCCCGGTGGTTCGCTTACGTGCCGTGATCAAACGCTTCTCCCGTGACGCCGGTCGGTGAATCCCTGGAGCTGGTTGCCCGCCGAGTGCAACCAGCTGTAAAGGACTACTTTTATGGATTCATGCGCCCTGAAGACAGGACTTGTGGCGAATTACACGCGTCGCGAGAGCGTCGCCGAGGTACTGCCGGCCGATCGGACGGCCAGGCCTTCGAGGCATGACCGCAGGTCAGGGAGATCCGGCTGGATTCGGCTGGGGAAGCGAGAGATCACCGACGCTCGACACGTCGACGCGGTTCACGCCCGTGGCCCGGTCCCAGACCACCTCGCCGCCCGCCTCGATGAACATCACCGGGTGACACGGGATGACGCCTCCCGGCACGAGGTACGGCAGTGGGACGCGCGTGCAGCCACCCCCGCGCCGACCGCTCCCCGGCACGAACCGGGCCGGGTCGAACCATGGGTCCCGGCGGATCCGTGACAGATCTCGTCGCTGGTCGCATCACGCCTCCTCGGCCTCCGTCACACCCCCCTGTTTCAGGTCACCGTCAGCCCGCCGGGGCCCCAGGGCAGGCCGAGGTTCGGCGGTGGTTCAGGAGTGGTCGAGACGGGGGACGGCGCCCCGTGACGGCGTGCGCGGCGGCGGTGGCGTCGTCGGGCTCGTCCCCGGGGGGACTGGCCCAGACGGATGATTCGCCGGTGCCGCAGGGTGAACGACGGCATGCTGTGGGCCGACTCGGCGGTCGGCGGGCGCTAGCGGCCCTACGTTGTCCGGTGTGCCGCTGAGTTATGCCTTTGTGAACCTGAAGCCCGGGGTGGGCAAGACGACCAGCGCGGTCTGGCTGGCCCACGCGCTTCACGAGTCGGGCATCCCACCGCTGCTGGTCGACAGCGACCCCGCCTCCTCCGCGCTGCGGTGGAGCGAACTGGCCGGTGGTTTCCCGTTTCCCGTGGTCGCCCTGCCGGTGGGCGACGTGCACCGGCGCGTGAACGACTTCCTGGGCGAGCGGCAGGCCGTCGTGTTCGACGCTCCGCAGATGGAGGACCACGCGCACATCGCCCGCAGCATCATGAGATACGCGGGCGAATGGATCGTGCCGGTCACTCCGGCCCCCATCGAGCTGGACCGCATGGCGCCCATCGGCGGCGAGATGGGCGACGTACAGTCGCTGCGCGTCCAACCGGCCCACGCCGCCGTGCTGCTCAACCGGACCAACCGCGCCGACGCCACGCGCACGGGTCCCGACGCCGACGCCCGTGAAGCCCTCACCGAGCGGGGTTTCGACGTGCTGTCCACCCACATTCCGCGCCTCGACCTGTACGCGCAGTCGTTCGGAAGCCCGGTGGAGGCCAAGGGCTCGGCGTACATGGACCTCGCGAACGAACTCGTCAAACGACAGGACAAGGCATGAACCAGCGCAAGGACACCTACCGGGCCGCCCTGCAGCGCGGACCGGAGGCGGTCGTACCGCGTCCCGTCAAGGTCAACCGGCTGCACACCCGCTACGTGCGGGTGACCATCGAGCTCGACACCGGCCTGCCGCGGGACCTCGTGCAATGGGCGAGGTCACCGGTGTCCGCGATGATGCGGGCAGGCGCCGCCGCCCTGCGGCCCCCGAGCAGCGCCCGGTGACCCCGGCGCCCGCCGCCTGAGTCCCCGCCCCGCGCCGTCGCCTCCGCGGGGAAAGCCGTTGCGCGGGCCGCCGGGCGGATGATGGGGTGGCACGGTGTCCCACGACGACGAGGCAGCGGCCCTGGGGCCGTCGGCACTGGCCTGGGTGGGCCGGCAGCTGGCGGCCGGTGAACGGGTCGTCGCGGTCGAGGCACTGCACGGCGGTATCACCGCCGAGATGCGGCGGCTGACCGTCGGCACCCGGGACGGGGCCACCCGCCACCTGGTGCTGCGGACCTTTGCCGACCCCTACTTCGCGGAGCAGGCCGGGGATCTGCTGAACCGCGAGGCCGGCGTCCTCGCCCTGCTCGCCGGGACAGGTGTGCCGGCTCCCGGACCGGTCGCGGTCGATCCATCCGCCGCGCACTGCGAGTACCCGTCACTCCTGATGACGCATCTGCCGGGCCGGACGGTCCTCGAAGACCGGGGACTGGAGGCGCGCGTTCCCCTGCTGGCCCGTCAGCTGGTGGCGATCCACGCGGTGCGCCCCGCCGAGCGACCCCGACGGTACACGGCGTGGACGACCGCCGATGCCGTCGTCCCGCCGGACGGCGCCGACCGAGTGGCGTGGGCCGCGGCGGCCGACGTGATCCGCAAGCCGGCGCCTCCCTACGAAGGGCGGTTCCTGCACCGCGACTTCCACCCCGGCAACGTGCTGTTCGACACGGCGCCGCCGGGCCCGGCCGGTCCCCGGATCACCGGGGTCGTCGACTGGGTGGAGACCTCCTGGGGGCCGGCCGACCTCGATGTGGCGCACTGCTCCACCAATCTCGCGATGCTGCACGGCCCGGCGTGGGGTCTGCGGTTCGCCGAGGCGTACGAGGAGGCCGGCGGGGTGCCGGCCAGGACCGCGACCGAACGGCTGTACTGGCGGCTGCTGGACGCGCTGGCGTTCTCCACCGAGGTGCGGACGGTGGCGCGGCCGTGGCAGGAGGCGGGCCGGACGGAACTGACGACGCGGACGGTGGAGGGGAGGCTGGACGCCTACGTCACCGCCCTGCTGGACACCCTCGGCTGAGCGGCGGCACCCGAGGTGAGGCCGGGCACCGCCGCACGTGATACCGGGTGCCTGCGCCACGTTCGCCATGTCTGCCACATCCGCTGCGTTCGCCATGTCCGCCACATCCGCCGCGTCCGCCTCGGCGTCAGGACGCCCCGCACCCGCGCCTGATGGGTTCTCCCACCCGGTGCAGGTGGGTGAGGGCCTCGCGGTAGGACCGCAGCAGCCCGGTCTCGTGGTATGGCACACCGATCTCCGCGCAGTACTCGCGCACGATCACCTGGGCGTGGCGCAGATGCGGGGTGGGCATGCTCGGGAACAGGTGGTGTTCGATCTGGTAGTTGAGGCCGCCGAGCAGCACGTCCGTGCACCGGCCGCCCCGCACGTTGCGGGAGGTGAGTACCTGGCGGCGCAGGAAGTCGGGCCGCTGGTCGCCGGTGAAGGTGGGCATGCCCTTGTGGTTCGGGGCGAAGGTGCAGCCGAGGTAGACGCCGAAGAGGCACTGGTGCACGGCGATGAACGCCACGGCCCTGCCGGGGGAGAGGACCAGGAACAGCGCGGACAGGTAGGCGGCGAAGTGCAGCAGGAGCAGCGTGCCCTCCGCCACCCGGTTCCTCATGGTCGGCGAGCGCAGCGCCCGCACGCTCGACACGTGCAGGTTGAAACCCTCCAGTGTCAGCAGCGGGAAGAACAGGAACGCCTGGTGGCCGCCGACCAGCCGGGCCAGGCCGCTGCTGCCGCGCGCCTGCTCGGTGGACCACACCAGGATGTCCGGCGCGACGTCGGGGTCGAGTTCCTCGTGGTTGGGGTTGGCGTGGTGACGGGTGTGCTTGTTCATCCACCACCCGTAGCTCATGCCGATGGCGAGGTTGCCGAAGAGCCGGCCCCAGGTCTCGCTCGGGCGGCGTCGGCGGAAGACCTGACGGTGCGCCAGATCATGTGCCACAAGGGCAACTTGGCCGAAGACGAGGGCCATGGCGGCGGCGACGGCCAGCTGCCACCAGGTGTCGCCGAGCGCGAGGAAGGCCGCCGTGCCACCCAGCAGGGCCGTGATCACCAGGCCGAGCCGTACGGCGTAGTAGCCCGGGCGCCGGTCCAGCAGGCCCGCCTCGGCGATGCGCCGGGAGAGCCTGGCGAAGTCGCTGCCGGGACCGGAGGTCCGCGCCGGGTCGGTGGTCGTCGCGGCCGCGACGGGAGCGTCGATGGAGAACGTCATGCCGCCGAGTCTGGGCACGGCCTGACCGCGCCGACAGCGGGCCAGCCACCGGATCCGCAGGGGGACTTCCTCCGAAATCCCGGGGGGTTATCACCCCTTCCGATTCGCTGACCTGCACTTTCGGCGCCGTCACGGCCGTGCCGGCGGGCTGGTCAGCGCAGTCCGGCGAAGAGGTCGTTCTCGGGTACGGCCGCGCCGGTGGTGTCCTGGACGCGGACGAAGGTCTCCACGCCCATCAGCTCGGTGAACCGCTCCCGGCCCATCCTGAGGAAGAAGATGTTCTCGCCCTGGCTGGCGTGCGCGGCCAGCGCGTCGAACTTCTGGCCACCGAACGCGGTGGTGTCCACCCAGGTGCTGATCTCGTCGTCGGGCAGCCCGATCTCCGCGATCGCGGCGGCCTCCGCGGGATCCGGCTCCGGCACGTCCTCACCGAACTCGCGCATGGCCTCTCCGAACCGCTGCATCATCGAGCGCGGCGCCGTCGTCCAGTACACCTTCGGGGTCGGTTCGGTCATCGCCAGCGCCGCCATCGTGATGCGGTTGGCCTGGATGTGGTCGGGGTGGCCGTAGAAGCCGTTCTCGTCGTAGGTGACGACCACGTCGGGCCGGTAGCGCCGCATGAGTTCCGCGAGCCGGGCGGCGCCCTCCGCCACGGGCGTCCGCCAGAAGGAGCCGGGGGCGTCGTTGGCCGGCCAGCCCATCATTCCGGAGTCGGCGTAGTCCAGCGTCTCCAGGTGGCTGATCTTCAGGATCTCGCAGCTCGCCTCCAGCTCCTGGCGGCGCATCGCGGCGACGGCGGCCGGATCGTGCCCGGGCTCGCCCGGCTTGACGCCTCCCGGTCCGTCACCGCAGCCGCCGTCGGTACACGTCACGAGGACCGTGCGTACGCCCTCCGCCGCGTACCGCGCGAGGACCCCTCCGGTTCCGGTGGCCTCGTCGTCGGGGTGGGCGTGTACCGCCATGAGCGTCAAGGGCCGGTCGTTCATGAAAACAGTCCTCCTGTGTGGCAAGGCCTCGGTCCGAGTCCGCGGCGGGTACCTGCGCGGGCGTCCCTGAATAGCAGATCACCGGGTGCACCGCGGACGAGAGGGTGCCGGATCACGCCGGGTCGGAGGACCTCTGGTCGGTGCCGTCCCCACCCGCGCGATGCCGGTCCCTCGGCGGGTGCAACAGCGTCGGCCGGACAGGCTGTTCCCGCCGTACGGGGTGGCATGCGCCGCATCCGAGGAGAGGCGGAGCCGAGGCCTCCACAATCGATTATTTGCGTATATCGGCAAAAAAATTGCAAGAACTTGCGTGTTTCATGCTTTGCTTCGTCGGGATCGGGTCGGGGCCTGTGGATCCCGTGGAGCGCCTCTTGCGCGAAGGGTGTCACCGGGCTGCGGGTGGAGGGCGGCGTCATCGCGGGCGCCGGCCTGCGGTACGGCACGGTCCACCGGCGCGTCGGGGGCCTCGACGGCACGCCGCCGTCGGCCCTCTGTTCGGCATCGCCACCGACGTCGCCACCCGCGTCGCCACCGTCGCCACCTGTCCGTCGGCGGGGGCGCCCGCGCCCGGACCCTGGCCCTCGGCGGCGGCGCCGACCTCGCCACCTTCGCCGTGGCCACCCGTCCCGTGACCCCACATTAGATCTTGCATGCCAAATTTTTATTGTTGCAATGCTCTGTCTAGTTATTGCGCGCCGATGTCGGCGACATTACGGTCCCCCGTGCGTCATCACCTTCCTCCATCTCCCCTACCGCCCCGGGCGCTGTCAGCGGAACAGCCCGGGCGTCCCGTGATGAAAGGAGTGGTAAGTGATCCATTCCATCCGAGATCTGAGACGAGCGCTCGTCTGGGCGGTCAGCACCGCGATGCTGGCGGTCGCCGGCGTCTTCGCGCTGGCCGTCCAGCCGGCCGCGGCGGCGGCCGCCGCCACCGGCGGCAGCGGCGCGAGCCTGCCGTACGTCGAGGTGCAGGCGGAGAACTCCGCCACCAACGGCACCACCATCGGCCCGAGTTACACCCAGGGCCAGCTGGCCGACGAGGCGTCCTACCGCAAGGCGACCACCCTCCAGGGCACCGGCCAGTACGTCACGTTCACCACGCCGGTGGCGACCAACTCGATCAACTTCCGCTACAGCATCCCCGACACCTCGGGCGGCTCGGTCTACACCGCCGCGCTCTCCCTGTACGTCAACGGAGTCAAGCAGCCCGACTTCACCCTGACCAACGCCTACAGCTGGTACTACGGCAGCTACCCCTTCACCAACACGCCGGGCAGCAACCCGCACCACTTCTACGACGAGGCCCACCGCCTGTTCTCCACCACATATCCGGCGGGTACGACCTTCAAGCTGCAGGTCGACTCCGGCGACACCGCCTCCTCGTACACGATCGACTTCGCCGACTTCGAGCAGGTCGGCGCCGCCCTGAGCGCCCCCTCGGGGTCGGTGTCGGTGACCAGCAAGGGCGCCGACCCGACCGGCGCGGCCGACGCGACCAGCGCGTTCAACGCCGCGATCAGCGCGGCGGGCCCCGGCGGCACCGTGTGGATCCCGCCGGGCACCTTCAACATCCCGGGCCACATCAGCGTCAACAACGTCACGATCGCCGGCGCCGGCATGTGGTACTCGACCGTCACCGGCACGGCACCCGGCTTCTACGGCAACTCCGCGCCCTCGCCCAGCACCGGCGTGCACCTGCAGAACTTCGCGATCTTCGGCAACGTGCAGGAGCGCAACGACAGCGCCCAGGTCAACGGCATCGGCGGCGCGATGAGCAACTCGACCGTGTCCAGCCTGTGGATCGACCACATGAAGGTCGGCGCCTGGATGGACGGGCCGATGGACGGGCTGACGTTCAGCGGCATGCGCATCCGCGACACCACCGCCGACGGCATCAACTTCCACGGCGGCGTCACCAACTCGAAGGTCACCGACAGCGACATCCGCAACACCGGTGACGACGGCATCGCCACCTGGGCGGACTCCGGCATCGGCGCCGACGCCAACGACACCATCTCCAACAACACCGTCTCCCTGCAGATCCTCGCCAACGGCATCGCGATCTACGGCGGCCACGACAACACCGTCAGCGGCAACCGGGTGGTGGACTCCGGCATCGCCCAGGGCGGCGGTATCCACGTGGGGCAGCGCTTCACGTCCACGCCGGTCGGCACCACCACCATCTCCGACAACACCATGGTCCGGGACGGCAGCCTCGACCCGAACTGGCAGTTCGGCGTGGGCGCCCTGTGGTTCGACGGCAGCCAGGGCGCGATCACCGGCCCGATCAACGTGACCAACGCGCTGATCCAGCAGAGCCCGTACGAGGCGGTCCAGTGGGTCGAGGGCACCATCAGCGGCGTCAACCTCAACAACGTGACCATCGCCGGCACCGGAACCTTCGCCCTGCAGGAACAGACCGGCGGCGCGGCGAAGTTCACCAACGTGACGGCCACCGGTGTCGGTTACTCCTCGCCGGTGTACAACTGCTCGGGCGGCAACTTCGTCGTCACCGACGGCGGCGGCAACTCCGGTATCAGCGGCACCCCGTACTGCGGAGGGTGGCCGGCCCCGGTCTTCCCGCCCTATCCGTCGGAGGGCGTGACGGCCACCCCCGGCGCGCTCAACTTCGGTTCGGTCCCGACCGGTTCGACCAGCGACGCGCAGACCGTGACGGTCTCCAACCCGACCAACAGCGCGGCGTCCGTCTCCTCGGTCTCCACCAGCGGCGACTACTCCCAGACCAACACCTGTGGCTCGTCGATCGCGGCGAACGGCTCGTGCACCGTCAGTGTGAAGTTCGCGCCGACCGCCACCGGCACCCGTAGCGGCTCGCTGACCGTCAACGCGGGCGGGGTCACCAACACGGTCACCCTCTCCGGCACCGGCACCGCGCCCGGCCCGGTCCTGACCACCGACCCGGCGAGCCTGGGCTTCCCCGCCACGGTGGTCGGTTCCTCGGCCGACACGCAGACGGTGAAGGTGACGAACTCGGGCACCACGTCGGCGACCGTCTCGGGCGTCTCGGCGACCGGTGACTTCAGCCAGACCAACACCTGCTCCACCCTCGCGGTCGGCGCCTCCTGCACGGTGACCGTCGGCTTCAAGCCCACCACCGGCGGGTCGCGCACCGGCAACCTGACCGTCACCAGCAACGCCAACAACAGCCCCACCGTCGTCGCCCTGACCGGCAGCGGCATCGACAGCACCACCGACATCGCCGCCGGGCGCCCGGCGACGGCGAGTTCGAGCAACAGCCCCTACGTCGCCTCGAACCTCACCGACCCGGACGCGTCGACGTACTGGGAGGGCACGAACGGCTCGTTCCCGCAGTGGGCCCAGGTCGACCTCGGCCAGAACTACAGCGTCGGCAAGGTCGTGCTCAAGCTCCCGCCGGCGACGGCGTGGTCGGCGCGCACCCAGACGCTGTCGGTGCAGGGGTCCACGGACGGCTCCAGCTTCTCCACGCTCAAGGCGTCGGCCGGCTACACGTTCGACCCGAACGCCAACGGCAACACGGTGACCATCACGTTCAGCGCCGCCACCGCGAGATACGTGCGGGTGAACATCACCGCCAACACCGGTTGGAACGCCGCCCAGTTGTCGGACTTCGAGGTCTTCCCCAGCACCGGCGGCTCCTCGCCGGCGACCCTGTCCGCCAACCCGACGTCACTGACGTATCCCACCCAGGCGCTCAACACCGCCAGCAGCGCGCAGACGGTCACGGTGACCAACACCGGAACCGCCGCGGCCACCGTCTCCGGCATCACCGTCACCGGTGACTTCGCACAGACCAACACCTGCGGGACGTCGATCGCGGCGGGGGCCTCCTGCACGGTGGCCGTCACCTTCACACCCACCGCGTCCGGCACCCGCACCGGCGATCTCGGCATCGCCAGCAACGCGTCGAACGGCACGACCACCGTCGCGCTCACCGGCACCGGCGCCGGCACGGTCAGCAGGAACCTGGCGGCCGGCGCGGCCACCACCGAGTCCAGCCACACCGACGTATACCCGTCGTCGAACGTGACGGACGGCAACCAGGGCACCTACTGGGAGAGCGCCAACAACGCCTTCCCGCAGTGGGTGCAGGTCGACCTCGGTTCCGCGCAGAGCGCGAGCCGCGTCGTCCTCCAGCTCCCCGCGACCTGGGGCGCCCGCAACCAGACGCTGTCCCTGTCGGGCAGCACCGACGGCTCCTCCTTCAGCACCGTCAAGTCGTCGGCCGGCTACACCTTCGACCCCGCCACCGGCAACACGGTCACCATCACGTTCACCGCGACCACCCAGCGGTACTTCCGGGTGAACATCACGGCGAACAACAGCTGGCCGGCCGGCCAGCTCTCCGAGTTCCAGGTCTGGAACACCTGATCCACCCCGCCGGTGCCGCCGGGCGCGCCCGCGCCCGGCGGCACCGACCACGGAAGGCCACCCGGCCACCCGGCCAATCGATCATTCGATCATTCGGCCACTCGACCACTGCGACCGGAGGAATCCAGATGGGTGTCACACGCAGAGTCTTCTTACGGGCCGCGGTCGCGGCCGGCGCGGTGGGAACCGTGGGCACCACCGGGACCGTGCTCGCCCCGGCCGCGTCGGCGGCGAGCGCGCCGGGCGACGTGGTCGGCAGGATCACCGTCGGCTACCAGGGCTGGTTCGCCTGCACCGGCGACGGCGCGCCCATCGACGGCTGGTGGCACTGGAGCCAGGACTGGGGCCGGTCGCCGTCCCCGGCCAACACCACCGTCAAGTGCTGGCCCGACGTGCGGGACTACACCAGCACGTACCAGACGTCGTACGCGGCCCTCGGCAACGGGCAGCCCGCCAGGCTGTTCTCCTCGTACGACCAGCAGACGGTGAACACCCACTTCCTGTGGATGCAGCAGAACGGCATCGACGCCGCCGCCCTGCAGCGCTTCAACCCCACCGGTGGCGAGGGCCCCACCCGTGACGCCATGGCGACCAGGGTGCGCGGCGCCGCCGAGGCGTACGGGCGGAAGTTCTACCTCATGTACGACGTCTCCAACTGGACGAACATGCAGTCCGAGATCAAGACGGACTGGACGAACAAGATGTCCGCCCACACCGCGAGTGCGGCCTACGCGAGGCAGAACGGCAAGCCGGTCGTGTGCGTCTGGGGCTTCGGCTTCAACGACCCCAACCACCCCTTCACCGCCGACGCCTGCCTCGACGTCGTCAACTGGTTCAAGGGACAGGGCTGTTACGTCATCGGCGGCGTCCCGCGCGAATGGCGGACGGGTACCGGCGGCTCCCGGTCCGGCTTCCTGGGCGTCTACCACGCCTTCGACATGCTCTCGCCGTGGATGGTCGGTGCCATCGGGAACATCACCGAGGCCGACAACGCCTACACCACGTACACGGTCCCCGACCAGGCCGACTGCAACGCCAACGGCATCGACTTCCAGCCCTGCGTACTGCCCGGTGACGTCTCCGCCCGCCAGCGCGCGCACGGCGACTTCATGTGGCGGCAGTTCTACAACATGGTGCGGGCCGGGGTGCAGGGCATCTACATCTCGATGTTCGACGAGTACAACGAGGGCAACCAGATCGCCAAGACCGCCGAGACCCAGGCCTGGGTGCCCGCCGACTCCGGCTACCTCGCCCTCGACGAGGACGGCACCGCCTGCTCCGCCGACTACTACCTGCGCCTGACCGGCGACGGCGGCCGCATGCTCAAGGGCCAGATCGCGCTGACCGCCACCCGGCCCACCCAGCCGGTCCTCCCCACCGGCGACACCACGGCGCCGGCCGCGCCGGGCGGCCTGACCGTCACCGGGCACACCGCCAACTCCGTCTCACTGGCCTGGAACGCGACCACCGACAACGTGGGCGTGACCGGCTACCGGATCCTGCAGGTGTCCGGCTCGACCAGCACCCAGGTCGGCACCACCGGCGCCGTCTCGTTCACCGTCACCGGACTCGCCGCGTCCACCGCGTACAGCTTCGACGTCGTCGCCCACGACGCGGCGGGAAACGTCTCGCAGCCCTCCAACCAGGTCACCGTCACCACCGACCCCCCGTCCGGCACCACCGACCTCGCCCTGCACCGCCCGACGTCGGAGAGCAGCCACACCCAGGTCTACGGGTCGTCCAACGCGACCGACGGCGACCCCGGCACCTACTGGGAGTCCGCCAACAACGCCTTCCCGCAGTGGGTCCAGGTCGATCTGGGCGCCGGCACCGGCGTCAGGCGGATCGTCCTCGATCTGCCCCCGGCGGCCGCCTGGGCCACCCGTACCCAGACCATCTCCGTCCAGGGCAGCACGGACGGCGGCACCTTCACGCAGCTGCTCGCCCCGGCGGGCTACACCTTCGACCCGGCGACCGGGAACATCGCGGCCCTCACCCTCCCCGCCACGGTCACCACCCGCTACGTGCGGCTCACCTTCACCGCCAACAACGGCTGGCCGGCCGGGCAGGTCTCGGAGTTCCAGGTCTTCGGCGCCTGAGGGCCGACCGCACCCGGCACGCCGCCGCCCTATAGTTCGTCGCATGAGTCGCTGGCACGAACTGACCGGTGGGACGTCCGGACGGGAGTACGCCGCACGGTTCGCCGCCGTGGCCCGGACCGGCAAGGACGTGCACGGCGAGGCGCGGTTCTGCACGGCGCTGGTGCCCGCCGGAGCGCGTGTGCTGGACGCCGGGTGCGGCACCGGACGGGTCATGATCCGGCTCGCGGAGCTCGGCCACGACTGCGTCGGAGTGGACCTGGACGCGTCGATGCTGGCGGTGGCGCGGGAACAGGCGCCGGACCTGCCCTGGTTCCAGGCGGATCTGACGGAGTTCGAGCCCCGCGGGCTCGGCATCGCGGCCGACTTCGACCTCGTGGTCGCCGCGGGCAACATCTTCCCGTTGCTCGCCGCCGGCACCGAGGCCGCGGTGACCCGACGCCTGGCCGCGGCCCTGCGCCCCGGCGGCCTGCTGGTCGCCGGATTCGGCCTGGACGAGGCCCATCTGCCCGTGCCGCCCGGTATCACCCTGCCCGAGTACGACGACCACTGTGCCGCGGCCGGCCTCACCCTCGTCGACCGCTTCGCCACCTGGGACGCCGACCCCTATGACGGCGGCGGGTACGCCGTCAGCGTCCACCGTCGCTGACCCCCGGCCTCGCGGCGGCCCCGGATCCGGTGGGGGAGAGGCCGGATCCGGGGGCTGGTGCGACGGTGGTCAGGCGATCTGCAGCAACCGCGGGACGATCACGTCGCGGACGTGGTCCTGGACGGTCTGCATGGGGACGCGCTGCGCTTCGAGGACCACGGTGCCGTGCGGGGCCGCGTGCCGGCGCACCGGCGGCCGGGACTCCCACTCGACGCCGCTGCCGACCAGAACGGCGATGAACCGGCCGGTGTCCAGCAGGGAGAGGGCCTCCGCGTCACGGGTCACGCCGACCGCGGTGAAGCCGTTGGCCTCGATGATGTCGGTGGAGGCGTCGACCAGGTGCCGCTCGCGGCCGAGGACCAGGACGTTCTTCTCGTTGCTCATGCCGTCACCTCGGTGGGTTCGGTGCTCACGGCGGTCGCGTCGGCGGGCCGCGAGTGCTTGGGCAGGGTCAGGAAGCCGGCGGCGGCGATCACCAGGATGCCGGCGTCCAGCAGCAGGACGGTTCGGAAGCCCGACGAGTAGCTGACCGAGTCGGCGCGGGCGACGGCCCGGCCGAACGCGGCGGCGGTCTTCGGGTCGCTCCTGAGGCAGTCGGCCGGCACCCTGCTCGGGTCGACCGAGTCCGCGCGCTGCCGCACACAGCTGCGGAAGTCGTCGAGGAGCCGGTCCTGGGAGGTGACACCGGCACCGCCGAGCGCGGACTTCAGTACGGGGGTGGCCTCGTCGGTGGCGTGCCCGGCGGCGTTGCCGACCTGGGCGAAGAAGATCACGCCCGTCAGGGCGACACCGAGGGCCATGCCGAGCTGCTGGACGGTGTTCAGCAGGCCGGAGGCGTTGCCCGCCTGCTCGCCGGGAACCTGGCCGAGGAGCAGATCCAGGGTCGGCGCGACGATCAGGCCGAAGCCGATGCCGGAGACGATGTGCACCGGGATGATCTGCCAGGACGCCAGGCTGTGGCCGTAGTGGGCGACCAGGACGGCGAAGGCGATGAAGCCGATCGCGTTGACGATGCCGCCGGCCACCAGCACGTTGCGGCCGAACTTGGGGACCAGCTTGTCGGGGGCGTTGCCGGCGCCGATGCCGACACCGATGGCGAAGGTGGCGGCGGTCAGGCCGGCGTGCATCGGCGTCCAGCCGAGGCCCTGCTGCAGGAAGAGCGTCCAGACGAAGAAGAACCCGCCCACCGCGATCCAGAACAGGAACCACACCGCCATCCCGACCGAGAACGACCGGGAGCGGAACACACCGAACTCGACCAGCGCGGAGCCGACCTTGGCGAAGCGGCGCCGCTCGTAGGCGAGGAAGACCGCGAGCAGTACCAGGGCGCCGGCGAGCATGCCGTAGGTCCAGGCGGGCCAGCCCAGGCGGCGGCCCTCGGTGAGCGGGTAGACCAGCAGCACCACGGCGGCGAGCGCCAGGGGCATGCCGAGCAGGTCGAGTTTGGGGCGCTGAGGGGCGCGGGACTCGCTGATCACCAGAGCGCCGGCGATCAGCGCGGCGATCCCGACCGGGACGTTCACCAGGAAGATCGGGCGCCACTCCCAGCCGAAGAGGTTCCACTGCACGAGCAGGCCGCCGAGGGCGAGGCCGAAGACCGCGGAGGAGCCGGTGACCGCGCCGAAGACGGCGACCGCCTTGCCGCGCTCCCCGGGCGGGAAGACCACGTGCAGGATCGCCAGGATCTGGGTGACCATCAGGCCGGCCGCGGCGCCCTGGACGAACCGGGAGACGATCAGCATCTCGGGGTTGACCGCGACGCCGCACAGCAGTGAGGCGACGGTGAAGCCGCCCATGCCGATCAGGAAGACGCGCTTGCGTCCGAAGATGTCGCCGAGCCGCCCGCTGAGGATCAGCAGCGCGGCGAAGGAGAGCACGTACGCCGCGATCACCCACTCGATCTGCGCGTAGTCGGCGTGCAGGTCGCGCTGGATGCTCGGGACGGTGACGTTGACGACCGTCGTGTCGACGAGGTCCATGAATCCTGCGATCAGGACGACCGCGAAGGCCAGCCGGCGCTTCGGGTCGGGTGCGGCGCCACCCGGGGATTCCTGCGGCGGGGCGCCGGGCGTGGTTGCGGAGATGTCTTGAGTCACGGAGCCAGTATGCACTTCGAGTGACTATCCCTCAAGGTGATAATTCAGTGGGGGTATCATGACGCCGTGAGTACTCAACTGCTGTTCGACCACCCCGCCTGCGTGATGACCCACCTCAGCGCCCACGTGCAGGAGCAGCTCGTCGACGTGCTCGCACCGCTGGGTATCCACCCCCGCCAGTTCGGCCTGCTCAACCTGCTGACCGAGGAGGACGGCCGCAGCCAGCACCAGCTCGCCGGACCGCTGAACGTGCACCGCAACGTGATGGTCGGCCTGGTCGACGAGCTGGAACGGCGCGGACTCGTGGAGCGCCGCCGCCACCCCACCGACCGCCGTGCCCACGCCGTCCACCTGCTCCCGGCCGGCCGCAGCCTGCACGCCGAGGCCGAGGCGCTGGTCAGCGGCTTCGAGGACCGGCTGCTCGGCGGGCTGGAGCCGGACGAGGCGCAGACCTTCGTCGCCCTGCTCAAGCGGGTCTTCGTGCACGCCGGACTCGACCACGACCTGCACCCCGGACTGCTCGCGTCCGGTCCGGCCCTGACCGAGGGCCGCTGACGAAGGCGGTTCCCGGGCCCGGTGGTGCCCGGCGGGACACGAAGGGCCCGCCCGGCCGTTCGCCGGGCAGGCCCCTCGCCGTGGTCAGGCGCGGCCGGCCAGCCGGTCCGTGACCAGGTCGGCGGTGCGCAGGGTGTATGAGTTGATCAGGTTCAGGCTGGTGTGCGCCTCCCTGGGGTGCACCTCGAGCGTGTGCCGGCCCGACCACGCCCGGTCGAGGTCGTACAGGCCCCCGACCGGGAAGATGTCGTCCAGCGCGCCGGACACACTCAGCACCTCGGTGGCCGGTGCCGGGCCGGGCTCGATCGCGAGCTCGTCGAAGCGCGGCTGCAGGTCGGCAGCCGGCCCCGCGCCGAAGGCGAACCGGAAGTTGTCCTTCAGCCGCCGTGGCAGACCGTCGAACTTGGCGAGCGCGGGCCCGCCGCCGAAATTGACGACGCACCGGAAGTGCTCGCCGAGTTCCCGGGCCACCCGCAGCGCCAGATAGCCGCCGAAGCTGATCCCGGCGAAGGCCAGCCGGTCGGCGGCGATCCCCGGTTCGGTGCGCAGCCTCTCCAGCAGTTCGGCGACCACCCGCTCCATCTCGACCAGCACCGGGGTCCGGCCCAGCCGCGACCCCTGGCCCGGTCCCTCGAAGAGCACGGCGGCGATACCGCGCTCCAGGTAGGCCTCGGCCAGCGCCACCACCTCGACCTCGGTGGCCGAGTCCAGGCCGTTGGAGACCACCACCGCGGGCAGCGGCTCGCCCGACGCCCGCATCGCCCCGGTGCGCAGCACCCAGTAGCCCGCGCCGGTGCCGGGCAGCGCCCCCTCGGTGACGTCGAGGTCGGTGCCCGCGAGACTGCCCAGGAAGCAGTCCCGGATGCGCTGCCGCAACCGCTGCTTGACGGCCCGGTCGTCGAAGTACTGGAACTCCGCCCAGTGGTAGGCCGCGGCGGCGCCACGCAGAGCGCGGCCGCGCCCGGCCGTCGTACCGGACTCCTCGGCGAGGGCGGTGTACTCCTCGGCCCGCGCGGTCCAGCGCTCGCGCCAGAGGTTCCAGAACCCCGCGGAGGCGAGGTCCAGGTCGTCGGCCGGGAAGCCGTCCAGGGCCGCCGCGATGTCGCCCCAGTGCACCTGCGGGGCATAGCGCGCGTTCAGGAACATCAGCCGCGGGAAGAGGTAGCCGAGCGCCCGGTACACGTGCTCGGGCACCCGCAGCCGCTCCGTGGTCTCACGCATCGGAGCCGCCCTTCAGCAGCACGACCCGGGCCGGGTCGACGCCGGCGGCCACCTCGCCGCGCATGATCTTGCCGTTGGCGCTGCGGGCGAACGGCTCGGGGGTCGCCCAGATCCGGTCCGGCCACTTCTCCGGTGCCAGCGAGCCGCGCAGTTCGGCGGTGACCAGTGCGCGCAGCTCCTCGGCGCCGTGCAGGCCGATCGGACCGCACAGGCAGGCGACCGGCAGCTCGTGCGGGCCGTCCGGGTTCGGCAGGCCCGCCAGCACCACCTCGTCCGCTCCCGGGGTGCCGGCCAGCACCGCCTCGACCTCCTCGGGGTAGATGCGGTGACCGTTCTCGCTGAGCAGCACCCCGGCCAGCCGGCCCTTGAGCACCAGGTCGCCGTCAGGGCTCCACTCGGCGAGGTCACCCGTGCGCAGCCACGCGCCGACCGGTTCGACCACACCGGTGGCGACGTCCACGTACCCCTCCATCACCGATTGGCCGCGGACCAGGATCTCGCCGACGCCGTCCGGGTGGCCGGCCACCGGCTCCAGCCGCACCTCCAGGGAGTCGTCGGGCCTGCCGATGCAGTAGACGTGCTTGAGGTGGCGCGCCTCGGCGTGCCCCTGCTCGGCCAGGAAGCAGAACGGGCCGTAGGTCTCGGTCAGTCCGTAGCCCTGGATCCAGTCGCAGCGCACCAGCTCGCGGCCCTGTTCGAGCACCGTCCGGGGAACGGCGGCCCCACCGTAGGAGACCACCCGCAGGCAGGACAGATCGTCCCTGCCCGCGCCCGCCGCGGACACGAACTGCTTGAGCGCCACCGGGCGCAGCGCCAGGTGCGTCGCCCGGTGGCGGGCCACCTGGGCCGGCCACTGGCGGGGGTCCGGGGTCTCCGGGAAGACCACGGTGCCGTCGTGCAGCAGCGCACCGAAGGAGTTGATGACACCGGTGGTGTTGTTCATCAGACCGGTCATGAAGATCCGGGCGGTCGGGCCGTAGCCCATGGTGCGGGTGACCCAGCCGATCCGGGCACAGATGTGCGCCTCGCCGATGCTGATCGCCTTCGGCTTGCCGGTGGTGCCGCTGGTGAACAGCACCAGGAAGTGCTCCACCGGCTCGGGGTGGCGTATCTCCAGCTCCGCCTCGGGCGCCTCGCCGGCCGGGAACGGCAGCTCCACCACGCCGGCGCAGCGCTCGCGCAGCACGTCCAGGCCGGTCCGGTCCCGTTTGAAGTGCACCACCGCGTCGGGCCCGGCGGCGTCCGCGACGGCCAGCCACTCGGACAGCGCCGCCGCCTGCAGTCCGTAGGGCATCAGCAGGTGCAGACCGAGCGAGCTGGCCGCGGCGAGGAAGAACACCGCCTCCGGCCCGTGGTCGAGCAGCGCCAGCACCCGCCGGCCCGGGCCCAGGCCGCGTTCCAGGAGCTCGGCCTGGGCCCGGGCCACCTCGTTGCGGACCTGACGCCGGGTCAGCGAGAGTTCGCCCGCGACCATGCACACCCGGTCGGCGTCGGTGCCCGGCGAGAGGGCGAGGCCGGCCAGTTTCCGCGTGGGGTTCATGGGCGCCGCACCACCGATGCCGCGTATGCGCACGCCGCCTCCATGGTGGCCCGGCTGTTGGCGCCGAGTGTGTCGCGGACGTGTGCGCACGCCTGCTCGAAGGTGGTGCCCGCGCCGAGCGCGAGCGGCACCGCGGCCGGGTCGACCGCCACGGTGTGGTGCGAGACGATCACGGTGTCGCCGCCCGACTTCTCGAACTCCCACAGACCGCTGTGCCCGGACAGCAGGGCGGGCAGCACGGTCTGCTTGTAGGAGATCCGCTCGCCGGGCACGCACAGCCGGATCGAGGCGGTGGTGTGGCTGCGGCCGTCGGAGGTGAGGGTGTCCATCTCCATCACCTGCACGCCCGGCGGGTCCTCGGTGAGGTCGACCCGGCCGACGTGCGGCAGCCGCTCGGGCCACAGGTCGCAGCGGTTGACGAAGTCGTACACGTCGGCCGGGTCCGCGCCGGGCGCCGCCACCCGGTCGTGGAACGAGAAGACCAACTGGTCCAGGGGATAAGGGCGTTCGGCGAAGTCGCCGAGCGCGGTCAGCTCCTCGACGCTGTTGCGGTCCACGGCCCGGGCGATCCAGTCCAGCGCCCGGGGGTCGTCGTCCACGGCGGTGAAGGCGTGGGTCAGCACGATCCGGGTACGGCCGTCGCCGGCCGGGCGGAAGGACCACTCGCCGGACATCGCGGCGACCGGCGCGGTGGACCGCTCCTGCCGGAAGGAGATCCGCAGGGCCCGGGGGTCCAGGGAGCGGCGGGAGGTCCAGGTCGCCATCGTGCCGTTGGTCCGCGCCCACAGCTCGATCCGCTCGTCGGCGCCGTCCTGCTCGATCCGCCCGGCCCGGACGCACGGCCCCAGCAGCACCGGCCAGCGGCTGACGTCCGCGACCAACGCGTACAGCCGGTCGGCGGGAGCGCGCACCTCCCTGCTGTGCTCCGTCTCTCGGGTGAGGGGGCTCATGCGGCCGTGGCCTCCTTCGCGGAGCGGACCAGCTCGGCCAGCTCACGAGGCGTGCGGGCCTCGAAGAGCAGCTCGTCCGGTATCAGCACGCCGAACTCGCTCTCGATCGCGGTGGCGGTCTCCATCAGGGCCAGCGACTCGTAGCCGAGCGCGTCGAAGGAGGTGTCGGCGAAGTCGGCGTCGGCGACCCCGGATTCGGAGGCGCCGGCGCTGGCGACGATGACACGGCGGATCTCGTCCACGGTGATGTTCACAACTGTCTCCTCAGGAAAGGTCGTTGGCGGCGTCGGCGTCCCAGGCGCGGACGACGACGGCCGAGTTGAAGCCCCGCAGGCCGCGGGCGACCACCAGCACGGTGCGCACGGTCGCCTCCCGGGCCCGGTCGCGGACGAGGTCGATGCCGTACTCGGCGGGCACCTCGCGGGTGCCGGGGGTGGGCGGGATCAGTCCGTCGCGGATCGCCAGCAACGCGACGGCGGTGTCCAGCGAGCCGCCGCCCGCGTAGGTGCGGCCGGACCCCGCCTTCGGGGCGGTCACCGGCACCGCGCCCGGCCCGAACACCTCGCGCAGTGCGGCCGCCTCCGCCCGGTCCAGGTCGGGCACACCGACCGCGTCGGTGAGGACCAGGTCGACCTGACCGGCCGTCACCCCGGCGTCGGCGAGCGCCGCCTCCACGGTGCGGCGCAGCGCCGGAGGACGGCCGGAGCCGGGCACGGGGTCGAAGCCGCTGGCGTAGCCGGCGATCTCGCCGAGGATGTCCGGGGCGCCGCGGCGCAGCGCCGCCTCGGCGTCCTCCAGCACCAGCAGCGCGCCGCCCTCGCCGGGGACGTAGCCGTCGGCGTCCCGGTCGAAGGGCAGGTAGGCGCGGCCCGGGTCGGTTCGGGTGGAGAGCCGGTCGCCGGCGATCTGCGCAGCCCACCCCCAGGGGTCCAGCGCGGAGTCGACGCCGCCCGCGACCACCAGCGGAGTGCCGCGGCGCACGGTCCGCCGGGCGTGGCCGATCGCGTCCAGGCCGCCGGCCTGCTCGGTGACCAGGGCGCTGGAGGGGCCGCGCATGCCGTGCCGGATGGAGATCTGCCCGGTGTTCACCGCGTAGAACCAGGCGAAGGACTCGTAGACGCTGACCGTCTGCGGGCCCCGGGTCCACAGTTTGTGGAACTCCCGGTGGGTGAACTCGAAGCCGCCGAGGGCGTTGGCGGTGACCACGCCCATGTCGTAGTCGACCAGGCTGGCCGGGTCGACCTTGGCGTCCTCCAGGGCCCAGCCGGCCGCGACCAGCGCGTACCGGGTGGAGACGTCGGTCTGCGGGAGCAGCCGGTCCGGCAGGTGGTCGGCCACGTCGAAGCCGCGGATCTCGCCGGCCAGCTTGGCCGGGTACTTCGCCACGTCGAACCGGGTGAGCTCGCCGAGGCCGTGGCGGCCCTCCCGGGTGGCGGCCCAGAAGTCCTGGGTGCCCAGCCCGTTGGCGGCGAGCGCGCCGATCCCGGTGACTACGGTCCTGGTCATTCCTTCTCCCCGGTCGGGCGCCGCAGCACCATCGCGGTCTGGAAGCCGCCGAAGCCGCTGCCGACCGTGAGCACGGTCCGCACGTCCAGTTCGCGCGCGGTCAGCGGCACATAGTCGAGGTCGCACTCGGGGTCGGCCTCGTGCAGGTTGGCGGTCGGCGGCACCACGCCGTTCTTGATGGCGAGCGCGCAGGCGGCGATCTCCACCGAGCCGATGGCACCCAGCGAGTGGCCCACCATCGACTTGATCGAGCTGACCGGCGTGCGGTACGCGTGGTCGCCGAGGGCACGCTTGACCGCGGCGGTCTCGTGCCGGTCGTTCTGCTTGGTGCCGGAGCCGTGGGCGTTGATGTAGTCCACGTCGGTCGGGGCGACGCGCGCCTGGTCCAGGGCGACCCGGATCGCCTCGGCCATCTCCCGGCCGTCCGGCTTGAGGCCGGTCATGTGGTACGCGTTGCAGCGGGTGCCGTAGCCGCTGACCTCGGCGTAGACCGGGGCGCCCCGGCGGCGCGCCGACTCCAGGGTCTCCAGGACGAACATCGCGGCGCCCTCGGCGAGCACGAAGCCGGTGCGGGAACGGTCGAACGGGCGGGAGGCGGTCTCCGGCTCGTCGTTGCGGGCGGTGGTCGCCTTGATCGCGTCGAAGCAGGCCACCACGATCGGCGTGATCGGGGTGTCCGTGGCGCCCGCCACGATGACGTCGGCCGACCCCTCCTGGATCAGCTGCAGGGCGTGTCCGACCGCGTCCAGGCCGGAGGTGCAGCCGTTGGAGACCAGCGACACCGGACCCTCCGCGCCGACCTTCCACGCCACCTCGGCCGGCATCACGCTCGGCGCCAGGTAGTCGAACATGTGCGGTGACAGCCACTCCTCGCTGTCCACCAGCCAGTCGCGGCCGGAGTCGGACAGCACCAGGTACTCGCGCTCCAGGCTGGTCGCCGCGGCCACCGCGCTGCCCAGGGTGACCCCGATCCGTGCCGGGTCGATGCCCGCGAAGTCCAGACCGCTGTCCCGCACGGCCTCCTGGGCGCAGACCACGGCGAACTGGGTGGCCCGGTCCATGCGCCGGATCTCCCGCTGGCTCAGCCCCTCCCACACCGGCTCGAAGTCCGCCTCGCCGGCGATCTGCGACCGGTACGACGACGGGTCGAAGAAACTGATCCTGCGGGTCGCGGTACGTCCCGCGGTGAGCAGGTCCCAGAACTCCTTGGTGCCCCGGCTGCCCGGGGCGCGCACGCCGATGCCGGTGATGACCACTCGTCGGCTCATCACAACCACCTCTCTCAGAAACCGTCGTGGTCGACGAGCCGCTCCTGGTTGTGCAGCCGCCCGCCCTCGCGCACCAGGACGTCGCGCACCACGCAACTGCGGACCAGCTCCGGACCGTTGCCCGGCCGGGTGGTCAGCACCAGCGCGTAGCAGGTACTGCGGAGCCTGCCGTCGCCGAGCCGCTCCACGTCGACCATCGTGAACATGTGGCGCCGCTGCTGCGGATCGGCGGTGAACCGCTCGCGCACCTGGTAAAGGTCGGACAGGATGCCGGCCCTGGTGCGCGCCGGCTCCCGGCCGGGCGTGTGGCCGAACACCGCGTCCTCGGTGAAGGTGGCGGCGTACTCCTCCACCTTGCCCGCGTCCAGCGCCTGCATCTGGCGCGCGTAGTACTGAAGAACCTCTGCGTACAACTCGGCGCTGATGCCGGTCGACTCCATCTCCTCGGACTCCTTCACGCGGCTGTTGATTGCGCCCAGTCTTCAAGCGCGTCCAAGAGCCCCGGTCGAGGCGGGCTCGACGCCCGCCCCGCGGGGCTGGAGCGGGGCTCGACCGGGGCGCGAGCCGCCGCGGCGACGGTGGTGTGCATGAACGCATCCACTTCCACCGACAGCGGGCGTCCGGTCGCCTTGGTCACCGGCGCCACCAGCGGCATAGGTCACGAGATCGCCCGTACGCTGGCCCGCCAGGGCCACGCCGTCTACCTGTGCGCCCGTACCGCCAAAACCCTCGAGGACACCCTCACCGAGCTGCGCGCCGAGGACCTCGACGTCGACGGCAGCACCTGCGACGTCACCTCGTCCGAGCAGGTGCGGGCGCTGGTCGACGCCACCGTCGAGCGCTACGGGCGGCTCGACGTGCTGGTCAACAACGCCGGCCGGCCGGGCGGCGGCGCCACCGCCGAGGTCCCCGACGACCTGTGGTTCGACGTGATCAACACCAACCTGAACAGCGTCTTCCTGGTCACCAAGGCGGCGCTCACCCGCGGCGGCATGCTGGAGCGCGGTACCGGACGGATCGTCAGCATCGCCTCCACCGGCGGCAAGCAGGGCGTGGTGCACGCCGCGCCCTACACCGCCTCCAAGCACGGCGTGGTCGGCTTCTCCAAGTCCCTCGGCCTGGAGCTGGCCAGGACCGGCATCACCGTCAACGCGGTCTGCCCGGGATTCGTGGAGACCCCGATGGCCGAGCGGGTGCGTGAGCACTACGCCGGGATCTGGGGTGTGGACGAGCAGGAGGCGCACAGCCGGATCACCACCCGCGTGCCGATCGGCCGCTACGTGGAGCCGAGCGAGGTGGCCGCGATGGTCTCCTATCTGGTCTCCCCGGGCGCCGCGGCCGTCACCGCCCAGGCGCTGAACGTCTGCGGCGGCCTGGGCAACTACTGATCGCCACCACGTCAGGGCGCCGGGACCTCGACCGAGGTCCCGGCGCCCTGACGTGGCACGGGCGGCCCCGTTCAGGCCTTGAGCACCTGGTCGACCCAGCCGCGGGCGGCGGGCTCGAACTGCAGCGCCACGTGGGTGGAGATGGCGGTGACGTCCCGCCACAGCCGCTGCATCGAACCGGAGACCGCCTGCCCGCGGGTGCCGGACTGCCGGAACAGCCGGTCGACCGCGGTCACCGACAGATCGACGGCCAGGGCACAGTCCCGCAGGTTGCGGGTGGTGTCCAGCGGGTGGGTGGCGGCGCCCTCGTCGGCGAGCCGGGCGGCCCGCTCCAGCAGCAGCCGGGCCGCGTCCACCTCGCCGGCCGAGCGGGCCAGTGCCTGCTCGGCGGAGCCCCGCACGCCCTGCACACCGGTGGTGCCGGGCAACTGCGGGGCATGGCCCGCCTTCTCGGCGAAGTACACCGAGAAGGTGCGGACCATGCCGAGGGCGGCGCCGACCGCCGGCGCGGCGAACATCAGCCCGTTGACCGCCTGGAGCGGGGCGCGGTGGCAGGCCGCCGGCACCCCGCCCCAGGCCTCGGCGGTGCGCCCGGCGAACAGGTCGGCGCGGTCGAAGGAGAGGTGCTCGGGCACGAACACCTCGTCGAGGACCAGGGTGTTGCTGCCAGTGGCGGCCATGCCGACGCTGTGCCAGGTGTCCTCGATCCGGTACGCGGAGCGGGGCAGGGCGAACAGCCGCGCCTCGCTGCCCGTCCCGGACTCCACCAGGCCGCACACCAGCGCCCAGTCCGAGTGGGCGACGCCGCTGATGTACGGCCAGCGGCCGGCGACCAGCCAGCCCCCGGCGGCGGGCCGGGCGGTGCCGAACGGCGTCACGGACCCGACCAGCACCGTGTCCGGGCCGGCCGCCCAGATCCTCGCCTGGCCCTGCTCGGGCAGGAACGCCCCCGCCATCCGGGCGATCGAGGCGATCAGCGAGGCACACCAGGAACTGGCCGGGCACTCCTCGGCGATCACCTGGACGGCCTCCACCAGTTCCGTGAAGGTACCGGCGGTGCCACCGACCGCCGCGGGGGCGAAGTGCCGGGCGAAGCCCGCCCGGACGATCTCCGCCAGCACGGCGGGATCGAGTTCTCGGGCCCGTTCGGCGGCCTCGGCCCGGCGGCCGGCGGTCGCGGCGATCGCGGTCGCGGCGGTGTACAACCCGGCGGTGGGCATCGGTCTTCTCCTCACTACTCGGGTACTGCTCGGGTGCTGCCGGGGTGCCGTCAGGAGGCGGCCGGCAGCCGGTGGAAGGCGTTGCGGAAGAAGGTCAGCGGCCCCGCCTCGCGCTGCACGGCCAGGTCGATCACCTCGCCGATGACGATCACGTGGTCCCCGCCGTCCACCTCGCGGTCGATCCGGCACTCCAGATAGGCCAGCGCGTCGGGGAGCACGGGCACGCCGGTGATCCCCGGCCGGGTGGCGGCCTTCGCGGTGTGCCGGGTGTGCCGGCTGGCGAAGGACCGGCACAGCTCCTCCTGGTCGGCGGCCAGGATGTTCACCGCGAAGGCACCGGTCCGCCGCAGGACCGGCAGTTCGTTCGAGTCGTGGTGGATGCAGACCAGGATCAGGGCCGGGTCGAGCGAGACCGAGGTGAAGGAGTTCACCGTCAGGCCCGCCGTTCGCCCGGTGCTGCCGCTGGTGATCACGGTGACGCCGGTGGCCCAGTTGGCGCAGACGCTGCGTAGCGCCTGCGGGTCCACCAGGGCCGGGTCCGGCTGCAGCAGGCCCGCCGCGTGGCGCTCGCTCATGCCGCACCGTCGAGCAGCGGATCGGCGAACAGGCCCTGGCTGCCCTCGGAGATCTCCTCCGCCTGGGCCGGCGTCAGCAGGACCGGCCCGGTGTACAGGCCGTCGCGCTCCCAGTCGTCGGGACGCAGGCTGATCGCGTACGGGTTGACCGGCACCTCCGGATCCGGGGTGATGCCGAGTCCGCGGGCGGCCCGGTGGAAGACGGCGACCGCCAGCGCTTCGGCGACCCTGACGTCACGGGAGATCTCGGCGGCCAGTTCGTCGTCGGTGTAGTCGACCACGAGGGTGGCGTGGCTGTCCTTGACCGCCTTGGCCGGCACGTAGGCGTTGGCCGGGCCGTCCGTGACCACCTTCTCCAGCTGGTTCCAGTCGCGGAAGACCTGCTGGACCCGGTCGTTGACCGCGTACAGCTTCTCGAGGTCGCCGTGCACCCGCCGCATGAACGCGTAGTCCAGGAAGCGGTTCTTGACGAAGACCAGCACCACGCCGACGTGGTTGAGCATGGCGTCCCAGCACAGCTTGGGCACCATCACCGCGGGGTTCCCGAAGGCCGGGTAGTGGTCCTCGACCTTGGAGAGCACGAACCGGAAGGTACGCAGGTGGAAGTCGTTGTAGAACTCCAGCCGCTCGGCGATCTCCTCGCCGGCGAAGTCCCTGACGACCAGGTCGGTGGTGACGCTGTTGCCGTAGCCGATCATGTCCGAGCCGGGTGAGTAGAAGGCGTCCACGAAGGCACCGGCCTCGCCGACCAGCATCCAGCGGTCCGGCGAGTACACCCGCTCGGTGCCGAAGGCGAAGTCCTTCAGGGTGATGAAGTCCGCGATGTCGCCGGTGCGGCCGTCGACCACCTCGGCGAGCTGCGGCTCGTTCGCGCGCAGCCACTCCTGGACCTTCTCGAAGGTCCGGATCTCGTCGTACGGGTGGATCCGCGGGTCGGCGCAGACGCCGACCGAGATGTGGTCCGAGCCCAGCGGGATCAGCCACACCCAGTAACCCTCGCCCATCAGGTGGTTGGTGGAGAACTTGCGGATGCCGGTGCGGTTCATCCGCTCCATCCACCGCGGGTCGTCCTTGCCCCACTCCTCCAGGTCGATGCCGCCTGAGAGGCGGAACCAGGAGGCGTTGATGGTGTGCGACACCTCGCGGGACAGGCCCAGCTTGCGCTTGACGAAGTGGGCACGGCCGGCCGCGTCGACGAGCCAGCGGGCGCTGATGGCGCGCGGTGCGCCGCCCTGCGTGTAGGACACCGTGTGGTCCGCGTCGCCCTCGCGCAGTTCGACGTCGGTGATCGAGGCGCCCTGGCGCAGGTCCACGCCGGCGTCCAGCGCCATCCGGGTCAGCTCGTTCTCGAACCGGCCGCGGTCGATCTGGTAGTTGTCGTGCGCCGGGAACTCCCGCGGGCCGAGCTCGATCCGCCTGGTGAGGTCCTGGTTGCCGCCCGCGGGCTGGAAGAACCGCAGGCCGTTCTTCTTCAGATGGAACTTCTCCAGGTGCTCCTTCATCGCGACGATCTCGGCGAAGTAGTGCGCGCCCGCCGGCACCGTCGACTCGCCGACCTTGAACGCCGCCTCCGGCGCCAGGCCCTCCCGCTTGTCGAGGATCACCACGTCCGTCTCCGGACGGGCGTTCTTGAGCTGGACCGCGAGCGTGAGACCCGCGAGCCCGCCGCCGAGGATCACCACATCGGTCGTAGCCTGATCCACCATCGCTCCTCCTGCTGGTTACAAGTCGTCAAGAAGTCTGTGGGGGCGTTCTCGCGGCCCGCTCAAGGCCGCGTGGAAGCCGGCCGGCCGAGGATCAGAGCACCTCGGCGACCACCTCGAACAGGCCCGGATTGGCCGTGGCGTACGGCGGGTTGACGGCCTTGCGGGCCTGGAACTCCGGGTCGGCCTGCAACGCCTTCCACACCTCGACACTGGCGTAGTGCGCGACGTTCACCAGCGGCAGCGAGGCATCGGCGACCGCCCGGTGCATGCGGAAGTCGACGAAGCCCGGTGACTCGCTGGCCCGCTGCGCCCGGGGCCGCCAGGAACCCAGGAACTCCTCGACCCGCTCGTTCGGCAGCTCGAAGAGGTTGACCATGGTCACGCCGGCGCCGTCCGGCCGCTCCTCGGACGCGGCCTCGGCGATCACCCGGTACACGCCCCGGTGGACGGTCCTGGCGTACTTCTCCGCGCCCGGTCCCTCCTGCTCGCCGGCCACCGCGGCGGCCAGGTCCGCGGCGTCCGCCCAGTCGGCTACCGCGACCAGCTGGAAGCGGTGCTCGGCGCGCAGCGCCCGGTGCAGGCGGGCGCCGCGGAAGCCGGGTGCGGTGCGCAGCCGTTCCAGGTGCGCGCGCCAGCCCTCGATGAACTCCCCGGTGTTCTCGACCGGCGCTTCGAGTACCGCGACCAGGGTGACCGGGCCGCTCTCGTGCTCCGTGCTCACGTGTCCGTCCTCTCCCCGCGGGGCGTCCCGTGGGAGTCGTCGTCTGTGTCGTCAGGCGTGGCAGGCGGGGAAGCCGCCGTGCAGCTCCGCCATGCCGCGGACCATCTCGTCGACGCCCGCGAAGTCCTCCGGGCGCCCACCGCGCAGTTCGCCGTAGGCGCGGTACAGGTTGGGCACCAGCCGTTCGGAGTCCAGGAACCCGGTGAACTCGCCGAGATCGGCGGCGCGGGCCACCGTCAGCGGGTCCAGCCCCTCGGCGAGGCCGGCCCGGGCCAGGTCCAGCAGCCGGGCCAGGTAGCGTTCGGTGGTCTCCAGCAGCTCCGGGCCGCCGACCGGTCCGTGCCCGGGCACCACGGTGACGGGTTCGAGCGCCCGCAGCCCGGCCACCGCGTCGCGCAGGCCGCCGACCGAGCCGGTCAGCACGAACGGGGTGACCGCGTTCATCACCAGGTCGCCGGCGAAGAGCACCCGGCTGTCCGGCAGCCACACCACCGTGTCGCAGGAGCTGTGCGCCGGGCCGAAGGCACGCAGCCGCGCCTCCCGTTCGCCGATGCGGAGGGTGAGCCGGTCGGCGAAGGTGATCTGGGGCGCGGCCGGTTCGACCGCGCCCCAGTCCACGTCGGGCCACAGGGTGGTCAGGTGCAGTCCGGTGCGGACCGCCTCCTGCCGCGTCCGCTCGGCCGCCACCACCACCGCCTCGGGGAACAGGTGGTTGCCGAAGGTGTGGTCGCCGTGCGCGTGGGTGTTGACCAGGAGCCGCGGGAGCCGCGGCGCGGTGTCCGCGACCAGCTCGCGCAGCCGTCCGGCCCGGGCCTCGGTGGCGGCGGTGTCGATCAGCAGCGCGGTGCCGGAGTCGACCACCAGCCCCGCGTTGTTGAGGCACCATCCGCCGTCGGGCTGCAGGAAGGCGTGGACCCCTTCGGCGATCTCTTCGAGTCTCGGTGCACCGGTGAAAGCTGCCATACGGCCACTGTCGTCCGGGGCGCTCGACGGCCGCTCGAAGCGGCCCCGGCTGCCACGCGGGGCGGCACCGGGGTCGGCCCGGCCCACCTCGCGGGCGCGGACGCGGACGCCGCGCGCGAAGCCCCCGTCCCGCTTCTCACCGCTGACGGGACCCGGCCGTCTGCTGGGCCTGGGCGGGCACTTCGGCGTGGGACAGGCCGTCCTCGGGGGGCGCCGGGAGCCGGTCGAGCCGCAGCAGACGGAGCAGCGGATCGGTCGCCACGGTGGTCACGAGGGTCATCACCACGAGTACCGCGAACAGCCGCGAGTCGATCACTCCGAGGGAGAGGCCGACATTGAGCACCACCAGCTCCGTCAGGCCCCGGCAGTTCATCATCACGCCGAGCCCGAGCGACTCCTGGTGGCCCTCGCCGGCCAGCCGGGCCGCCGCGAAGGTCCCGCCGATCTTGCCGGCCACCGCCACCAGCAGCACGAGCGCGAGCACGCCGAGCGCGGACAGCGAGAAGACCGACTGCAGCCGGGTCTGCAGGCCCACCGCGGCGAAGAAGAACGGCAGCAGCAGCCACAGGGCCAGGCCCTCGGTCCGGTGCGCGAAGTCCCGCACCGTCCGGGAGGACCGTGGCATCACCACGCCCGCCAGGAAGGCGCCGAAGATCGCGTGTACGCCGAGCACGTTGGTGGTCACCGCGCAGACCAGCACGAAGAAGGTGATCAGCATGCCGATCGGCAGCACCCCGTCGCGTCGGCTCTCCAGCACCCGCAGCACGTGCGCCAGCGCCGGGCGCACCGCGAACCACAGCACCGCGGTGAAGGTCACCACCTCGGCCACGGCGACCAGGACGCCCAGTGGCGAGTCGTTGCGCACCTCGGCGACCACCACGCCCAGCGCGCACCAGGCGGTGACGTCGCCGACCCCGGCCATCGCCAGGCCCATCGCGCCCAGCCGGGTGCCGATCAGCTCGCGGTCGGACAGGATCCGGGCCAGCACCGGGAACGCGGTGACCGACACCGACAGCGCCACGAAGAGCAGGAAGGGCGCGGTGCGCACCCCGTCGGGCTGGTAGTCGCCGCGCAGCCGCAGGGCGACGAACATGCCCAGCAGGAACGGCACCGCGAGCGCCGCGTGCCCGGCGGAGAGCACCTTGCCGCCGAGTCTGCGCAGCATGGTCAGGGGCATCTCCAGCCCGATCAGGAACATGAAGAAGACGACGCCGACCTGGGCCAGGGTGTTCATGACCGGCGTCACCGTCGCGGGGAACACCTCCTTGGAGACACCGGGGGCCAGCGCCCCGAACACCGAGGGACCGAGCAGCAGGCCGGCCAGGATCTCGCCGACCACCGGCGACTGGCCGACCGCACGGGCCGCCAGGCCCAGCAGCCCTGCTGCCGCGACCACCACGGCCCCGGCCACCAGCACCTGCCCGGCCAGGTCGGCGGGCTCGGTCGGCTTCGGTGCTCCGGCGGTCTCCTGCACCGGGTGACCGACGCCGTGTCTCAGCATCAGGAGTGCCAGCGCCACCGGTATCAGGACCAGCAGGCCGTAGCCGAGCACGGCACGTGCCGTGCCGCGGGAGCGGGGCGGACCGCCCTCGGGGTCTCCCGCGGCGGACAGGGACGGATCGTGCGCCATTGCCAGGGTTCTCCTCACAGGACGACGGTCCGGGACGGAGCGGTCGCTCCGTCCCGGATCCGGCGGGTGGGTGACGACGGGTCAGCCGGTGCGGAGCAGGGCGGTCACCGAACCGCCGTGCACGCCGTTGAGCACCTCGGCCTGCAGCCGCTGCACCTCCGGCGTCGGCTCCAGGCCCAGCTCGGTCCTGAGCACCTTGCGCAGGTCCTGGTACGCCCGCAGGGCTTCGGCGCGGTAGCCCGCGGCGCGCAGCGAGTCGATCAGCTGCGCGTGCAGCCGTTCGTTGAGCCGGTGCTCGGCGACCAGCGAGCGCAGTTCCGGGATCAGCTCCTGGTGCCGGCCGAGCCGTGCGTCCGCCTGGATGCGCAGTTCGAGCACGCGCAGCCGCAGTTCGCACAGGTGGGCCTTGTGCATGGTCAGCTCCGGCCCGAGGTTGATGTCGGCCAGGGCCTCGCCGCGCCACAGACCGAGTGCCTGCCGCAGCCGTTCGGCGGCCTCCGCGACGTGGCCCTGGCGCCACATGCAGCGCCCCTGTTCCGCCAGCGCGAGGAAGCGCTCGGCGTCGGTCCGCCCGGTGCGCAGTTCGTAGCCCGGTGCCTTGGTGACGATCTCGCAGCGCCGCTCACCCCGCGGCACGGAGTCCAGGATCCGGCGCAGTTGGTAGACGTAGGTCTGCAGGGTGGTGGCCGCACTGCGGGGCGGCCGGTCGTCCCAGAGTTCGGCGAACAGCGTGTCGGTGCTGACCACCCGGTTCGCGTTGAGTGCCAGCAGTGCCAGCACCGCCTTCACCCGCGGCGCGGTCGGTGCCAGGTCGCGCGCGCCGGCGACGACCTCCAATTGACCGAGCACGTGGAATGTGATCACGATCTTTTCCCCCGTTCACAGTTTTCTCGTTCACCTCGATGCGGAATCGATTCACTTTCAACAACTTGCCTGCCGAGCCCGCGGGGTCAACAATGCCCTTTTGGCGAGCGGCGCACCACAATCTCCCAAGGCCCCCTCGAGCCCTGCTTGAGTCCGGGGAACACCGAAAGGAGTAGGTCAAATGCTCCTTTTGATACCGTGGTCGCGGAACTCCGCCATGGGCAGGTAAAATCAGGTGCTCGAATTGTGAATTTCATATTACCCGCCCGGTCGTGTTCCGGGAAAGTCGGTTCAAGTAGTCATCCGGGATGGAATGTCAGCACTGTGCCGAAAAGTGGCGTATGGGGTGCTCCCGGACCGCGGCCGACGGGTGGCCGTGTCTCTTTGGGGGCAGCCTTCGGACGGCTGCGGCGGCTCACCGGCCGCGCCGGGCCGCCGGGGGCTGGATGACCAGGGCGTTGATCGCCTTGTTGACCGCGTCGATGCGCGAGGTGGCACCCAGTTTGGTGAAGATGTTGCGCAGATGGCGCTTGACCGTGGCCTCGGTGATGTCCATTCTGGCCGCGACCTGACGGTTGGTCAGCGCCTCGGCCACCAGGGTCAGCACCGCCAGCTCCCGCGCCGACAGCACGTCGGAGGAGGGCGCGTCCCGGGCCGGGTCCGCGGTCGGCTGGGGCACCGCGGCCGCCTGCCGCGCGGCACCCGACGGCACGGTGATGGTGACCGTCTGCTGCCGCGCGCCCGCGATGTCCCGCACGGTCGACAGCAGCAGGCCCTGGCTGACGCTCTTGTGCAGGTAGGCGCGTACGCCCAGGCCCAGCAGCCGTTGCATGAGCGTCAGGTCGCTCTGCGCGTGCAGCACGACGATGCCCATCGGGTGGCCGCAGCCCAGCAGTTCGCTCACCGTCGACGCCGGGTCCGGGCCGGGCGTTGCGATGTCCAGCAGGACGACGTCCGGCCGGTGCTCGGCGACCGCCCGGACCGCGGACGGACCGGAGCCGACGCCGTACGCCTCCAGATCGGGCTGGGAGTCCAGAACATGACAGAGAGCTTCGCGTGGCAGGCGATGGTCGTCGACGACGACTATCCGCAGAGGTTCCGAAGTCACCTAACCTCCGAAGACGTCCCAGGTGAACCGGTGAGTGCTCGAAATCCGCGCCGGTCCGGACGCCCGGAGAAACGGAAAGATGAATTCCACCTGGTGCGGCGACAGGCCGTCAGGCCACTGATTTCCACGTCTCCCCCTGGATCCCCGTAATCCGGGTTCCCAAGTCTACTGCAGTGGCAATTAAGGGAGCTTGTGGGCGCGAGCGGGAGAACCGGTGGTCCGCGTGGCGCGGCGGCCGGCCGGCGGGCGCCACGAACGGATACCGGATCCCGTGACGGAACAGCGGGACCGGCCCGTTCGGCGCCCGGGGGACCGGTGACGGCACGGGACCCGGCACCGTCGCCCCATCGTGCCGCGTCCGGCCCGGCGTCCGGCCGGATCGTGCGCGGTCCACGGAACGCGTCATCGGCGCCCCACCGGCCGGCCTACGCGCTGCCCGCGGTGTCGAGGCGCAGCGCGGTGTGACTCGCCGCGCAGTGCACGTCGCGCCAGATGCGCTGGAGCGGCTCGTCCTGCGCCTGCGCGCCGCAGCCGGCCGAACGGAACAGCCGTTCCACCGCGTCGACCAGTCGGTCCGCGGCCAGCGCGCAGTCCCGCCGGGCGCGGGCCGGTTCGCCCCCGCCGCCGGGGCCGCCGTCGCCGGCCAGTGCCACGCGGCGCAGCAGCAGGGCCGCGCTCTCGATCTCCCCCTCGGCCCGTGCCAGCACGCTCCGCGCCGGCCGGCCGTCGGCGGGCGAGGGCGGCCTCCCGGCGGTCTGACCGGCCGACCGCGCCGACCAGGACCGTACGGCCGCGCGCGCCGCGCCGAGCGCGGGGGCGGCGAACAACGTGCCGCTGACCGCGCGCAGCCTGGCGGTGTGGCACGGGGCGTCGGAGCCGACGGCCCGGCCCTGCCGGACGGCCCCGCGCGCGACGGACCGGTGCCCGGGGACGAACACCCCGTCCACGACCAGGGTGTTGCTGCCCGTGGCCCGCAGGCCGACGTTGAACCACGTGTCCACGACCCGGTAGTCCCGGCACGGCACGGCGAAGAGCCTGGCCACCGCCCGCTCCCCGCGCGGCACCAGCGCGCACACGAGTGTCCAGTCGGCGAGGTCCACACCGCTCACCAGCGGCCACTCCCCGGTGAGCCGCCAGCCACCGGCCTCGGGGACGGCGCGTCCGCCCGGGTTGAGTGCGCCCGCGACCACGGTCTCGGCGCCGGTGGACCACAGCTCGCGCTGCCCTTCCTCCGGGAGGTACACGCCCATCCGGGCGGCGCCGGCCACGACCGCGGCGATCCAGGCGGCGGAGGTGCAGCCCTCGCCCACCGCGGACACCGCGTCCAGGAGTTCCCCGAAGCCGCCCGCCCGTCCGCCCCAGCGGGCCGGCACGAAGTGCCGGGAGAAGCCGGCCGCGACCAGGGCGGCCACGACCTCGCCGGGCAGCCGCCGCGCGCGGTCCGCGGACACGGCGTGCCGGGCGGCCAGTTCGGCGGCCTCCCGCACCTCGCGCCCGTTCACTCCGGTGCCAGGCCGGACAGCTGACGGTGGGTGAGGTCGAAGACGCCGCCCAGGAGGCCGGCCAGGGTGCGCTCGCCCAGGTCCGGTCCGACGGGGGCCTGTGCCTGATCGAGCGTACGGTCCGGGCGGGGATCGCCGTCGCCGTACCCGTCCCGCCGTGCCGGTACCGGTCCGCGGATCACCTCGAGCGCCGTCACGTCCATCGCCATGCACCTCCGCGGCACCGCGTCCGATTCCCGGGGCACCCCCGGCAGCATCAGATACTCGTCCCGGCTGCTGGAGGGCGGCTGGACCCGCGGTCGACCCCGATCCACGGGCCCGGCGGCAGCACCGGCCGATGCCTCGTTCCCGGAGCCTTCGAGGGGACCCCTGCCGGACGCCGGCCCCCGCGGTGGCGGGTGCGCCCGGCGTCCGCCGCCGCCGACCGTCCGGTCGCCGTGCGCCACCGGTGGAAACTCTGTGGAAGTGCTGTCGGTGGTGGCCCTTATGCTGCACCCGATGATCACGCGGATCTTGGGGAGGGCGCGGCATGTTCGGCAAGCTGTTCGGCAGAGGCGGGGAGAGAACGGCGGCGGATCCGCACGCACTTCCCGTGCCGCGCAGGCAGAACGGGGTGTACAAGCTGCAGTCCCTGGGGGACACCCGGGTCATGGCGCTGCTGGTCGCCGCGGAGTCGGGTGACTGGGACGCGGTCAGGATGGCGTCGGCCCACTTCGATCTCGGCCGCGACCACCAGGTGCTGGGCGAACTCTCCGACGTGGACGGCCTGCAGGACTGGATCGGCCGCGCCGTCGAGGAGGACAAGGAGCACCGGGCCACGGCCCTGCTGATATCCGGGGCGCGGCACGTCAGCTGGGGCTGGGAGGCGCGCACCTCCGCGCGGGCGACGAACGTCTCGCGGGAGCAGTGGCGCGTCTTCTACGACCGGTTGCAGATCGCCGAGGAGCACCTGCTCGAAGCCGCCGAGCTGCGGCCGGAGTGGATCACGCCGTGGCGGCGCCTGCTCACCTCGGGCCGCGGCATGTCGGTCGGCGACGCCGTCAACGAGGCGCGGCTCGACGCCGCCCTGCGCCGCGACCCGCTGGACCTGGCGACCCACATCGAGTGGGTGTCGCACCTCCAGCCCCGGTGGCACGGAAAGCCGGGCCAGGCCCTGGAGTTCGCGCGCACCGCGGCCGCGGGCGCGCCCGACGGCCACCACCTCGGCTGCGTCGTCGCCATGGCCCATATCGAGGACTGGGTGGAGTCGGACGACAAGAACTGCCTCGACACCCCCGAGATCCAGAGCGAGTTGAGGGACGCGGCCAAGCGCAGCATCCTCCACCCCGGCTACCGGCGGCGCCCGGGCTGGCAGGAGGACTTCAACATCTTCGCCATGGCCCTGTCGCTGTCGGCCGAGAGCGTCGTGGCCCCCCGCGTCTACCACGAGCTGGACGGCGCCTGGACCCGGTGGCCCTGGGTCTACATGGCACAGCCGGAGAAGACGTACGCCCGCTTCCGGCGCCGCGCCTGAACCGGCCACCGTCACCGGCGCCGCGCCTGAACCGGCCGCCGTCACCGGCGTCGTGCCTGAACCGGCCGCCGTCACCGGCGCCTCTCGCGCCGCTCGGCGCACCTTCCGCCCGCCAGCCCTCGAACACCCCACCCCGGACTCTGTGATGACTCTGCCCCACGCCCCCGCGAGCCCGGCCGGCGCCGACCGCACCTTCCAGGTGGACCTGCGCGGCCTCGTCGACCTCCTCTCCCACCACCTCTACTCCAGCCCCCGCGTCTACCTGCGCGAACTCCTGCAGAACGCGGTGGACGCGCTGACCGCCCGGCACGGCCTCGCACCGGGCGCCGCCGCCGACGCTTTCGGCATCCGCCTGTACGCCGACGGTTCGGTGGTCCGGGTGGAGGACGACGGCGTCGGCCTCACCGAGGCCGACGTGCACACCTTCCTCGCCACCATCGGCCGCAGCAGCAAGCGCGCCATGGGGGTCCCCCCGGCCGAGCCCATTCGAGGCTGGGGGAAGGTGGCCGAGCAACGCGCCGACTTCATCGGCCAGTTCGGCATCGGTCTGCTCTCCTGCTTCCTGGTCGCCGACGAGATCCACGTCGTCAGCCGGTCCGCCCGCACGCCCGACGCCCCCGCCGTGGAGTGGCGGGGCCGCGGCGACGGCAGCTACACCGTCCGCACCCTGCCCGCCACCGCCCGGCCCCGGCCCGGCACCACCGTCACCCTCACGCCCCGCGCGGACGCGGGGGAGTGGACCAGGCCGGTCGAGGTGCAGGCGCTCGCCCGGCACTTCGGTTCCCTGCTGCGCCACCCCGTGACCTTCGACGACGGTGCCGGCGGCCCCGCCGCACCCGTCAACCCCGAGCCCGCACCCTGGGCGCGTGGCTACCCCACACCCGGCGCCCGCTCCCGAGCGCTGGCCGCCTACGGCGAGGAGGTCTTCGGCTTCACACCGCTGGACACCATCGAGCTGGACCTGCCGGCCGTGGGGCTGAAGGGCATCGCGTGCGTGCTCCCCGAGGCGGTGCCGGCCGGGCGCCGCCACGGCCATCGCGTGCACGTCAAGGGCATGCTGCTGTCCGAGCAGGCCGAGGAGATCCTGCCCGAGTGGGCGTTCTTCGTCCGCTGCGTCCTCGACGCCGAGAGCCTGCGCCCGACCGCGTCCCGCGAGTCGCTGTACGAGGACGACACCCTCGCCGCGGTCCGTGACGCCCTCGCCGAACGGCTGCGCGGCTGGATCTCCCGGACCGCCGCCAGCGACCCCGAACTCCTCGGCCGCTTCCTGCAGACCCACCACCTGGCCGTCAAGTCGCTGGCCGTGCACGACGACGAGATCCTGCGAATGCTGCTGCCGTGGCTGCCGTTCGAGACCACCGACGGACACGCCACCCTCGACGAGTTCGCGCGCACCCACCGCACCGTCCTCGTCACCTCCAGCGTGGAGGAGTTCCGGCAGGTAGCGGCGATCGCCGGGGCCGCCGGGCTCGGTGTCGTCAACGGCGGGTACACCTACGACCGCGAACTCGTCCACCGGCTGCCGGAGATCAGGCCCGAGATCGCCGTCGCCGACCTCGACCCGGGCACCCTCACCGCCCACCTGGACCCCGTCGACCGGGAGACGGAGCTCGCCGCCGCGGCCTACCTCGCGCAGGCCCGCGACGCCCTCGTCGTCTTCGACTGCGACGTCGCCCTGCGCACCTTCCAGCCCGCCTCCGCCCCCGCCCTCCTCCTCGACAGCCGAGAGGCCCGGCACGAGCGCACCCGCTCCCAGCTCGCCCGCGAGCAGCAGGGCGGCGTGTGGGGCGACATCCTCGGCCACCTGCGCCAGGAGGCCCCGCGCGCCCAGCTGATCCTCAACCAGCTCAACCCGCTGGTCCGCACCGCGGTCTCCATCGACGAGCCCGAACTGGCCCGGACCAGCGCCGAAGCCCTCTACGGGCAGGCCGCGATGCTGTCCCGGCGCCCGCTCAGGCCCGCCGAGTCGAGCCTCATCAACCGCTCCTTCCTCGATCTCCTCGCCCACGCCCTCCGCAAGGACAGCTGACGATGCCGACCGCACCCACTTCCCGGAATCCCCAGAACACGGACGAGCTCTACCAGGCGCTCCAGGAGAACGACCGGCGCCCCTACGGCCGTACCCGCACCGTCACGGCCGAGGAACTGGCCGAGGCCGCCGAGCAGTTCGCGGAACCCCGGCCGCTCGTCCACGCCCTCCTCGAACTGCAGGAGGCCTACACCTACGGCTCCGAACCGCGTAAGTCGCCCGTCGTCTTCGCCCGTCTGCTGACCCTCTTCGACGAGCAGCCCGACGTCTTCGACGAGCGGCTGCGGCACATGCTGTTCTGGCGGTTCAAGTGGGTGGCGAACGCCCTGATCGCGCTGCCCGAGGTCCCCCTGACCAGTCTGCGCCAGTGGCTGACCGAGATGCGCGACCGCTACGAGAAGGCCGGTCTCGAACTCCAGCCCTGCTACGCCCAGGCCTACCGGATGGCCGCCCACGTCGGCGAGGACACCGACCTCGCCTACGAACTGTGGGCGGGGCGCACCCGTACCCAGCTCAGCGACTGCGAGGCCTGCGAGATCTGCGAGCGTGCCCTGTACCACCTCGACGCCGGCGACGACGAGCGGTCGCTGCGCACCTGGGAGCCCGTCCTGGACGGGAAGGAGTCCTGCCAGGAGGAGCCCGCCCGCTCCGTCTCGTACGCACTGCTCCCCCTGCTGCGCACCGGCGCCGCCGACCGGGCCCGCGCCCTGCACCTCACCGGCTACCGCGCCTGCCGTCGCAACCCCTCGATGTCCGGCGAGGTCGGCCGCCACCTGGAGTTCTGCGCGCTCACCGGCAACGAGGCACGCGGCCTGGAACTCCTCGCGGAGAACCGGAACCTGTTCGACGAGGTCGACTCGCCGCTGGACCTGCTCGGCTTCCTCACCGGCGTCGAGGTCCTCCTCCAGCGCGTCGAATCCCTCGGCCACGGCGAGCTGCCCGCCGCCGGATACCCGGGCCGCACCTGGACGGTGGCCGCCCTGCGCGCCGAGGTGCGCGGCCGTGCCGACGACCTCGCCGCCCGCTTCGACGCCCGCAACGGCACCACGGCCCACGCCGACCGGCGGCGGACCCGCCTCGACCGCGCCCCGCTCCTCGACGCACTCGAACTGACCCTGCGCACCCGCGGCCTCGACGACGTGGCCCCGGCGGCCGCCCCCGCCCGCCCGGCCGACGCCGTGCCCGAGTCGCTGACCGAACTCATCGTCCGGGCACGGCAGCTGGACGAGGAGGGACATCCGGACGCGGCGGCCTGCTGGGACCGGCTGCGCACCCTCGTGGCCGCCCCCGGCTACGCCCACCCCGACGACCCGGCCGCGGGACCGCCGGCACGGCTGCGTGCGGACCTGCTGGCGGACGAGGCGGGCCGGGCGGGCGAGAAGGAGGAGTTCGACGCGGCGGCCGCCCTGTACGAGGCGGCGGCGGACCGGTACGACGAGGCCGGGGCACCGGGCCACGCCGCGCTCGCCCGCGCCTGCGCGCTGCTGCCGGCGGGCGGGCTGCCCGGGGAGCACGGCGACGGTCCCGAGGCGCAGGCCGCCGCGCTGACCGCCGCCCACGCGGCCCTCGTCCGGCTGCACGAGGAGGCGGCCGGTCTCGCCCCCTACCAGGAGGCGCGGCTGCTGCGGCTGCGGGCGACCGCGCTCGGCATGCGGCTGCAGGCGTCGAGGGACGAGGAGCACGTCGCGCCGGTCCTCGCCGAGGTGGACCTGCTGCTCGCCTTCGCCACCCGGCACGACATCACCGGACAGGTCTCCGGTGCCCGGCTGCTGCGGGCCAGCACGTACGCCGTCTCCGGCGACCTGCCCGCCGCGATCGCGGAGATCGACGCCCTGCTCGACCTGCTGAAGGCCGCCGGTCCGGCCTGGCACCTGCCCCGCACGCTCGCCCTGCGCGGCCGGATCCAGCTCGGCCTCAAGGACCCGCGGGCCGCGCACGCGGACCTGACCGAGGGCCTGCGACAGGCAGCCGACTGGCCGTCCAACGCCGGCGGCATCGCCCGCCTCCACAGCGATCTGGCCGAGGCGTCCATGCGCCTGGGCCGTCCCGACGAGGCGCTGCGGCACCTGACCCGCTCCGCGGAGCTGGAACTGCGCCGCGGCAGCCGGACGGACGCGTTCTGCACCTACAGCAACGCGGCCCAGCTCAGCCTCGACCTGGGCCGAGTCGAGGACTGCATCGCGCTGCTCGACTCCCTGCTGGCCGAACCGGACATCGCCGCCGGGGAGGTGGACGACCGGCTCGTCGCCCAGCTGCGCCTGAACCGCGCCCGCGCACTGCACGCGGGGGAGGACCTCAAGGCCGCCGCCGCGGAGTACGCCGCCCTCGCGGCCGAGTCGGCCGGCTGGGACGACGACCCCGGGAGCCACGCCATGATCGCCGCGGAGACCGCCATGATCCTGGCCGAGTCCGGCGCGTTCGGCCGCGCCCGCGAGGCCGCGGACCAGGCCCTCGCCGCGCACGCCCGGACCCCGCGCTACGAGCAGCTCAGCAGCTGCCTGCGCGAACTCGCCCGCCTGCAGGCCCAGCACCAGGGAGCCGAGGGCCTGCCCGACGCGCTGGCCCTGCTCGCCGAGGCGGGCCGGATCGCCGACGAGGCCCGCGCCTCGGGGTACCGGGCCAAGGGCCGCGACCTGGACAGCGCCCTCGCCTACGAACACGGCCGGGTCAATGCCTACGCCCGCGAGTACGAGACCGCCCTGACCGCGTTGGACAAGGCCCTCACCCTGCTCGGCGAACCCGAAGCGGAGTCCCACGACAGGGAGCACGTCGGCGAGTGGGCCGAGTGCGTCCGGCTCGCCGCCGTCGTGGAGGGCCTCTACCTGGAGCGCCCCGAGCCCGCCCTCGCCCGGATCGACGGGGCGGTCGCCCGGCTCACCGCCGTGGGCCACACCGAGGAGACGGAACCCCTGACCACCCTCGCGGCCCGGCTGCGCGACGAGGGGTGACCCGGCGGCCGCGGCCCGGCCCGGCGGCCGGCCCGTGGCCACACCCCTGTCCGGGCGGAGTCCTCACCAGGTCACGGGCAGCTCGCGGACCCCGCCGGTGAGGGTGGTGCGCAGCGCGAGGTCGTCGACGTCCTTGGCGAGCCGCAGACCGGGCAGGCGCTCGGCCAGGGCGGCGAAGACGATGCGCAGCTCGGTGCGGGCCAGGCTCGCCCCGATGCAGAAGTGCGGGCCGTGGCCGAATCCGAGGTGGTTGCGTTCCGGACGGTCGGGGTCGAAGGTCTCGGCGTCGGTGTAGACGGACGCGTCGCGGTTGGCCGAGTTGATGGAGAGGATCACGGCGTCGCCGGTGCGGATGGTGACGCCGGCGACGTCGACGTCGGTGTGGGCGTAGCGCAGCAGACCGAGGTCACCGGGCGCGCCCAGGCGCATGATCTCCTCGACGGTGACGTTGACGCGGCCGGCCGGGTCGGCGGTCAGCGCCCGCCACTGGTCGGGCCGGGTGAGCAGGAAGAGCGTACCGAGGCCGATGCGGTTGACGGTCGTCTCGTGCCCGGCGAACAGCAGCCCGACGCAGAGCCGGATCATCTCCGAGTAGTCGAAGTCCGCGTCGGCGCTCTGGGCGCGCACCAGGTCGGAGATGACGTCCTCGCCCGGCCGGGCGCGTTTGGCCTCGGCGAGCGTGGCCATGTAGTCGTTGAACTCGTCCCGGGCTCGCTCGGCCTCGTCGCCGATGGCGTGGTCGGCCATCCGCTCCGACAGCGAGGCGAAGTACTCGCGGTCGGTCTCGGGCGCGCCGAGCAGCCGGCAGATGACCGCGACGGGCACCGGGAAGGCCAGCCCGGCATGCAGGTCGACCACCCCGTCGGGGGCGGCGGCCCGCTCGGCGAGCAGCCGGTCGATGCAGCCGTCCACCAGCTGCCGCACGTGATCGGAGAGCATCACCATGCGCCGGGCGGAGAAGGCCGGGGTCAGCAGCCGGCGCATCCGGGTGTGGTCGGCCTCCTCGGTGGCGTAGTTGCCCGAGGGGCCCTCCTGCACCGCGGCGCTCGTGATGCGGGACGCCCGCTCCGGTTCGGGATGGGAGCGGCCCAGCCGCTTGTCGCCGAGGAGGTCGCGGACCTCCTCGAAACGGGTGACCAGCCAGGCCGGATCCCCGGCCGGTGTGGTGACCGGCGTGATCGGCGCCTCCCGGCGCAGCACCTCGTAGAGGGGTGCGAGATCGAGCACGTTCGGCCGTGCGAAGGGAAGTCGGGAACGCTCGGCGGCACCGTTCATGGTCCTCCTCCTGGACCTCGGAACGCGATCTTCCGGCACGTCGACCGTAACATTTTATTGTCAGTCACTGCCAATAATGTTTTCGGCCAGTCGACCCGCGGCCTCGGCGTGGTTGGATCGCCCGATGGAGGACGTGACGGTGGACAGCGGCCAGATGGCGCCCCGCCGGGGACGGCCCCCGGTGAGCGACCGGCAACGGCAGCGGCAGCGCCTGGACATCTCCCGGCACGCGGTCCGGCTGTTCGCCGCGCAAGGAGTTGCCGCCACCTCCGGCGAGCAGATCGCGCGGGCGGCCGGCGTCTCGGAGCGCACGCTGTGGCGCCACTTCCCCGGCAAGGAGAGCTGTGTGGAGCCGCTGCTCACCCAGTCGATCGCGGCCTTCCAGGCCGTCCTGCACGCCTGGCCGCCCGGCGTCGACCTCACCGAGCACCTGCGCACCGCGTACCAGCCCGCGCTCGACGCGTCGTCCGGCGGGGACGCCGAGGCGGTGCTCACCGTGGTCCGGCTGACCCACGACGAGCCCGCGCTGCGGGCCGTCTACCTGGTGCTCCGGGAGCGTGCCGAGGACACGTTCGCCGACGTGCTCGCCGAACGTGCGGGCGGGGCCGCGGGCCCGCTCGACGTGCGGATGCGGGCCGCCACCATGAGCGCGGTCCTCAAGGTGGCCACCGACGACCTGGCCCGCGCCGTGGCCGCGGAGGGCGTCACCCCCGAGGCGCTGCGCCGGCACCGCGAACAGCTCGCCGACGCGCTCAGCCTGGTCACCCGGGGGCTGTAGGGGCGTTGCCCGGGGGCCGTAACTCCCGCAAGCGACACCGGCATCGGGCCCGGCACACGCCTCTCGGTGAACTTCGCACCCAGAAAGTCCTGTTGGCCTCGTTGACATCCCGCAAGCGCAGGCGTTTCACTCAACTCTCGTGCATGGCAACGTTGTCAGGCCGCCGTGGGGGCGACCGGGTTCGTTGCCTGTCGCCGGCATTCCGGTGTTTCTCGGCGCGCCGACACCTGATGTGCGAAGCACGAACTGCTGCGGAGGCAACCGATGGTGAGACCCCGACGTTCAGCCGCTCCACCCTCCACCCGAGCGGGATTGCGCAGGCGCCTCGCCGTGGCCTGCGTCCTGGGCATGGCGGCCCTGCCGCTCACGGCGACGGGAAACGCCGTGGCCGCGAGTGCCAAGGCGCCCGCCCTCGTGACGGACCCCGCGTCCCTCGTCAACCCCCTCATCGGCACCTCCGGTGCGGTGGACACCTTCCCCGGCCCCGACATGCCGGCCGGCATGGTGCAGTGGGGCCCCGACACGACGCCGAACCGCCCCGACGGCGGCGGCTACGAGTACGCCGACAAGAAGATCTCCGGCTTCAGCCTCACCCACGTCTCGGGACCGGGCTGCCCGGTCGCCGGCGACCTGCCCGTGCTGCCGGTGACCGGCGCGCTCTCGGGCGACCTCGGCGGCACCTCCGTCGGCTTCAGCCACACCGACGAGCAGGCCGCCGTCGGGTCGTACAAGGTCACCGACGCGAGCGGCGTGAAGACCGAGCTGACCGACACCACCCGCGCCGGGATCGGCACCTTCACCTTCCCGGCGGGACAGCAGGCCAACCTGCTGTTCAAGCTCAGCGGGGGCGCCACCCAGGTGGACGGGACCCGCGTCCAGGTGGTGAACGGCAAGGAGATCAGCGGAGCGATCGACAGCGGCCACTTCTGCGGCGCGGGCAACCGGTACACGCTGCACTTCGACATCAAGTTCGACCGGCCGTTCGCCGCGAGCGGCACCTGGGTCGGCTCCACCATCACCCCCGACGCGAAGTCGCTGAAGGCGGGCAAGGTCGGCCAGACCCCGCAGAAGTCCACGTCGAAGCCGCTGAAGGAGAAGCACTTCACCGTCCCGGCGAAGCCGGCCCCGACGATTCACGGGAGCACTGCCAAGGCTTCCGCCACGGCCTCCGCAGCACCGAGCGCCGGTCCGGCGTCCCGGCTGTCGAAGGCCGCCCGGGCCGCCCAGCCGCCCACGACCGGCGCCAACGGCATGTACCTGACCTTCGACACCTCCGCGAACACCACGGTCACGGCGAAGGTCGGCATCTCGTACACGAGCGACGCCAACGCGGCGGCCAACCTCACCACCGAGATCAAGAACTGGAACGTCGGCGCCGTCGAGAAGGCCAACCACGACGCCTGGAACGCGGTGCTGAAGAAGATCGAGGTGGGCGGCGGATCCGCCGACCAGCAGACGCAGTTCTACACCGCGCTCTACCACGCCCTGCTGCACCCGAACGTCTTCTCCGACGCCAACGGCCAGTACATGGGCATGGACAACCAGGTCCACAAGCTGGCCAAGGGCCAGCAGGCCCAGTACGCCAACTACTCGGGCTGGGACACCTACCGCTCCCAGACCCAGCTGATGGCCCTGGTCGAGCCCAAGGTCGCCAGTGACGTCGTCACCTCGATGCTCAACGGCTACGACCAGACGGGCCTGCTGCCCAAGTGGGCCTCGAACAACGGCGAGAGCTACGTGATGGTCGGCGACCCGGCCGCCGGCATCATCGCCGACGCGTACGCCTTCGGCGCCACCGACTTCGACACGGCCAAGGCCCTCGCCGCCCTCCAGCACGAGGCCACCGTCCCGAACAACGACCGCCCCGGCGAGTCCGTGCGGGACGCCAAGGGCTACCTCCCGCTCGACGAGAACGACTACAACTGCTGCAACTTCTACGGCCCGGTCTCCACCCAGCTGGAGTACGACAGCGCCGACTACGCCCTCGCCGCCTTCGCGAAGTCGCTCGGCAGGACGGACGTCTACACCAAGTTCGCCACCCGCGCCCAGGACTGGATGAACGTCTTCAACCCGCAGACCGGCTACATGCAGGCCAAGAACAAGAACGGCCAGTTCGCCGGCGGCTTCACCCCGGGCACCTCCAACGGCTTCGTGGAGGGCACCTCCGCCCAGTACACCCCCATGGTCCCCTTCAACCTGCAACAGCTCATCCAGGCCCGCGGCGGCACCAAGGCGTACTCGTCCTACCTGGACAGCCTCCTCGACGACATCACCAGCCCCGGCGGCACCGACGCCGACCTGAGCAACGAGCCCAGCGTCGAGATCCCCTGGGAGTACAACTACACCGGTGAGCCCTGGAAGACCCAGGCGGCCGTCCGCACGGCCCAGCAGGGCCTCTACTTCAACGCCCCGGTCGGCTCCTTCGGCAACGACGACCTCGGCGCCATGAGCTCCTGGTACGTCTGGTCCGAGCTCGGCATGTACCCGGAGACCCCGGGCACCGACACGCTGGTGCTCGGCAGCCCGGCGTTCCCGGCCGCCCAGGTGACCCTCGGCAACGGCAGGACGGTCCGGATCAACGCGCCGCAGGCCGCGCCCGACGCGCCGTACGTGCAGTCCCTGAACGTCAAGGGCAAGGCCTGGAACACCTCCTGGCTGTCGCTCCCGCAGTTCAAGGGCGCGGGCACGCTCGACTACACGCTCGGCAGCCGGCCGAACACCTCCTGGGCGTCCGGCCCGTCGGCGGTGCCGCCGTCGGACACCACGGGCGGCGGCCGGGTGCTGGCGGCGACCGGTCCCAGCAACGGCCTGGTCCTCCAGCCGGGCGCGGGCGACAACGCCACCCTCGACCTGACCAACCTCGGCAGCAAGGCCGTCACGGTCGACTGGACGGCGACCGCGCCCTCCGGCGTCACCCTGGACACCGCCTCCGGCTCACTGACGGTGCCCGCCTCGGGCAGCGCGGAGGCCAAGGTGCACGTCACGGCCGGCGCGACGGAGGGGACCTACCCGGTCACCTTCGCCCTGACCGACCACGGCACGGGTACGGCACTGTCCGGGGCGAGCCTGCGGGTGGCGGTGGCCAAGGCCGGTGCGCTGTGGCCGTACAACACCAACGAGGGCATCTACCCCGACGGCTCCACCTACTCGGGCGGGTTCGACGGCGGCGGCTGGGCCTACTCGCAGAACGCGCTGTCGGCGGCCGGCGTCAGCAGCGGCTCCACCCTCACGGTGGACGGAATCTCCTACACCTGGCCGACGGCGACGTCCGGGCAGCTCGACAACCTGGAGATGGCCGGGCAGACGATCCCGATGCCGGCCGGGACCTCGGGGTCGTCACTGGGCCTGCTGGGCTCCGCGGTCAACGCCCCGACCGACGGCAGCGGGGTCTCGGGCACCCTGACCGTCACCTACACCGACGGGACCACCTCCCGGGCGACGGTCGGCTTCTCCGACTGGACGCTCAACGGCGGGCCGAGCAAGCCGCTGCCGGGTGACACGACGGCCGTGACCACCGGCTACCGGAACACCGGGAGCGGCGGCCGCGACGGCGTGAAGACCTACGTCTTCGCGACGAAGGTCGCGCTGGACCCGTCCAAGCAGGTGGCGTCGGTGACGCTGCCGGTGACCGGCCAGACCGGCACCGACCACCTGTTCGCCTACGGCTTCGGCCAGTAGGACGCACGGCGGCACACACGAGGGGGCCGGTTCCCCGGGCACGCGTGAGAAACCCAGGTAGTTCAGTTTCTTGTCGCCGAGCGCCTGGCGGATGACGTCCAGGTCCCGGGAGGCGTTCACGGTTCCTATGTG